>CP097899.1:4594735-4931682 GCA_023639215.1 Candidatus Pristimantibacillus lignocellulolyticus
ACTTACCATCTCTAACGACATATTCTGTCTGAATTCCCAGCCGACGCAAGTATGAAATAGCAGCATCACCAAGCGCGTTTTGAGGTAGTACAGACCATAAAATACCCTGATGACCAAAACGAGATAGAGCAGAAACGACATTAACTCCCGTTCCGGAAAAAGAATAAAGTAATGTACTGCTTTGTTCCAGTGTTGCATATCGCGGAACCTCTAAACGCATCATTACTTCACCGAAGGATGCGATCTTACTCATAGCGACCAACCACTTCTTTTACCAATTCAAGAAGCAATTGAACATCTTCAATTTTCGTGGCACCTGTTACTGAATCTATAATAGATGTGTATACATGTGGAATAACTTGTGGAACACCTTCACTTAATGCAATATCTAATATCTGACTGAAATTATCGAGATCAATGCCGCCTGTTGGTTCTAATGCAAAGTCTTCTTCTCCACATGCTTTAGCAACCAAACGATATTCATCTATAGATTTCAGACCACCCATTGGGAAATATTTCAGTGCATGACCACCCATATCACGCACTAGTGCAATCGCAGCTTTTACAGGAACAATTGCTTTTTCCTCTTGTTGCCCACTAAAAACCCCAGTCGATATATTTACAAAACCAGGTTTGCCACACGGTGATACAAGGCTATTAATCCAGCTATTTCTACTATTTAAATTGGCAGATGTGGCACCAACAGCAGGGAATATTTGATTAATATGTGCTCCTGCATAATGTTTAACGATCTCAGCTACAACAGCACCTTGGCGGCTATCTCCTGCCCCTAAACCAATCGATACTGCATTATCAATTACTAAGCCATATTCTTTCATTGCCGCTACTGCACTTAGCACATCTGGATATGCTTTGGATAGAATACCTACTAACACATGTCCTTCTGCAGCTGCAAAAATATCTTTTGCATTTTGAATAGAATTAGTGAGCACATTTAAAGCAACTTTACCTTTATATAAACGCTTATCCATATTACTCATGTTTGGCTCCTCCAATAATCTGGCTTATTGTTGATGCAAATCGTTTCAATTCATACTTAGCATGCATCCACTAATGAATAAACTTAGCATAGAAATTTTGTAAGCGTTTCCCACATAGTAAACACAGATCTATTCAACCGGTTGTTACTTTACACCTTTCTGTGGTTTGAAAACATCTATGGGAGTTATTGTTATACATTCACATAAATTGAACGATACTCTTTCGGTGTCATTCCTGTCACCGACTTAAATACCGATACAAAATATTTGTACTCTTTATATCCTACACGATCAGCTATCTCGAAAACTTTATCATTCGTACCCGCTAATAGACGTTTTGCATGATTGATTCGAACATCATTAATGTACTCTTTAAAATTCTTTCCTGTCTTTTGTTTGAAAATATTACTGAAATGATTTGGTGTAATATTCAGCCATAATGCTATTTCAAAAGCTTTAATATCATCGCTATAATTTTCAGCAACATATTTCATCGCTTTCTCTACAATCCAAAAGCTTTTGTTATTACACTGTGTTCCTACTAACTCAAATAATTGATGCACTTCGTCTACAATCTCTTGTTCAACAGATGTATAAGTATTGTGTATATTCAAATCAATATTTTGTTGATTTTCTTGCAATTGTTCCAATGAAAAACTGTTGTTGTGAAGTCGTTGTCTCAATAACACTTTATGCTCTTCGAAAATAGCAACCAGCTCTGAGCAAAGATATTTTTTATCCCTTAACACTTTCACAAAGTCGCGTACCATTTTTTCCGCCTCTACCCAATCCTGACGATGTAATATATTTCCTAGTTGACTTACCCATTCTTGCGAAACCGAATGAACACAATTTACTTTTCTTATACTTTCAATTAACACACAGTGTTCAGCTGATAAAACAGTGCCCTCATGCAACATATGGTATGGAAGCAGTTTTCTTACCTGTTCACATATTGCAGAGGTTTGTTTCGAATCATGATAAGGTTCAGATATAGCAAAATACATTTCATTTTCGCGTTTCCATTTTGTTGAAATTTCCTTTAACTTATTTTCTAAGTTTAGAGAATTGTCACTTTGCTTTTTATCATATATAAAAACGAAGAGAACATTGGGATGATAAAATGAGATAATCGTTTCCATCCCTGCCTCCTG
The DNA here is from genome assembly GCA_023639215.1 of Candidatus Pristimantibacillus lignocellulolyticus. NCBI lineage: Bacteria > Bacillati > Bacillota > Bacilli > Caryophanales > Paenibacillaceae > Pristimantibacillus (SeqCode) > Pristimantibacillus lignocellulolyticus (SeqCode). Next base: position 4,596,891 of record CP097899.1, read on the forward strand.
CAAATATGATTGGATATGCTCTGTCCAATCTTGCTGCAGCTTACATTTTTCCTCTTTATTCAATGTTCCATAGTATTTATAGTAATCCATTAACTGACTTGCAATAATTCTGTAGGTCCCACTTGCACCTACCAAACGTCTTAATGGTACCACTTCTTCATCAGAGAAATTTTGTTGAATCGCATTTTTAAACCAAAGAGACTCATCATCTTTTCCTATTTCAATATTGCTTTCAATATTTTTTTCATTAATACTTTCAACGATCTGGATGACGACTGATTTCAATTCATCGATATCTACTGGCTTTAATAAATAATCGCTCACTCCAAGTCTCATCGCACTGCGCGCGTAATCAAAATCCTCATAGCCACTAATCATTACAATTCTAATATTTGGATAGTTCCCTCTTATTCGCTCAGCAAGCTTCAGACCATCCATACCATCCATTCGAATATCAGATAATACGATATCAATTGGCTGAGATTGGATAATGTTTAAAGCTTCTTCACCATCATAGGCTACGTCCACGACTTCAATTCCGAGTTGACCCCAATCAATTGTTTTTCTTAATCCTTCGCAAATAATTGGTTCATCATCAACGATGATCAATCGTTTTAATTGTTGATTTTCCTTAGAAGTTTTATGAAATAGGCTATTCATGAATTATCCACCACCATTTGAATTGACATAAGGAATCTTAATTCTTATCGAAGTTCCCTCTTCACGACCAGTAATAAATTCAATGCCAGTTCCAGAGCCAAAATAAATTCTGAGACGTTCATTTATATTTTGTAAAGCTCCAATTTTATCATTAGATTGTTGACGATTTCTTAATTTGGCCTGAACATGTTGTAACGTATCCGTATCAATCCCTTTGCCATTATCACGAACATCAATCCATACTTCTTCACCATTGCGATATGCATGGACTCTTATCCAATTATTTTTAGATTTTGATATAAAACCATGAATTAAAAAATTTTCCACAAGAGGCTGAATAATCGTCTTAGGTAAAGTAACATCAGCTAAATCATATTCCATAAACAAACCATAATGTAACCTAGAACCAAGTCTTACTTGATGCAATATGAGATAGGACTGCACAAACTGCATTTCTTGTAGAAGCGTTGTTTCATAATGACCATTGTTCATACTTGAACGGAAAAATCTAGAGAGCATCTCAATTAAGTGACTTGCTTGCTCTGCATTTTCTAACCGCGCTGTCCACCTTATCGTATCAAGCGTATTGTATAGGAAATGAGGATCCATCTGACTATGCATTAGCTTCAACTCAGATTCTCTTTCTCTAATTTCCATTTTATATTTGTGATCTATCAACTCTTGAATCGTATCTACCATTTTGTTAAACCTGCGACTCAAATCCGATATTTCATTGTTAGATCTTACTGGAACACGAGCATTGAAATCGCCCATCATAACCCTGGTTGTTTCATTTTTTAATCTCAGAATAGGATTAATAATTGTATATTGAAATCCAATTAATGCAGTAATAAGTAGAAGCAATATGCCGAATAACACACCATTCATCATGTGACGAACACTAATTAACTTTTCGTTAATAACCGATTCTGGAATAGCGGTTACTATTGTCCAATCGGTTCCATCCATCTCCCTTAGAAACGTGTAATAACTGCCATGTTCTGTCTTATATTTCAAATCTCTTACGTTATTATTATTCATATTATAAATAATATCATTAGCGTTTAATTGCGTTGTTAGATTTTTATCTGATTGAAGAATTTGCTCTCCGTTTGGACCTACTACAAATACTGCCCCTTCATCACGATACTGCTCATTCTCGAGTAACTGTACAATGTTTTTTTCATCTAGTCGAATTGTTAAATTACCAAGTGGTGTCGTTACGTCCTTATAGAGATTGAGCACTCGGAATAGAGAGACTACTCTTACCTCACTATTCCAGCCACTATCCACCGCGTAGCTGTCACTCCAAACTATTTTCCCTCGTTTTTTAGTCGCTTCTCTAAGCCAAAAACTTTCGTCGCCTGTTATGGGCTCTCCCATTTCAATCGAAAAACCATTTAGACCTTTAATCGAAATACTCCTAATGTAAGACTTAGAAAATACGTGAAAAGTAAGAAATCCTTCAACTGATTCTCTTAATTTTGAATTACTTTCACTGTATTCCTTTGTTTCAGATTGTAAAAAAGCATTAAGATCTGAATTATATACAAGATAATTTGCTACATCTTCTACCATTGAGAATTGTTCTTCAAGCTGGTTAGTGACAGTATCTAAATTTCTAAGAGTTGATTCAATATATTGACTTTGCAAAATTTTGGTATAACTAGATTGTACGAGGATGCCAACTCCTAATGTAGGTAAAATGACGAGTAATAAAAAAATGAGTATGGCGATTTTTCTTAGCCCGAATTTCCGAAAAAATCGTTTGTTTTTTCGCATTGGATGCATCCCCTTTATCTAAACCCTTTTATCCTTTAACCGCTCCCGCTACCATACCATTTACTAGTTGCTTTTGAAGCAATAAATAGAAGATGATAATTGGAACTAAGGCAATTGTAAGTGCTGCCATTTGCAAGGTCAAGCTGGCGGTTTCAACTCCTACAAAATTAGCTATGCCTAAAGGTAGTGTTTTAAGAGATTCAGAGCTAATTAATACTAATGCAAACAAATATTCGTTCCAGTTATAGATGAAGTTTAGTATAACTACAGTTGCAATGGCTGGTCGCGTAATTGGTAAGATAATAGACCAAAATATACGATATAAACCAGCTCCCTCCATAACTCCTGACTCTTCTAGATCTCTAGGGAAAGTACGCATAAACCCTTCTAGAATAAAGATAGTCAATGAAAGGTGAAAGGCCGTATACGGTAAAATCAACGATAGATACGTATCAAGTAAACTTAAATTTTTCATAATCATAAAAATCGGAATCAATGTCGCATGAATAGGTATAAGCATACCCAATAAGAAAAGTGCGTAGGTTGCGCCACGAAGTTTAAATTCAAATCGTGATAAGAAATATGCAGCCAAGGAGCCGAGCAAGACCGTTACCATCAAGGATGCAAATGTAATTAACAAACTATTTATAAAATATAAATCCATGTTTGCAATATCCCACGCTTTTGCGTAGTTAGAGAATTGTAATACTTCAGGCAATGAAAATGGACTAGTTGCATATTCTTGCTCTGTTTTGAAAGAACCTACTATCATATAGAAAATAGGAACGATATTGAATAAAGCAAACGCGCCAAGGAACGTGTAAGCTATTACATAATACAACGGTGTCTTTTTGTTCATATTGTTCAGTTCCTTTCTAGTTCTTTTCCCTACCAACCCTGTTCGCTATTACGACAACTATAAAACTAAATAATAAGATTAGAATTGAAACTGCACTACCATATCCAAATTGTCTACTAACAAATGCATTATTGTACATGTAGATCGTCATAACTTCGGTTTGATGAGCAGGTCCACCACCCGTTAAGATTTGAATCAAGTCAAATACACGGAAGGAGTTACTAATGCTAAAAATAATCGTTACTAGAATTGTAGGGCGAATAATTGGAATTGTAATTGTAAATACTTTTCTCAACCCTCTAGCTCCATCTAGCTCAGCAGCTTCATTAACTTCACTAGATATATTTTGAAGAGCAGCTAAGAAGATAATCATGTATAATCCACAGTTTTGCCAAATATACGCTAAACTGATTGATAACATTGACCAATCTGGATCACCTAACCAGTTTTTCTGCCAGCTTTCTAAACCAATAACTCCTAGAATACCATTAAGAAAACCATACTCTGTGTTATAGATCATCCCCCAAATAAGAGAAACCATTACTGACGAAACTACTACAGGTAGAAAGCCCACCGTTCTAAAAAATCCATTACCCTTTAATCCTTTATTAAGTAATAACGCTAGTGCTAACCCAAGAGGAATTTGACCAATAAGGCCTGTAATCATAATAACGACATTGTTTTTTAAGGATAACCAGAATATATCGTCCTTAAATATATCAACAAAATTTTCAAAACCTATAAAAATTTTTGGTGAAATTCCATCCCAATTAAAAAATGAATAGTATAGAGAAAACAGAATCGGTATAATAGCGACCCCAATATAAATGATTAGTGAGGGGAGTAGTCCCACAAATATAGCAAGCTTTGTATTTCGTAATGTATGCATTTGGCACCATCCTCCAAATAGTTCATGTTCTTCTTAAAAAGAAGCCAGTGTGAATCACTCTACACTGGCTTGTTTGTTACATCTTAAATATAGTAATTAATGATGTGTAGTGTTATTTCCCTATTAATGCTTGTGCATCAGCAGCAACTTCTTCTGGGTTACTTCTACCAACTGTAAGAGCCTGCAAACCATTCTCAATTTCTTTTGCTGCTTGCGTGTTAATTACTGCATCAAATACTGGTGCAGTACCGTGACTAGTAAGTTCATACATTTCTTTCAAGTAAGGACTAATGTCATCACCCATTTCAACGTTAGCTGGAACAAGGATACCTGCTTTTGCCAAATCAACATACAATTCTTCGTGTACAAAGAATTTCATGAATTCAAGTGCTGCAGCTTGTTTCTTCTCATCCAAACCATTTTTAATAGAGATACCGAATTGAGCAACACCCGCAGATTCTTTAGGATCACCTAGACCACCTGGAACACTTGGAAACAGTGCGATACCGAATTTATCACCTTCTTCATTGGTTGTACGAATACGACCATCAACTGTAGCAGATGACATATGCATAGCTGCTTTTCCTTGAATCAAATAGTCTTGAGCTTGAACGGAGTCCATGTTGTTCGCATCTACGTTGAAAGCTTCAAGAGCAGTTAACTCCTCAATTACAGCGATTGCTTTTACATACTGAGGATCAGTTAACTTAGCTTCTCCAGCCATTACTTTCGCCAAGAAATCTGTCCCAGCAAAGCGTTGACCAATAATTGACATGAATGAAGATTGAAGAGGCCATTTTTCTTTGTTTCCTAATGAAATCGGAGTAATATTAGCCTCTTTTAGCTTTTTAATCATAGAGATAAACTCTTCATACGTAGTTGGAAATTCAGTATATCCAACTTGCTCTAAATATTCTTTGTTATAGTAGATAATATCTACAAAGTTACGTTTAGTTGGAATCGCTAATTGATTACCGTTCGCGTTATATCCAACTAGTGATTCAGCAAGCACTACATCATTCCAGTTATCCATGTAGTCATTTAGAGGTAATAATAAGTCACCTTTTACTAAAGGATCAAGATCAGCACCAGGCCATACCACATTAATATCAGAGATGTTGTTTGCCGTTGCAAGTGTAAACAGCTTTGTTTTGTATTGTGCTGCTGCTACTCCATCTTGCTCAATTTTGATATTTGGAAATTTTTCTTCAAAAGCTGCGATCCGTGCTTTATATACTTCGTTATCCACGTTTGGAGATGTCCATGGATGCATCATCGTTAAAGTAATTACTTCGTCAGATGAAGAACTTCCATTTTTACTACCTGCATTGTTTGACGCATTTTGGTTACCACAAGCTGCTAAAAAAATCATTACCATAGCCATTACTGTACCAAACGAAAATTTTAACCATTTCTTTTGTTTCAAAACAATCAGCTCCCCTATAATATGATATCTTTTATGACATGTTTTTTTGTTGATACGTTCATTCATGTCATAAATTTATTGTAAATGCATTTTCTTCATAAAAATATCCGAACAATTCACGATTATATCCGAAAAATTAAAATTATCACAATTTAAGTTATATTAAGTGACATAAATATAACACAACATACAAACTATTAAGAATAAAACAATGAAGATTCAATGTTAGGAAGCGTTTTCAATTTACCATTTCAAAAACTCACGATACATATTAATCTGTTGAGTGAAAATCATCCAAACAACCTTCACCCAACTTCATATATCTTGTCCTTAGTGACCCGCTAAAATATACTCTACTAGCTCATCTATTGGAACAGTTGCTAGTGCGATCGCTGTATCGGTAACACCGTAATAAATGTATAATATACCATCTTTCACTACATTACCTGTGGGAAAAATTACATTCGGAATTTGATAACCAAATTTTTCATAATACGGCTCTGGCTCCATAATATAATTATTCGTTCTTGCAATAATGATTTCTGGATTCTCCAGATCTAGAAGAAGCGCGCCAACACGATAAACACTATCGTAATCAACTCCATGATAAAGAACTAACCAGCCTTTATCCGTTTTTACTGGTGGCGTTGAACCACCGATTTTTTTCTGCTCCCAATCTTCTGGGCCAGCTTTAGCTAATAACTTTGGTTCATCCCAGTTAATAAGATCATCAGAGTATGAAATCCACATTGCAGCTTTTTCAGTTCCGTATTCATCACCAACATACTCTTCAGGACGTCTTAGTAATACAAATCGATTGTTAATCTTTTCAGGAAATAATATATTGTCCCGATCATTAATTTCTAAAGGTGTAGTATCCGATACATACTCCCAATTAATGAGATCTTTTGAACGTAGTATACTAGAACGAGTTAACCAATGTTGTGGATCTTCTCCCCATCCATCTGGATATTCAGGAATTGAACGCTCTGGGAGACCTGATCCTGTAGGGTAATAGTTCATTGCACATGGACGCAATGCGTAGTTCAAATAAAAAGTACCATCTATTTTAACTATACGTGGATCTTGGACACTTCCGTATGGAAAGCCCAACATGTCAGGAGTGACAATTGGTTCATCTTTCACATGAGTAAAATTGACTCCGTCTTCACTCTCTAACAAACCTAAATAATTTTTACAAGGAGTTAGTGAACCTGCCGTTCTTTCAATCATATAAAATTTTCCATTATCAATAATTACTGCTGGATTAAACACTGTTGCTTTGCGCCATTCAAACAACCCAGGTACTACAATAGGATTTTGAGGATGTCTTGTAATTTGCATGATTGAGCCTCCTAACAAAGTAGTTGTTCATTACTTGGGAACATTATATAACGCAATAATTATCGATGATATCCAACAAACTATCGATTATATCCAATAATTATTGAAATATATTATTTAAATCAAATATTACTATCTTTGCTCTAGTACCTAAAAAACATCTAGTTATCTACTAACTTAATCAAAGCCCAATCAGACCCTCATAGATTTGAATATTATACATTATATAAATTAATTTATTATCAAGTGGAGGGAAAGCTCTTGTCAGATCTTGGAGTGTCTATTATCACATGTACTAATAATCCCGATTTTCTTATGAATATCTTTAACAATTATCAGAAGCAGATCTACACAAAAAAAGAATTGATTATCATTATTAATAAAGACAGTATTAGTTTAAAGGAATGGAAAAAAAAAGCAGCTAATTATCCCAATGTCTCCGTCTATAAAGTAGCAGAAAGAGTATCATTAGGACAATGCTTGAATAGTGGAATCAGCAAGGCCAAATATCCCCTTATCGCAAAATTTGACAATGACGATTTCTATTCACCTTACTATTTAAGGGAGCAAGTAAAAGCACTCCTACGAACAGGAAGCTCTGTCGTCGGCAAACACGCATGTTTGGTCTATCTTTCTGCAAGCAAAAAACTTGTCATTCGTTCTCCTTTTGAAAAGAATAAAACTGTCGATTTTATTCAAGGAGGCACCATATTATTTCGCAAAAAAATTCTTAAGAATGTACGATTCTCAAATCTCACAGTTGGTGAGGACGTAAAATTTTTAAAAGATTGCTCGAAGAAAGGCTATAGAATATACGCTACTACTCCAACGAATTACGTATATATTCGCCGAAAAAATAAAAGCACTCACACATGGCAAGTGAACGATAATGAATTCCTGCATGGCGGCAAGCCTGTTGCCGTTACTACGAATTTCCGTCAGTACGCCGTGCGCAAATTTTGAGCTTGAAAATTCTTCCTTGACTTAAAATAATATTGTATAACTTCAAAACGGACTCATCTTCTAATAAGGGAGTCCGTTTTGACGTTTTTCCAATTATTTTCTGTAGCTATAAAAAAAGAGCTAACCGACAATCATATGAGCATGATTGTTAGTTAACCCTTCTTCGACACTCTTTATTTTAGTTTGAAATAAATGAATGAATCCTCATATTTAAGTGACTCATCTTCCTTTTGTACAACTAAATAGCCAGTTTTATTTTTATGGACAGCTACAATAATTTTTCCTTCAGCAGTATAACTCGCCGTTTCACCTTTTTTAATTTTTTTGGTACCAGTAGCATCATCGAATGCATCACCAAGTGATCCACCATCGAAATATTTTTCAGTTCCAATAACATAATAATCATCTACAGTATTAGTTCCCCAAAACCACGGTTCGTAATATACACCTATATATTCACCATCTGAGTTACTTGATTTGATTAGTTTTCCATTTTTCATTTCTACTTTAACAGTGACCATCTTATATTCTAGATCCGGATCATTCTCAATGTAGTATTCATCTAAATCACTAGAAATGTGTAAATATATTACAATTTGTAAGTCATGCTTTGATTCTCATTGTGTTACTATACAAGTAACCCATCACCAATTAAGGAGATGGGTTACATTTCTTACAAACATATTGGTGTTTTCCTTGTCAAACTTGAACTAGCCCTTCCTGTATAGCTTCACGTAAAAACGGGTTCGGTTCACCTATGCAATAAAGCTTTAAACTATGCATTGCTCTAGTACAAACCGTGTAAAAAACTCTGCGCAGGCTCTCATCACTGTAAACTAACTCAGATGCATCATAAATGATGACAGCTTCGAATTCGATGCCTTTGGATAAATACGATGGTATGATGACAACTCCTTGTTCATAATGTGGGGAGTCATTTTCTATGAGTTTAATATTTTCAACGTTAGACATCGCTACATATGCGTTCTTGCTTTCCTCCGCTGATTTACATATTATCGCGATACTATGATAACCATCACTTCGTAAAATTTCGACTTTAGAATTGATGCAGCGGTGCAATTCTTCTCGATCAGACAATTGTGTCAGTACTGGCAATACCCCTGAACGTTCAAAAGGTATAATCTGCTGCCCGTTCGGAACTAATTTACGTGTAAATTCAATAATTGGTTTTGTTGAACGGTAGCTGCGCGTCATGTTAATGACTTCTGTTTCTTCTTGTCCGTATAAGTTGCTAAGTATGCTAAAATCTATCATTTCATTGGCATGCACGAAAATCGCCTGATTAAAATCACCTAGCACAGTAATCCTCGCCGATGGAAACAATCGTTTTATAAACTCGAACTGAAATGGCGAATAGTCCTGTGCCTCGTCAACAAGTATATGTTTTATCGCGTTATTAGTCTGAAAACCTTCAATCAATTCTTTCATTAATAAATAAGGAGTAGCATCTTCATATAATAATTTACCTTCATCTAGCATTTCAGTTGTCGATTGACATATATCCGCCCACTCCTCGGGTGTTTCCCCCACTAACCACTGTTTGATTTGCTTGGGATCTATAAAAAGCTGTTTGTATATACTCTTAACATCGATGAACTGAAGCTCCCGAATACTTTTTCGCAACGGCTTCAATTTCTGGCGAACAATTAGTTGTGCTAGTGCTTCCGGCTCCATCTCATAGTCGGCAATCGCTTCTCTATTAAAGCCTCGTTTTTTCGCTAAGTAAGCATGTGCTTGATAATATTCCTCGTTGCTAAGAAGCTCAATTTCTTCCTGAACCCATGGCTTCTCTTGTTCCACTCTTTCGGTTTCCGAAACTAACTTAATGAGCCATTCCATTAACTTCTCAAGTCTATTATGGAAGTTGATTGAGCTGTCATTGCTATAAAATTCATCTGAAATTTGCTCAACAGTAACTATTGGCTTTCCTCGAAAGTTAATGTTTTTGAATATCATTCCAGATAACTCTAGTGAATTTCTATATGACTTTATGACTTCAAAAAAATAGGTAGATGCTTTGAATTGAATGCCCGACACTCTTGAACGATGTGAAGGGGTATTAGCTGTAGTTAACACATATTCCAATTGCTCATAAGGATTCTCAACCTGAAACTCTTTGCTTAATCGATGATCCATGTATTCCTGAAATGTAACCTGCTGCATATTTTCTTCGCCGAGTTCCGGCAGAACATTGGATACATAACTGTTGAACATTGAATTAGGTGAAAATAGAATAATCTGATAAGCCTTCAGTCTATCACGATATTTGTAGAGCAAATAAGCAATTCGCTGTAAAGCGGCAGATGTCTTACCACTGCCCGCTGCACCATGAACAATGAGCAACCTTCCGTGATCATGACGGATAATCCGGTTTTGCTCCTGCTGAATCGTAGCTACTATACTATGCATATGTTTATCTGTTCCTTGACCGAGAACCTGCTGCAAAATCTCATCACCAATAGTGAGACTTGTATCGAACATAGAATGAAGTACACCTTCGCGGATGTGATATTGCCACTTCTTCTTCAATTCCCCTTGGATGATGCCTCCAGGCGTTTCATACTGGGCAGGACCTGGTTCGTAATCATAGTAAACGCTTGAAATTGTTGATCTCCAGTCATAGATAAGAAAATCCTCTCCACTCTTATCCATAAGGGAGGAAATACCTATATAGACCTTTTCTTGATGTGGCATTCCTTCTTCTATAAAATCAATTCTGCCGAAGTAAGGAATTTTCTGCATACGGCGCAACGTAGATAGTCTCTTAGAAGCATGTTTGTGGGTGCTTTGACTTACGGACAGTGCTTGAGTTTCTTGTCTTAAACTGATCACTGTCTCAAGAAAATCATCAAAGCTATCCATATTCACCTTAATTTCATCCCCAAAGTTTTTGCGAATATTTACGACTTCGTTTTTTCGTAGTGAAGTTTCTTCCTCTAACTTACTAATTTGCTCCGCAATCGTCTCCATTACATCATCCACACGTTTTTGCTCCTGCAGAAACTCCGAATTCATAGCATTCACTCCTTTAAAATATAGGGTTGACTAATGAGCAACAATGCAATATAATTATATTAGGAATACTGTACCTATTTATTAATTATTTGCTTATCTATATAAATTTACCACGAGTCTGCATTTTTTTCAATGTATTGGACTCTATTTTTATGTCTATAATCAAACATTTTTATTAAAACAAAAACACTCCTAATGAATGCTTAGGAGTGTTTTTGTTATTTGTCTATTTTAGTTTAATTTGCTAGATCTCGTACTTTCAAATGAGTAACATCATATCCCGATGGATTTTGGAACGCCCGTAGCCCAAATGCCGGAGCTACTGCAAAAATATGATCAAAGATGTCTGACTGAATAGATTCATATACCGCCCAATTGGTATCATTGGTGAAAGCGTAAATTTCCAACGGTAATCCATTATCTGCTGGCGCGAGTTGCCTAACAATTAGCGTCATTTCTTTATGAATTTTTGGATGATTTTTAAGATATTGCTGAATGTACACTCTGAATACCCCAATATTCGTAAGCTGTCTACCATTCACTTTATTAGTTGTGTTAATGTGATTCTTCGTATTATACTGATCAATTTCGTTCACTCTTGCCTTCATGTATTCAGCAAGATAATGAATCTCTGTAAATTCATCAATCATTTCCTGCGTACAAAAGCGGATGCTGTTCGTATCAATATTAATGGAACGCTTAATTCTTCTACCACCTGAAACTTGCATACTTCTCCAATTTTTGAATGAATCAGAAATTAAAGCATAACTAGGGATTGTAGTGATCGTTTTATCAAAATTCATCACTTTAACTGTATTCAAAGTGATTTCTATGACATCACCATCTGCACTGTACTTCGGCATCTCAATCCAATCACCCACACGTACCATATCATTCGAAGATAATTGAACACCTGCTACTAAACCTAATATTGAGTCCTTAAAGATTAACATAAAAATAGCTGATAATGCACCAAGACTACTAAGAATGATCAATGGATTTTGTCCGAAGACGATCGAAATAACTACAATACCACCAATAATAAATAGAAATATTTTGACAACTTGAATATATCCCTTGATTGGTTTGACCTTGGATACGTCAAATGATCGATAAATATCATCAATAGCATTAAGCAACGCGTTAATAACGATAATAGCTACTATAATTATATAAGTTGCTGCACCCTTTTCGATCAATAATTGATAGGCAGGAAATGCTGACCCAAAAAAATAGACAATAATGGCGGGAACGATATGAGATAAATTGTGAAAAACTTTCTTCTCTAAGATAATATTGTCCCATGTGTATTTATTGTTCGTTATAATATGAATAACGATCTTTAGCACTATTTTTTGAGCTATATAATTTGCCAGTATGCAGATCACAGCTATAAAACTAATCATAATAATATTTGATAGATAAGTAACTGTTGTTGGGCCCATTCCGTATTGTTCTAGTTGACTTATAATGAATTTCATTGTCTCCTCCTCTTCAACTATGTTAGCTTACTATTATAAATTAGTTTACACTTCAAAGCAAAATTAGCATAGAACTAATCTATCACAGTATCATCTTTTTCTACAATAACCTCAAGATATGTCAAAAAGAGCCCAGTCCTAATACGGACTGGGCTCTAATATTGGTGGTGAAGGGAAATTGACCCCTTCTATTTACAATAATCTAATCTTGATACATTACTCCTTAAGCACGTTCAATCGTGAACTCGAAGCTTAAGTTTTGATTGGCTGGAATTAGATACTCATCATGTACTGGAGCACCCCAGCTATCGTCACCGCCAACACCCATTTGTTTACCAGCTACCGTTACAACGGTATAGTGAACATTGGGCAATTCATAATGATGCATTGCACTTTCAAGTTCGAAAGCAGTGTATGGCGAAATATTGCACTCAACAGGTGCTGTTGCAGGAGAAGTTAACTTGATACCTTGACCAAGCTTATTCGTTACTGCAACACGACGTACGCCAGTACGGTTACCTGATTCTTGTGGTACAACATATGCTGATACATTATCTTTTGCTTCATTACTGAATGTCATTAGACGAGCGCCGAAAGCACGATCGATATAGTTCTCATCTGGTCCCATTGCATACCAATCTAATTGATCATAATCTGCTGGAACTTTGAAGGAAAGTGCGAAGATCGGAAGTTTTGGTAAGTTCTCTGCACCAAAGTATTCTGATTTTACATGAATCGCTCCACCTTCAGATACCGTATAAGCAACAGTCACGGTTACTGCGTCACTAATGTTTAATTTATAAGTGTATTTAACAGTTACAGAATTGTCAGTTTCGATAAGCTCAAGATTAACACATTTACGAGTTAAGCTCGCTGCAAACCATGCACCTGACTCAAAACCTTGTGCAAACCCTTTATCATTGTCTGTCATCGCTCTCCAGAACAATGGTGCAGGTTGACCAGCAATCATCTCACGACCAGCATAGTTCACAGAGATTAGTGTACCAGCTTGCTTAGAGAACATAATGCTAAAGTCTCTGCCATGAACCCCAATATTTACATCACCTTCAGCTACGCGGAATGTACGTTTCATTGGCGCCACTTCCTCAGCTTCAACAACAAAGATATGTTGACCAAAAGCGACTTCATGTCCAGCTTCTGCCCACAGCGTTGCTTCTTTCAAATTCAATGAAGCTGTAACTGCATACTCACCCGCTTCGAATTCTGTATAGAAATCAACTGGAATATAAGATTCATTTCCTGCTGGCACATCAATATCCATTGCAATATCTTCAACTAATTCACCGTTGTGATGTAGTGCGATAACAAGTTCATATCCTTCCGTACCAATAAACAAATTCTCATTGACGATATTTACACCGTTCGCGTCAGGCGTTAACTTCATGTTCTGATAGAGGAATTTCACTTCTTGCATTTTTGGTGATACTTGGCGATCTGCGTATACAATACCATTTGTACAGAAATTGTAATCTGTAGAACGATCATCAAAATCTCCACCATAAGCAAGGAACTCCTTGCCATAACGATCCTCTTTCACAATCACTTGATCGATGTAATCCCAGATGAACCCACCTTGATACATCGCGTATTTATTTTCAAGCTCAGTGTATTTATGCATACCTCCGACAGAGTTCCCCATCGCGTGCATATACTCACAACTAATATAAGGCTTGTCTGGGTTATCATTCAAATACTCTTCGATATCTGCTGGTTTTGCATACATACGACTTTCCATATCACTTGTATCATTGTAGTTACGGTTGTGGAATACTCCTTCATAATGTACAAGACGAGACGGGTCGCTACTACGGAAGTAGTTTGCAACGTTTAATAATACTTGTCCTGCATAGGCTTCATTACCTACAGACCAAATTAGAATGGAAGGATGATTCTTATCACGTTCAACCATAGAAATCGCACGATCCATTACAATATCTTGCCATTCTTCCTTGTTTTCTGGAACGTTCCAAGATGGTTCAACTGCCCCCATCTTCTGCCAAGAACCATGTGTTTCAAGGTTCATCTCATCGATAAGATAAATACCGTACTCATCACATAGCTCATACCAAAGCGATTGATTAGGATAATGTGAAGTACGAACAGCATTCAAATTGTTTTGTTTAATTGTTTTAATATCCCATAGCATATCTTCATCCGTAATTGCACGACCGCGACGGCTATTGAATTCATGACGGTTTACACCTTTGAAGACAATACGTTGACCATTAATATGCATCACTTTATTTATCATTTCAAAGCGACGGAAGCCAACACGATGAGGAATAACTTCTATCAATTCACCATTTTCATCTGAAACCATTACGAAAAGTTCATATAGGTATGGAGATTCTGCACTCCAAGGATTCACTTCACCAGCATCGAGATTAACCGTTACTTTATTAGACGAACTATTTGTAGAATTCGTTTCAGCAACTGGTGCACCATTAGCATCATATAGCTGCATAGCAATGTTGTAACCTTTATCTGTTTGCATAGTAAAGTCTACAGAAAGAGCACCTTTTGTATACGTATCATCTAGATCAGCATGGATAAACATGTCTTGTACATGAATTTCCGGTACAGCATACAAGTATACATCACGGAAAATACCTGAGAAACGCCAGAAATCTTGATCTTCTAGCCAACTTCCCGTACTACGTTGATAAACTTCAACAGCTAGTTTGTTCTCACCGTCGATTAAGTAAGGACTTAATTCAAATTCTGAAGGTGTGAAGCTATCTTCACTATAACCAACGAATTGACCATTCAACCAAACGTAAAACGCTGATTCTACACCTTGGAACGAGATATATGTTTTTTTGTCTTTCATATTTGAAGGGATATTAAAATAAGTAATATAACTACCAACTGGATTATCATTCATCGCAACTGCAGGTGGTCTAAGTTCGTGTTGACCATCCCAAGGATACATCGTATTCACATACTGCGGCTTACCATGTCCTTGTAGTTGGATATGACCAGGAACTTCGATATATCCCCAGCTTGAACTATCATGATTACTTTCAAAAAAAGTCATAGGACGATCAATTGGATTAGGAGAATATTGAAATTTCCAGTTGCCATTTAGTGAATGACGTAATGCCATAGGAGCTCTTTGAATGGCTTCATCAAATGTCTCATAATATTTGTGATCTGAATGAGCTTGTACCCGATTCACGGCAAATACTTCCGTATCCGTTAGCCATTCCAGTTTTGGTATAGTCGTTGTCATTAGTAAACCCTCCAATAAATACATAATGTAAAAGCCAGATAATGCCCACATGGAGCATCGTCTGGCTAAGGTAGTTGATGTTATTTCACAGACCCTGTCATACCTGCCACGAAATGCTTCTGCATAAAGAAGAATACAAGTGCTGTAGGAATCGTTGAAATAACGATTGCTGTCATAATAATACCATAATCAGGTGTATAACTTGAACCTAGATTAGATATTAACATTGGTACAGTTCTCTTCTCTGGAGATTGAAGAATAATAAGTGGCCACAAATAGTTGTTCCAGCTTGACATGAACGTAATAATACCTGCTGCTGCATAAGTAGTTTTCATTGTTGGCATGAATACTTTGAAAAATAATCCAAGCTCTGTCAATCCATCAATTCGACCTGCTTCCAAAAGATCTTTCGGGAACATTTTTGAGTTTTGACGGAAGAAGAAAATTAAGAATGCAGTCGTTACCGTAGGTAGAATTACCCCAGCTAATGTATCCACACCAATACCTGGTGCAGTTGCTGATACTTTAGAAAACATTTGGAACAAAGGAACCATAATTGCTGCGAATGGAATCATCATTGATAACAGCAATATGGAGAATACTCTATCTTTAGCCTTACTACGATAGATCTCAAAGCCGTAACCAGCTAAAGAGGCAATCAATAGTGATAATACCGTTGTTGAAATTGAAATTTTCGCTGAGTTCCATAATGCTGGTCCAATATCAACAGTGGCGAATAAGTTTTTAATATTTTCAATAAGATGGGAACCTGGTAGTATTGTTCCTTGCGTTACATCTGCTGATGTATTCGTTGCACTCACAATCATCCATAAGAATGGGAAAATTGAGACAATCGCTGCAACGATTAGAAACAAGTATATGAAAAAACTTTTTAACTTACTCATTTGTCGTCACCTGCCAATTTGAACTGCAAGAATGCTAATATAATGATGATTATTACGATGGAATAAGAAACCGTCGCTGCATAACCAAAATCTGATGAATATTTGAATGATAAGTTATAAATGTATTGAGAAATCGACAGAGTACTATTTCCTGGTCCGCCTTTTGTAATATTAACGACCTCATCAAATAGTTGTAACGTTCCGATAGTCGATGTAATTGACGTAAATAAGATAATCGGTTTAAGTAACGGAATTGTAATTCCGAAAAATTGTCGAGTAGCTGATGCACCATCAATTCGTGCTGCTTCATATATTGAGTTATCAATATTTTGCAATGAAGAAAGGTAGAAAATCATGTTGTAACCTGTCCAACGCCATGTAATTGCAATGATAATTGTTACTTTCGCCCAGAACGGATCTGTAATCCATTCAATAGGAGTATTCATTAGATTTAGTTTCATTAGGAATTGGTTAATCAAACCATCTGTTGCAAACAAATATTTGAAGATTATTGCGTAAGCTACTAATGATGTAACTGCAGGCAAGAAGATTGCAGTACGGAAAAATCCTTTAAATTTCAAATTGCTACTATTAAGTAATACTGATAAAAATAATGCAAACAAAATCATAAGCGGTACTTGAATGATTAAGTACAACATCGTATTTTTAAGTGCTGCAATAAATGTTGTATCAGAGAATAATCTTAAGTAGTTATCAAATCCAACAAATTCTAAGTTCATGCCTTTGCCTGATTTGAAAGAAAGAAGCAAGGCTTGAATCATTGGATAAAAGTAGAAAATAACAATCATGATGCAAGCAATACTGATGAAAGCCCAACCTGTTAAGTTTGACTTTGTTTGTATACTCATGCCTTTCTTAGCTGTTTTCACGATAATAGCCCCTTTCTTTATGGCCATATTAACTTTGGTCCTTTGTTCTGCTACTACATTTCCAGTAGCAGTAGAACAAAGGATCCTTAATTAATAATCTTAACTTCGAGTTACAAATCTATTATTTAATTTGTGACTCAGCTTGTGTTTGAGCGTTACCTAATGCTTTTGCAAGATCAGTTCCGTTCAAGTAATTTTGCATTTCTACTACTAGAAGATCTTCAATTGCATAAGTGTGCATACCGTAGTTTACATTAGGAATTTGCTCTGTCCAAGCTGCAAGATCAGCGATAGTTTTTTGACCACTGAAGAAATCATCTGCTTTTGTATAAGCTTCACCAGTAGCAGCAGCTTTGAATGTACCGATTACACCGATATCAGTAACTAGTGTTTGGTATAGATCAACATTAGAAGCAAACGTAGATTTTAGGAATTCAGCAGCAGCTTCTTTACCGTCAACATTCAATACATACCATGAGCTACCACCAAGGTTTGATGCATGTACAGATTCAGCTACGTTAGGAAGTGTTGGGAATGGTACGATCGCCCACTTACCTGATTGATCAGCTGATGCTTTGATTGAAGCAGTGATCCAGTTACCTGTTGGAACAGAAGCAACTTCACCACTATTGAATGCACCAACGAATTGGCTCCAGTCAGAAATAACTTTTACAAAACCAGCATCCATAATGTTTTTGTAAGTTTCAAAAGCTTGTTTTAAAGCTGCATTATTTGCAAGATCAGGAGTAGTTCCATCTTCTTTCATATACCAAGAACCAGCAGATTGAATCATCATACGAATTAATCCAAGGTCATTAGGATCTTGTGTTAGCATATCTTTACCAGTTTTTTCTTTTACTACTTTACCGATTTCAATGTATTGATCCCAAGTAATATCTTGTAAATCAGCTACAGTGTAACCAGCTTGTTCTAAGTAATCCGTTCTTACATAAAGTCCAGTTACACCACTATCGAAAGGCACACCATATTGTTTGCCATCGTAGCTAGTAGAACCGATTTTGTAATCTGCGAAATCATCAGCTTTAATGAACTCATCAAGCGCAAAGAATGAATCTGGATAAGCTTGAAGGAAGCTTTGTGCACGATAATCTTCGATTAATACAATTGTTGGAAGACTTTTCGTAGTTCCAGAGTTGAATCCAGCATTCAATTTTTGAATGATATCTGCTTGTGCATTTTCAATAATGTTTACCGTTAAATCTGGGTTAGTTGCAGCGTAAGCTTCTTTTGCTTTTTCCATTGCTGCAATATTAAACGCTTTATCCCAAGCCCACACTGTAATTTCTTGTTTGCCTGTTGTGTTAGTACCAGTATTTCCGTTGTTTGCATTGTTTGTGTTGCTAGAACATGCTGTTAGAAGCATAAAACTTGCTAACATTACTGTTAATAACTTCTTCACTATAATTCAGCCCCTTTGTTTTTCTGTAATCCATTGAAAGCGTTTGCCGGCTAACGATTACATTATATCAACTACAATTATGCCTTCGTTAGCAATATATTTGTCTGGATTGGTCATATCTATTGTTCCTATTGGGGCTTATTTTATGAATTATGATTATTTTTATATATTGGTATTTTTTTGAGGTACCGTGATCGGCATTGTAATAATAATTCTAGTCCCTTGATCTGGAGAGCTAATAATTTTCACTCCATAGTTCTCGCCATATAGTAATTCAAGGCGATCATTGACGTTTCTAATGCCTATCCCCGAGAAGAAATGACTAGAATGACGAGTGCTTTTTTCCTCATCATTTTGTTTGGAATCCATTCCTATCCCATTATCTACGACCTCACAAATAAGATTACTACCATCTCGAGATATCATAACGTAGATATACCCATCATTTCGTCCGCGGAATGCATGGAAGAATGCATTCTCGATAAATGGTTGTATAATTAATTTTGGCAGCTGATATTCTTTACAGTTATCATCAATGAAATAACTTACATTAATCTGTTCACCATAGCGAATATGATTGATTAATACGTAATTTTTCAAGTTTACTAGTTCCTCTTCTACAGAAATTGTTTCACTTGCGTTGCCAATTGTATTTTGTAGTAATTCAATTAATGCGTTAATGGTTAATGTAGCTTTCTCTTTATTTCCTTGTTGAACTAATATTTTTACCGAAGCTAAAGTGTTGTATAGAAAATGCGGATTAATTTGCATTTGTAATGCAGATAATTCAGCATTACGTTGGTCTTTCTGAGTCTGAATAAGTTGCCTGATATAGTCATTAAGTTCATCAAGCATGTAATTATATGCATTTCCGAGCTCTCTAATTTCATAACTACCCGAGACAGTGAAGTAATTACCAAAATTACGCTTCGTTATTCTCGACATTTGTCTAGCTAACAAGGTTAACGATTTTGTAATACGGCGAGTAATAATGAAAACTATAAAAAGTGCAATGCAAACAATTAAGGCACAAATAACAGCTACCATCTTAAAGTTCATCATCTGACTTAATGCAGCTCTCTTATCCACGGTGTTCACAATAAATAAATCATAAGTAGGTAAATATTGTGCTATTAATAAATGCTGTTTACCTTCCCATTCTACTTCTTTTACCCGGATCTCACTTGTGTTCATCTCTATTACTTCAGACAACAAATGTCGCTCATTTGTACCAATTAAAGCATCTCGATTTGAAGAGATAACTAATCCATCTTGATTTAATAAAAGCACGTCGTTACCGATACTAGTAAATCCGGTATAACTTTTTTTGAACTCTGATTCTTGAATCGCAAAATAAAGCATGCCATAAAGAAGACCACTTTTACGGTCCATTAACGCTTTTGTTGTTACAATAACAGCCTTATCATTTTGAGCCGTTATGGAACTGGCATCTAGATGATATTGCAGTTTTTTTGGCTGTTTTAACGCATCAATTGTAATTTGATTCTCGCTCATATCCATATAAGTTAATGGCCAAAATGCACTATCCGTTGAATGACGATAGCCATTCATACCCGTTATCATCATTGTAATCGGATAAGTGGATACGGTTGATTGCAATCTCTTCATTTCTTTCTTGACAAGATAATGACTCCTTAGAGCTTGTTTCGTCGTTTCATTGTTAACAGTTAAAAACCGTTTAATCTCACCACTGCTATTGGTATTACTAGCTGTCATGGAAATTGCGTAATTCATATTTTCTAAACTAGTCTGAATTTGCGTCATAATTTTACTATTCGTTATACTAAATGTTTCCATAAATACCTTTTCAGACATTTGCAACATCACTAACCAAGTAAATAATGCTACAGTAATAACGCTAATCAATGTTACGGAAAACATTTTAATAAATAATCCCTTAAATTGAAATTTCTCCTTAAGCCATTTCATTCTAAAGCTCCTTTCTATGTGAGATGCCCTTTACGATATTGACTAGGTGAAACCCCTTTTATTTTTTTGAATACCTTCGTAAAGTAACTATGATCAGAATATCCAACTTTCTCACTTATATCAGAAATGGATAATTCACCTTTTTGAAGATATTCAGCAGCTTTATTGACGCGAACACGATTCAAATATTCACTAAATCCTTCATCATTATGTGACGAAAAGAAACTAGATAAATAAGATGGATTGAAATGAAAATGATTCGCAATATCTGTTAGATTAATTGGTTCCATATAATGCTGACGAATGTAGCTAAGAATCATTGTCATATTAGGATTTACTGAGGTCAGTTTACTCATTGCTAAAGTTACATTCATTTCATCTATGAACGAATGTAACTCTTTTAATGCATCAGAGACATGTACAGCCTCATTAATCGACCTGAAATAAGTATACTTCTTACTCTCAATAAGCTCAGTATCCATTTCTAGTTTACCTAAAATAATTGTAATATTGAAAACTATGTTACCTAATACCGTTTTAAACGCAAACACATCTTTCTCATAATCTGTAGATGCATATTTGATGTAGTCAAATAACAATTCTAACGCGTTATTAAAATTTCGCGCTTGCATTAATTCAGTAAATTGACTCATATTAAATTCAACTGTTTGGGGATGTAGCTTCGGTAACTCATTTCTGGTGATAAGTGTTGTATTCTGAGGTAAATAAAAACGGTATGAACACATTTTCAGAAAACCTTGATGATATTTCTCATACAAATCACTAATTTTCGTAAATGGATCTCCCAAAGTCCAACTAAGACCGCTTACATTTGCATTAGATTGAATAGCAAAACTTCGTATTTCAGGCATGATCTTCTCCCAATCACGATCATTCATATTCAAAAGGTAAACAGCCATATTATTATCAGTGGGTAAAGCCATCGTCACAATCTTCTTTCCGTACGAAAGAAACATCGTACTTAGTTGCTCAAGCCAACTATCTTTATTAGCATTAGCAATGTACTTCATCTCCGCTCCAAAAAATCGGAAGCTATTATGTGGAAAAACATTATGAATATTATCCATAGATTCATCCATCTCATACCCTGACATCAACTTATCAAGTGTCATCTTAACGCTGAGCAGTTCATCCTTTCCACTTTCCAGAAGTTGTAATGATGGAATTTTTCGAGCTGCACGTTTCAAAATAGTTAGTAATTGAGTCGCTTCTAATTTCGGCTTTAATATATAATCCGCTACACCACTTTGAAATGTTGATCTTACATAATTGAACTCACCAAAGCTACTCAATACAACAACTTCAATATGGGGATAACTACTTTTTAGAATACTTGTAAATTCAACACCGTCCATCAAAGGCATTACGATATCCGTAATTACAATATGAGGTGATAATTTTTCTACCAATTCTAAAGCTTCTTTACCATTTGATGCTTCACCAACGATACTGAACCCTTCACTTTCCCAGTTCAATAAATGCTTTATACCTTGTCTTACTAATACTTCATCGTCAACAATTAATATTTGACAGGTTGGGTTCATCATTATTTCCTCCCAAAAAGTTTCATTTATCGTCTCTGTATGTACCTCTCCATAAATAATTTCATAGAAGGATAATACTTCATCGCGAATTATTATTTAATTGTCTCATTCTACATCAAGTTTTACACTTTTCATATGGTAGTCTAATTCCATTTTCTAACAACAACAAAAAAAAACCTATATGTCATGTGAGTATAATGCATATAATTGCATCATAATCTCACTTATGACTTATAGGTTTTTGGAATAAAATTTTTGTGAATGTAGCTTAGCTTCTTCCGCTGTTGTTACACGATTTCTCGACCACTCTATTAATATCCGATCAATGTAACGTAAACTTAACTTACCAGCAAATACAGATTCTTTCAAAGCAAATCGAATGATTTCATCTGAATATCGATCTTGATCGATCCAGGCGCCAATCGTTTCATATTCCATTGGTGATAATGGTCTTCCGAACTCTTGCTCAAATAATGAAAACAGATCTGCAAATTGATCTTGATGAATAACTCTATGTACCTTCTGACGTTCAGCCTTTTTCGTAGCTCGCAGTTCCTTCGCATACCAGTTCGTTGCAAGCATGTACCAACCTGACCAATTATAAGTTTCACCTATAACATCATGAATTGTTTCCTGCTCAATGGTCAGGAAACCGCTATTAAATAGCTTCTGAAGCCACCCTGTAATGACGTGACTATGAACACCCATCCGCTCAGAAAGTTCCTCAGGAGTTGGGAAAGGATTATGTTCAACCTCTGCAAACTGAATAATATGAAGTAACAGCATAGCTTCCGAATCCTCTAAACCAAGTGCACGATAACTACGTAGTAACAATGATGAAACTTGAATTCCACCCTCTTGTAGTATCACATTCATACCGTGTGCGTAGGCCTTCCAAATATGATCACTCATAATATCCTCCCTTTCCTAAGGTAGTTTAAAAAGTGGACTTTGATAACGAAGTGATGCTTTGAAGCTTATCCGACATCGAATATGAAGCGAACTTGGAACGTCCGGTACGCGTGTACGTAACATGTACACTTGCGTTTCCTCCTTTCTCAAGTAGCGCTTCATCTTCTTGGTTCTGAAAGCCCACTTTTTAAACCTTTGATTATTATAAATAGCTTTAAAAAATTAAAATAAAAGTTCAAAGTGATTGACTGTCAGCACCAAGAAAATGACATGAAGCTAGGAAACGAGGAGCAGAATGTACGTTATTGGTACATGAGCACCACAGGCTTCCGATGAATGGCATTTTCGCCGTCGAGTTTACTAGAGAACAATACATCGTGATCACAGACAGTCTCTTTGAACATCCTCTACTTAACGAGATTATAAGTGTCTCTTGCGATTAGTAACTCTTCATTCGTAGGAACAACCATGATTTTCACACGGGAATTTGGAGTTGAAATTACACGCGGCTCTTTGCTACGTTTTGCATTCAATTCCTCATCAATTTCGATACCTAAGAAAGTAAGTCCATCACATACTGCTTTACGAAGAACAACAGAGTTTTCTCCAACTCCAGCTGTGAATACCATCACATCCAGGCCGTTCATAGCAGCAGCGTAGCTACCAACATATTTTCTTACACGATATACATACATATCGAATGCAAGCTTAGCATCTTCATTCTCACCCATTGAATCTGTAATTTCACGCATATCAGAGCTTAGTCCTGATACGGCTAGAAGTCCACTATGCTTGTTCAACATAGAATTGACTTCATTCAATGTTAGATCTTCTTTGTTCATAACGAAAGGAACGATAGCAGGATCTAAATCACCACTACGAGTACCCATCATTAGTCCTTCAAGAGGCGTCATCCCCATACTTGTATCGAATGATTTACCATCAAGTATTGCAGTAAGACTACCACCGTTACCGATATGACAAGTAATCATCTTCAATGAAGCCAAATCTTCCCCAAGCACTTTTGCAGCAACATCACTTACATATGCATGGGATGTACCATGGAATCCGTAACGACGAACTTTATGACGTTTGTACAATGATTTTGGAATTGCATATAGATAAGATGTTTTTGGCATCGTTTGATGGAAAGCTGTATCAAATACAACAACTTGCGGCACATTTGGCAAGTTCATTTCTACAGCCACAATCCCCATCATATGAGCAGGATTATGAAGAGGCGCTAGTTCGAACAAACGTTTAATTTCGCTCTTCACTTCATCTGTTACAACAACGGAATTTTTGAAAATTTCTCCACCATGAACGATACGGTGACCTACAGCATCTATTTCTGACATTGACTTCACTACGCCATGTTCAGCATGAGTTAACATATCAATGACACGTTTAACACCCGCTACATGATCCAATATTTCTCTAACTTCAACAACTTCTTCTTTGTCAACTGGTTCATGCGTAACAATGGATGAATCCATCCCTATACGCTCCACACGACCACTAGCTAGTACAGATTCATTCGTCATATCGAATAATTGATATTTCAATGACGAGCTTCCAGCATTAATAACAAGTACTTTCATTAGATTCGATCTCCATCCGTATCATATTTGAAAAATCCTACTCCAGCTTTTACTCCTAAATGCCCAGCGCGTACCATTTTTTTAAGTACGAATGATGGTCTATATTTCAGCTCACCATATTCACGGAACATATTTTCAAGCGCAGCTTGAATGGAATCAAGTCCAAAATGATCAGCCATTTGGAATGGACCGTATTTAAATGAATAACCAACGCGCATTGCGTTATCGATATCTTCTGCTGTAGCAACGCCTTCTTCAAGTACATGAAGTGCTTCATTGATTAAAAGGCAGATTAAGCGAGTGGTTACGAATCCTGGAGATTCAAATACCATTACTCCCTTTTTCTGAATTACATTTTCTGCAAATAGTTTTGTTGCGTCTACTGTAGCCTCAGATGTTTTCAAACCACGAACGATTTCAACCATATCTATCGTTGCAACTGGGTGGATAAAATGCATACCAATAACACGTTCAGGCGAACGCGTTGCGCTAGCAATTTCAGTTAAGCTAAGTGAAGATGTATTACTTGCAAGAATAGTATCAGAACTTGTTACTTGATCAAGTTGTTTAAATATTTCTTTTTTCTTATCCAAATCTTCGGAAATGGATTCAATAATTAACTCACAATCAGCTAACTGTTCCATTTCCGTAATGGCATTAATACGAGATAAGATCAATTTTTTTTCTGAAGACGTGATAGCCCATTTCTCTATTTGTTTATCCAGGCTAACCTCTATCATGTGCAAAGCATGTTCTAGTCGGTCTTTAGAAACCTCAAGCATGTAGACATCTAAGCTATTTTTAGCTAGCATCTCAGCTATTCCTTGACCCATTGTACCTACTCCAACAACTCCAACTTTCTTAATCATAGGTTTGTCGTTTCTCCCTTACTACATTTTGTCCTTTACATTATACCTCTTTTTCGAAAACTTTGTAGGCTCAGTAAGCGCTCTTATGCATTTTGTCATAAATTTTTCTAAAATGTCTGGTTATTTAACAATAAATTTCTAAAATTGTCACCACTAACAAACTCATCTTCCATTAATTGTGGCAAGGTGTTATCAAAAATCACATAATACTGTTCTAATTTTTGCTTTGTCTTCATCAATAATTCATCTAATACTTGATTTGTAATAGAATTCCAGCGATCTGGGGTCATCATACTACTATCAATTATTCCAACTGAAGTTAACCCTGACTCTACCATAGTCTTTACCAACTGTAATGCTTGATCAAAATCACCTTTTGATCCTGTACTTCGCTCACCATAAAATATTTCTTCAGCAACTGAACCGCCTAATGTAACCATAATTTTGCCTTCAATCTCAGTTTTCGTATATAAATATTTATCTGTTGTTGGTGTATGTCGAACAAACCCAAGCGCACCACCACGAGGAGTCAGTACTACTTGTGCGACTGAACCAGGTGCCGTAACTTCTGCCATAATAGCATGACCTAGTTCATGACGTGCTACTCTTAATTTATCTTCATAAGTTGCTTCACGATTGTTTTTTTCGCCTAATAATACTTTATCGATAGCAGCTTGCACATGTTCTCTAGTAATAAGCTCATTACCTTCACGCAAGGTATAAATAGCAGCTTCATTCATAACAGCTTCAAGCTGTGCACCTGAAAATTGATACGTATCTTTCGCAATCTGATCAAAATCAACATCTTCATGAAGTTTTTTATTCGTTGCATGCAATTCTAATATATGACGACGACCTTTTTTATCAGGAAGTGATACTTCAATATGTCGATCAAAACGACCTGGCCTAACTAGTGCTTCATCTAGAATGTCTTTCCGATTCGTTGCTGCGATTAATAAAATATTCACTTCTGTATTATGATATATACCATCTAATTCGGTTAAAAGCTGATTTAATGTTTGATCATACTCACGATGCTGTCCACCGTCACGTTTACCACCAATAACATCTATTTCATCAATAAAAACTATTGCATTTTTCTTATTCTGATCTTTCGCTTGTTTTCTAGCCTTTGTGAACAGTTCACGTACGCGATTAGCACCTGTACCTACATACTTTTCCACAAATTCACTCCCTGATGCTGCGATAAACACGCTGTCTGTATAATTAGCAGCTGCTTTTGCAAGCATTGTTTTACCTGTACCTGGAGGACCAGTAAGCAGAATACCTTTCATTAGACGAATTCCGCGTTTCTCTAATTGATCACGTTGAACTAGAAAATCTAATGCTTCTTTTAGTTCCTCTTTTACATGTAATTGACCACCAACTTGATCAAATGTGATTGGTTCAATAATCGACTTATTCTGTTTTTTCAGACTAGCTAGTCCTAACTGTTTATTCGGTTGCGTAGTCATCATATAGATTACTACAAATAATGCTACACTGAAGATTCCTGCCCCGATGTTGACGAAATACCCAATAGACACACTAAATATTGCGACAAATATACCAATTGCAATTTCCTTTGCATAGTTACGCATTATTCCATACCCCCATCTCCTGATTGTTGATCGGAAGTAATACATGTTTGATCACATTGTCTTTACTTAATGTTACGTAAACATAGTTTTGATCAATAGAAGCATTTGCCTCTAGACCTTTTACCTGCTTCTGTAGTGAATCCATTAAGATAGGGAGCTTACTATACTGCTTAGATGACATCGCCTCTGCAACATTGAACAACTCTTTCTCCCATAGTGAATCTAGAAGGTCGCTCTTTTCTTGATTAACGAGAGATATATTTATAAGATCAGAATCTTTAGTATGTTTGGACATGATTGCTTGTATTTCATTTACTGCTTCTTCAAGACTAGCAGTTCCAACTGGAGAAATCTCAATCGTAACGCCCTCTTCTTCTTGTACAATCGGTAAAGTTACTTCGGAATATTGAGCCTGTTTAAGCTCCGTTTCTAACGGTTTTTGCTGTGCTACATACTGATAAGTAAATCCACCAGACACTGTAACTATAATCGTAATAATAAATGCGATAATCATTGGCTTTAGCTTCAAGTTTTGCAATTATTCCACCCCAATTATCAATATATCAATTCATATTGTTATTTTGTATATCAATTAGTATATCATCTTTGCTATACGATTTGACTGCATAAATAAAGGAAACAAGATCTTTACGATCTCGTTTCCTTAGGAATTGTATATTCATTTATTAAACTTCCATCTCTCATTGCATAAAATGCATAGATGGTATAGTCACTTGTATCCTCACTATAATGTACTTCCCATGCTAGTTGTCCTGATATATACGCTTCTTCTATTGTAAAATCTTGAGCTGACGGTTTTGATGATTGCAACCTTTGTAGTATAACATCTGAAGCAATAATATCACTGGAATTCACAGATGTTAGAACATTATTATCTTGCCAGACTGCATACTGCTCTTGCCCATCCCATGTTTTCGCTAACAATATCCAATATTGTTCTTCCCAAATATATTTTTCAAGATAGCTTTCAGTGGATAAGTCATATTGCTCCTGAAGACTAATACGTACATTATCTTTTTCAGTCCAACGATCCATCTGAATATTACGATAGAACATGACGAGTAGAACAGTAATTAGAATGAGGAACAAAACGATGAGGATTATCCATTTGCGTGGAGTCATCCATTTCGAACGCTTCTTATCTATTGCTCTCATCTTAATTCAACAGACGCTCAAAGCTAGCTTGCGCTTCAAAGCGGACTTTCTCCTCATCCATAGTAAGTAATGTTCTATTACTCACAACTTGCTTACCATCAATCCATACATGAGATACATCTCGACCATTTGCAGCATAGACCAGATGAGAAATAAGATCAGTTCTTGGGAAGAAATGAGGTTGATCAATATCAATAGCAATAAAGTCTGCTTTCTTACCGACTTCAAGTGTACCGATCTCCGATTTCCAAATCGCTTCAGCACCCATCGAAGTCCCCAGTTGCAAGGCTGTGTATGCCGGAACTACTGTCGGATCTCCTGATACTCCTTTATGAAGCAATGCCGCAGCTCTAATCTCTTGGAATAGATCTAAGTTGTTATTACTTGCAACACCATCAGTTCCTAGAGATAGTTTAACGCCAGCTTTCAACATGTCAGGCACTCTTGCTACACCGCTAGCAAGCTTCAAGTTACTAATCGGATTATGAGAAATAGATGCACCTCTTGCTGCCAACAATTCAATTTCCTCATCCGTAAGATGAACAGCATGAGCTAACAAAGCTGGACGACTGAAGAAATCTAGTGCATCCAGATGAGCAACCGGACGTTTTCCGTACTCATCAACGTTTTGCTGCACTTCAGCTTTTGTCTCCGACATATGCGTATGTAACGGCAAATTCAAATCATGTGCCGCTTGAACTATGCGTGCAATATAATCTGGTGGACATGTATAAGGTGAATGTGGAGATAACATTGTAGATATTCTTCCATTACCTTGACCATTCCATTGTTTTGCAAAAGAAATCGCTTCTTCTAATTTGGCAGTTTGTACTTCAGGTGAGCAAAGTCCAATAACTCCTCTAGTAAGAAAAGCACGAATGCCCGCTTCAACTGAAGCTTCAGCTACTTGATCCATACGATCATACATATCAACAAATGTAGTCGTACCACTTAACAACATTTCGGCAATTGCCAAATTACTTCCAGCACGTGTGTCTTGGTCAACATATTTCTCTTCCATCGGCCACATTTTTTCTTGTAACCATACTTGCAAATTCAAATCATCTGAAAATCCACGAAGTAATGTCATTGCAGCATGACCATGTGTATTAACTAGACCTGGCATAAACACCAAGCCTTTACCATCAAAACGATCAAAACCTTCTACATCAGCAGGTCTTGTTTCACCAATATATGTGATAACATCATCAGTTACGACCATATGACCAGTTAACACTTTTGGTGTAGTTCCTGCCATCGTAATGAACAAACCGTTCTCAATCCATATCTTACTCATCATTTGCCTCCTCTTTGTTATTCAAATAATAAGCTAAGCTCAATAATTCTTTTGTAAAATCAGCATATTGTATACGTACACTGTCTGGTGCACGTAATATTGTTGGGGCAAAGTTCAATATACCTTCTATGCCTGACTCAATTAATTGATTAGCAACATTTTGCGCTTCTGAAGCAGGTACAGTTATAATGCCAATACGAATGTTTAACTCGGCAATCTGTTTTGTTAACTGAGCCATCGGTTGTACCGTTAGATTATTAATTTTCGTATCTACTTTACTTTCCACATTGTCAAATACAGCAACAATTTGCATATTATCATTACTGTATTTGTTATAATTACACAAGGCATGTCCCAGATTACCAGCACCAATTAACGCAACATTAATCGTTTGATTTATTTTTAGAATATGTTGTATTTTATCAATTAGATAATCTACCTCATAGCCAATTCCTTTGCGACCAAAGTCTCCAAAATAAGCGAGATCTTTGCGAATTTGTGCAGGATTAAGATCTAATCGATTACCTAGATCTTGTGAGGAAACGGTCTGAATTTCACGACTTTTCAATTCATGAAGTACTTGCAAATATACAGGTAATCTTCTGACAACTGCTTCAGAAATTTTTGTTTGCTTCATTTCATTATTCCTCCTTTAACCACTCTTCCATTCGCCCCGGCATTTGACTCGTATGCATCGTTTCGATTTTCGGACCAGGTAATGAATATAAAAAATGTTTACCATAATAAGCTTCAATTACTCTAGTATCATATATGATTACAATCCCTTTGTCTGTAGCGGTACGAACTAATCTTCCAAAGCCTTGTTTAAATCTAATAACGGCTTGTGGGATCGATAATTTCATAAATGGATTTTTCTTTTGCCTTTGAAGTAATTCCGATTTCGCCTCAACCAATGGGTGATTAGGTGGTTGGAAAGGTAATCGAACGATGGCAAGACATTGAAGTGATTCCCCAGGTATGTCTACACCTTCCCAGAAACTACTTGTCCCTAGTAAAACTGATGCTTGATTTTGTAAAAATCTTCTCGTTAACTTCGTGCGATTATTACTATCAATACCTTGGCCAAGCACTTGGATATTACTGCTTTGAAGCGCTGATTTCAGTGGATCATACACTTGTTTTAACAATCGATATGAAGTGAATAAGACAAGCATTTTACCACCGAGCGTTTGAGCACTCTCTGTTAATGAACCTACTAATTTATCCAAATAAGCTGAGTCTATATTAGCACCCTTTAACACCGGGAAATCTCGAGGAATAATAACTAGAGCTTGTTCTCTATAGTTAAACGGTGAATCGAGCATGACTGCTTTCACCCGATTGGAATTTTCGTAAGCAGATAATCCCAGTTGCTCTTCAACATATTCAAAGTTTTTCTGGATAGATAATGTTGCCGATGTCATAACAACAGTATCTTTCACTTCAAATAAATACTTCTTCAACAAACCACTAACATCGACAGGAGCAGAAAATAATTGCAACGATCTGAACTTATACGCTTGCGTTCCTTCCATCCAGTACACATAATCTTCCTGTTCAAGTTTCATAAACATTCGCAATTCGTCTTTAATCCTATTTAAATCACGTAATATTCCATTAAGATCAATTAGTATACTTTGCAAACCTGTATCTTCCTCAAGGCGTTCCTTCACATCAGTTGAAAGCTTCTCAAGAGATTTAACTAAGCGTGACAGTTGAACATGGAAGTTATTCTCCACTTCCATAGCTTCGTTCCATTCGCTCGGTAACTTATGTCGATCTAAGCGGAATACCATACTAGCTGTACCTTCCGACCCGACTTCATTACTTTGAGTTGAATCCGTACTGACGATACTATAGAGCCATTCAAATAACTTATCCCAATGCTCTTTAATATCTTGAAGTTGTGGGTATGTGCTATCGATCACTTCATTCCAAGCGGCAGTATGATCATCATTATCTTCTTGTACACGAATTCGAAGCGATGGAAGAACTCCGGTTCTCATATCTTTGAATAACATATTCATCGCATATATATACGAAGTGTACGTCATTTGGTTACCTAGATGTTTACCGGCAACTTCCTCAAGATGATGTGCCTCGTCTAATATTAAATTAGTGTATCCAGGTAAAAGACGGTGGTCTGCTTGAATATCTGTAAAAATCATCGAATGATTCGTAATACAAACGTCTGAGATATTCGACTCATGTTTAGCACGATGATAATAACATCGCTTGAACCAAGGACAAGCTCGATTCAAACATGAATCGGCATCACTTGATACCGTCCCCCAGAAGTCCGCACCACGTAACCCAAGGTTAAGTTCTTCTTGATCTCCCGTTTCTGTTTCCGATAACCAGATAACCATCTGTGCTGCCGTTACAGGATCATCAACTGGAGCAACAAAGTCCTTAGTATTCAATTTATGTTCGAATTTCCGCATACAAAGATAATTACCTCTACCTTTTAACAATGACGCTCTGAAAGGAAACGGTAAAATCTCATTAAGTAAAGGGATATCTCTGTTGCGAAGCTGCTCTTGTAAATTTATAGTATGAGTGCTAACAATAACTTTCTCTTCTGTCTGTATACCGTAGTATAACGCTGGAATAAGATACCCTAACGATTTACCTGTACCCGTTCCTGCTTCGATGAGAAGATGCTTGTCATCATTAAGTGCTTCATAAACTTCTTGATACATTTGAATTTGCGGTTTTCGTTCTTCATAGTTCTCAAACATTTCTTTGAAACGATTTTGCACATCTTCAATATATTGTTCAAAGCTGGTCACTCGTTCAAAGTACTCATTCGCATTTTCTTTTTCTCTAGCTGAAGTTTCATCAGCCCAGGGTGTTGCCTTTAAAGCAAACTGACGGTAATAATCATATTCCGCAGAATCAAATACAGACTGTTGCTCAATTAATTTTTCAGTGTAGCTCAAATACCATCCAAGATCTCGCGACTCATCAAAAAATGAAGATAGCCGCTGCAATGTAAGCAGCGGCATAGAACGTAGCTTTGATACACAATCAATGAAAATATGAGCTGTAGCCAGTGCGTCACTATCAGCACGATGCTGCATTTCATGTTCTACTCCTAATTGCTCAGCTACCGTTCCTAACTGATACGAAGTGATGGACGGGTATAAAATACGTAAAAAGTCCATTGTATCCAGTCTTCTTCCATTGAATGGAAGATATCCACATTGGTCAAGGGCATGATTCAAAAAATTAGCATCAAAGCCCACGTTATGAGCAACAAGAACAGCATCATCAAGATGTGGTATTAGTCCAACTAAAGCATCATTCAAATCAGGAGCATCTTGAACATCACTAAATTGGATCCCTGTTAGTCCAGTAATAAAAGCAGGAATCTCAACCGTTGGCTTTACAAATGTACTATACGTGTCAATGATTTCTAAATCATCCGACACAACGACTAGTCCAATTTGTATAATTTCATCCAAGGCACTATGTCCAGTTGTCTCCAAATCCAAAATGGCATACTTCATTCAATGACCGTTCCTCTCACGTACAGATCAACTCTGTGCTACCAAAATATAATGATAACTGCTTTGGCGTCTCCAAGCAGCATTGTAAATTTTTAAGTGAATCCTCAAACTCTGGGTAAATAGAATAAGCTTTACGGAATAAGTGCTCTGCTTGGTTCATATTCAACTTAATGGCGTGAATACAGCCAAGTGCATTGAAACTTAACGCTAGCCATTTTGGGAAATCACTTAAAACAGTTAATAATTGAAAATGTCTTTGTGCTTCGTTCCAGTTACGCATATGCATTAACGTCATACCATAATATAGTCTTGCCATATTGCACTCTGGAGTTGTGGTCACAATTCGACCAAATAAATCTGCTGCCTCGGGAAACATAAAAAGTTTATAATAGCCTTGAGCTCGATCAAGAATAAGTTCATCTTCAGTTGGAGTAAAAAGATCACATTCATTGCATGGTTGCACTTGCCCAGAAGAGAACTCTTTAGCAAGCACGCCCTCTGCCAACTTTGAATCATTTAATGAAGCAGGTATTGCTGTTGATTGCTCTGACTTTGCACTTGCTGCCTCATGTTCACGCTCACGATAAAATTCGAAAAACACTGCAAGTTTTTCTTCGAAAGACACCCAATGATCAATAAATAAGTCATTCGTTTCCTTCAATTCTTGAATTCGAAAACAGTACTCTTGTTTTTCCTCGTCATCAGCTTCTTCATAATGCTGAATAATGTAATCGAGTAACTCATGCATCGATGAAAACATTTCACTTATCATACCGTATCCCGCCTTCTTTTGAATGTAGGAGTCTACGGTCATTTTTTGTTGAAATTGATCTTTTCATTCACCATGGGATTCGTTACATAAACAAGGGATTAACTTGATTATAGTATGGTCGAGTGAATTTCACCATTCATAAATTGTGTAGGCTTATTATTACTATCAAGAATAACGATTGTAGGCTTGTAAGAAGTTGCTTGTTCTTCCGTCATTAAGCTATATGAAATAATAATAACATTATCTCCAGGCTGAACAAGTCTAGCAGCAGCACCATTAAGGCAAATTACGCCAGTACCACGTCCACCTTTAATAACATAAGTTTCTAACCTGGCACCATTATTATTGTTAACGATTTGAACTTTTTCATTTTCTAATAAATCTGCAGCATCCATAAGATCCTCATCAATGGTAATACTACCAACATAATTCAGATTCGCTTCTGTTACTGTAGCGCGATGCAACTTAGACTTCATCATTGTTCTATACACGCTCGATCACCTCTCCAACATGGAATAACGCATTATCTATTAATCGGGTAGTACCGAACTTCACGGCAACCGCTACTATAAATCTTTGGTTTTCAAGACTTTCAGCAATGGCAAGGTGACCCTCTACTCCTGTTAATGAAGGATAATGCAATAATTCAACATAATCAATTTCACCAGTAGTATTCGTTACAATCTCATTGGTTATAAGAGCAATACATTCATCTGTTGTCAGCTTATTGTTATCTTTAAGTTGATGATGTAGTTTGTTAAGCGACAAACTTAATGTTGTAGCTTCCATTCTATGTTTCGCTGATAAATATACATTTCGAGAACTTAATGCAAGTCCATCCGGTTCTCTAATAATTGGACAAGGAACAATATTTACATTCATATCAAGATCTTGCACCATTTGTTCAATAACCGCTACTTGTTGAGCGTCTTTCATCCCAAAATATGCTTTTTGTGGTTGTACAATGTTGAAAAGCTTACTAACAACTAAACCAACACCATCAAAATGACCTGGTCGAGAGGCTCCACATAAGCGACTTGTTACTTCTTCAACTTTGATTGTCGTTAATGGTTTTTTCGGATACATCTCTTCTACAGATGGCAAGAATACAATATCAACACCACATGATGCAGCAAGCGCTAAGTCTCTTTCTTCATCACGAGGATAACGATCTAAATCTTCGTTAGGTCCAAATTGCATTGGATTCACGAATATGCTTAGAACAACAACATCATTATCAGATTTAGCTTCACGCAATAAGCTAGCATGTCCTTCGTGTAAGTAACCCATCGTCGGAACGAATCCGATCGATTGTTGATGCTTCTCGGCTTCTCTAACAGCTAATCGTAGCTGTTGCTTCGTGCGACATATATTCATGTTGAATATTCTCCTCTATCTGTTTGCTGCTTTTAAGTGGAAAGTTCCTAAGTGAACTACCTATCCTGATTACCATATAAATTGTCTATATTATGTTCTGGAGATTGAAAAGAATGCTCTTCTTGCGGAAATTGGCGCGATTTCACATCTGCAACATATTCTCCGATCGCACTACGAATAATTTCTCCAACATTTGCATAAGTTTTCACAAATTTCTTCGCATAATTAGGAGATGAATATTGAAGGATATCGTGATAGACAAGTACTTGACCGTCACAACCTCGACCAGCACCAATCCCAATTATTGGGATATGCAACTTCTCACTAATAATATTTGCGATTTGCTCTGTTACAAGTTCGATTACGATTGCGAAAGCTCCCGCTTCTTGTAGGGCAATCGCATCATCTAACAATTTTTTCGCTTCACCTTCGAGTTTACCTTGTACTTTATAGCCACTTAGTTGATGAACCGCTTGTGGCGTTAATCCAATATGACCCATTACAGGAATACCTGCACCAACCAATGCTTTTACATGTTCAATAATTTCTGTACCGCCCTCAAGTTTTAACGCTTGAACATGGCCTTCTTGCATAATTTTTGCAGCATTAATGAGCGTATGCTCTTTGCTAATACCATAAGTCATAAACGGCATATCTGCCACAATAAATGTATTTGTAGCTGCTCTTGCAACAGCTCTTGAATGATATACAATATCATCAATCGTAACAGGAATTGTTGTATCGTATCCAAGTACCACATTTCCTAATGAATCTCCTACTAATATAACATCAATTGATGCTTCCTCTGCAAGCTTAGCTGATGGGTAGTCATAAGCAGTTAATACAGAAATAGGATTACCCTCCTGTTTCATCTTAGCCATAGCAGATATCGTTAATCTCTTTTTCATGAAGTTCAGCTCCTTTAATTGTTGGTCAACGCAAAAAAACCTTTTAGCCATGCTAAAAAGTCCCCAAACATAAAAAGGAAATCATCAATAGTAATGCTTCCTTCTGTCTCGGTCCTTTAGGCTCTGAGCAGAGTGTGCATTCTAAAATCTAAATTAGAATTTAACACATTTTCTAGTGCAGCTTCTAAGAATACCGCCTAGTACAAATAGTGTATCAGAAAAATGTTTTGACGTAAATATACGTTG
The DNA here is from genome assembly GCA_023639215.1 of Candidatus Pristimantibacillus lignocellulolyticus. Taxonomy (NCBI): domain Bacteria; kingdom Bacillati; phylum Bacillota; class Bacilli; order Caryophanales; family Paenibacillaceae; genus Pristimantibacillus (SeqCode); species Pristimantibacillus lignocellulolyticus (SeqCode). The sequence goes on from CP097899.1 coordinate 4,633,585, forward strand.
GATTTTCGCAAACTAAAATCGCCAGTGTGCGTAATTAATATACACGGATATAATTTGTTACTGAAAGAACATACATTGGAGGCTTATGCTATGCTTTCCAAGTTCGCTTCATATTCGATGCGACTATGCTACAACGAGTTACATCGTTATCAAAGTCCGCTTTTTGAATTTCCCTTTTAATGAGAGTTCAAAAAGTGGGCTTTCAGAACCAAGAAGATGTAGTTAATTTTCGAAAGGCGGAAGCGCAAGTGTACGTAGTTGGTACACGCGAACCGTACTTTCCTAAATTCCCTTCATATTCGATGTCGACTAAGCTACAACGAGTTACATCGTTATCAAAGTCCATTTTTTGAACTTCATTTAACCTCGCCCATTTCTGCGGAGTATATCTCTTTCTCCGTCCCATCATCAAGTTGAACCACGATAGAACCTGCATCCGTTAGTCGTAAAGGAGTCCCTATAAATGTTTCGGTTGGCGTCGTAAGACTCACTTTGTGACCTAGAGAAATTGCATTAGCTTCCCATAACTTCGCAATATTACTGAAGCCATCCTGTTCGTATATTGCCATTAACATTTCCCACTCTGACAAAAATAATTGAATGAGTTCGGTGCGATCAATTACTTTTCCCATAATTAAGCGCAATGAAGTCGCTTTATGTTGTAATTGTTCATCATAGTCTTGTGCTGAAAGATTAGCATCTATACCGATTCCGGCAATGACATATTTCAACATCTGATCTTCACTACTTGATTCCAATAAAATCCCGCTTATTTTTTTTCCTTGATATAATAAATCATTCGGCCATTTAATTCCGATTTCTAAACCTGAGTAGTAACGAATCGCGCGACAAAGGGCAACAGCTGTTAGCAATGTCAATTGTGGTGCTAATTGGATTGGTGTGTGTGGTCGTAACACTACGCTCATCCATATCCCTTTACCGTACGGAGAATGCCAATGGCGACCAAGTCTGCCTTTTCCTTTATTTTGTTGTTCAGCGATGACGACTGTCCCTTCCTCAGCACCATCTTCCGCTAATTGCTTCGCAATAATTTGTGTTGAATCAATCGCATCATAATGATGAATAATAGATCCTAGTCGTTTGCCTTGAAAATGATGTTGTAACTTATTATGGTCAATAGCGACTGGTTCATAGATCAGTCGGTAACCTAGCTTCGTAACTGCTTCAATCTCATAGCCCAAAGCTTCTAACTTTTTGATTTGCTTCCAAACCGCTGTTCGACTAATTCCTAGTTGTTGACTAATCATTTCTCCCGAAACATACTGCTGTGGATGTTCTAATAACATTTGTAATAATGGTGATTGTGTCGTCGAATTCATGAATTGTTCACCCCGTATCTTTTGTTGAAATCAATCTGTATAGTACCTCGGTCATTTTCCAATTGACCGAGGGCTACCTGTTTCATAATATAAGCCAATTGTTCCTTTACCCAAGCACCCGAAGGTTGTCCACTCCATTTCATTAGGTCATTACCTTTGATGCAAAGTTCCTTAATAGAATGGATATACAGTAATTGATGAATTGTTGTCAACTTCTCATATAGATTAGGTGCAAAGATAGGAGCAAGTTGGTAAAGCCATAATTCAAGATTACTTAATGGATGAGTTAATAATAAATCTATCCACTCATTTTGCAATAAATGTTCGTCTTCCATGTTGATTCGCATTACCGATTCTTGAATTGATAGGCTAGCAACAATCGTTGCACGTTGCTCATTGGAGAATTTAAGAGCTCGTAGATCACTTGCTGTCTGTTCAGCTGATAAATTCGCTATAAGAAACAACGCTGACCATCTAGCGTTAATATGAGTTAGCGTTTTCGTATCCAACGTAATAAATTGTGTAATATTTACTTTCTGCCAACTTCTCGCAAGCAATAATTGTTCTTTCGTATGTAATAACAAACCAGTTCTCTGAAGTAGTCGTACACCTCTAAGAAATGATGGATACTGAAGCATTCGGGAAACTTCATAACTAACTCTTTCCATAGCAATAAAAGATAACAATGAAGCTTGCTTCGAAATAGCCCTCCATAAGGAAAGTACAGGAGTTAATTCATAGGTTGTACTAAACCTTACCGCACGTAGCATTCGCAATGCATCTTCTTCAAAACGTTCATCACTTCTACCAACACAACGTAATTGACCGTTCTTTAAATCTGAAAAACCTCCGAATGGATCATGAAGTACAAAGTCACGATCTAACGCCATTGCGTTCATTGTAAAATCTCGTCGTTGTAAATCTTCATAGATATCCTTCACAAAATTAACCGATTGTGGTCGACGGTGATCCTCATATTGGTCTTCTGCACGATAAGTAGTAACTTCATAACTTTGACCAGATTGTAATACAGTCACTGTGCCATGTTGCAGTCCTGTAGGGATACAGCGTTCGAATACAGTCATCACTTGATCAGGAGTAGCACTTGTAGCAATATCAACGTCCGATATAATACGCTCTACCATTGTATCTCTAACTGCACCACCAACGATGTATGCAGTAAAACCTGCATGTTGAAGTTTATCTAATATAAGACAAGCTTCAACTAATGCAGGCTGAATGTTTCTTTTCTGAAGTTGGTTCTTCATAATAACCACCTAATTGGTTAGGAGAGACAAATATCAGCGGGAAGCGGCTCAATTTCCGACTCCAAACCTAACACTTTATAATAAATACTTTCATATTCATACGTAATGCGATCATTACAGAAATCTTCTTGTGCTCGCTTAATACAAGCAGCTTTGAATTGCTCATGCAACTTCTCGTCACGTAATAACTGTAGTGCATTATCAGCCATTGAATCAACATCGCCGATATCAGAGAGATAACCAGTTTCACCATGAGTTACAAGTTCTGGAATACCACCTGCATTCGAACCAATCGTCGGAACACCACAAGCCATTGCCTCAAGCGCGACAAGTCCAAAACTTTCTTTCTCAGATGGCAATAATAATACATCAGCTAATGAAATAATTTGCGCTACATCCTCTTGTTTGCCAAGGAACAGCACTTTATCTTCAAGTCCAAGATTATTTATTTTACATTGAATTTTCGTTAATTCAGGACCTTCTCCTACTAACAATAATTTAGTAGGTATTTGTTGTGATACTTTTGCAAATATATCCACAACATCAGAAACTCGTTTTACAGGTCGGAAATTTGAAATATGCATCAAAATCTTTTCATTCGGTGCTGCATAATCATTTCGTAATGTAGATACATCTCTAGGATAATAAATGCGTTTGTCTACAAAATTATATGTTAATTCAATCGGAGTTGTAATATCAAGCAATTGGCGCGTCTCTTTAATCAGATCTTGTGAAACGGCTGTAACCGCATCACTTTGATGAATCGCTAACCGAATCAAATCTTTAAGTGACTCATCTTGAGCCAGCACCGTAATATCTGTTCCATGTAACGTAGTTACCGTCTTCATACCGTTATTAAGCATTTGCTTCGCAAGAAACGCACATACAGCATGAGGAACGGCGTAATGTACGTGCAAAATATCAAGATTTTGCATCTTAGCTACTTGAGCCATTTTACTTGCTAAACTTAGATCGTATGGTGGGTACCGGAATACATAATAATCATTCACTTCTACTTCATGGAAATATATATTTTTATGAAACTTTCCTAAACGAAAAGGGATACTATGTGTAATAAAATGAATTTCATGTCCTTTTTCAGCAAGTAATTTCCCTAACTCGGTTGCAACAACACCTGAACCGCCAAGTGTTGGATAACATGTAATTCCTATCTTTAGTTTACGCGCCAACGGCGACGCACCTCCTGTGTTCCTAACTATGTACTTTACATATGTTTGAATTTCAGTATTCATTACTACTGATTTACCTTAACTTATCTTGTGAATTCATATCTTGTAAAGTTTTATTTAGTTTTTCTAATGAATTTGAGTACATTTCATTCTTTTCAAAGCTGAGTACTGATTACGACTACAAGAGCATCACCAAGCAACGTGTTCACTTGTGTACACAAGTGAACAAAGATCGAAGCTTATTATAGAGGTTCACATATTCATCTATCAGCATCACCAAGCAACGTGTACACTAGCGTACACAAGCGGACAAACGCTCGAAGCTTATTATAGAGGTTCACATATTCATCTATCAGCGTTACCAAGCAACGTGTACGCTAGCGTACACAAGCGGGCAAACGCTCGAAGCTTATAATAGAGGTTCACATATTTATCTGTCCGCATTACCAAGCAACATGTACGCTAGCGTACACAAGCGGGCAAACGCTCGAAGCTTATTATAGAGGTTCACATATTCATCTGTCCGCATTACCAAGCAACGTGTACGCTAGCGTACACAAGCGGACAAAGGTCGAAGCTTATTATAGAGGTTCACATATTCATCTGTCAGCAATACCAAGCAACGTGTACGCTAGCGTACACAAGCGGACAAACGCTCGAAGCTTATAATAGAGGTTCACATATTCATCTGTCAGTATTACCAAGCAACGTGTACGCTAGCGTACACAAGCGGACAAAGGTCGAAGCTTATAATAGAGGTTTAAAACGATCGGCTGTCAGCACCAAGAAGATAACATGAAGCTAGGAAACGAGAAGCGGAGTGTACGTTAGTGGTACACGAGCATCACAGGCTTCCGATGAATGTCATCTTCGACGCCGACTACGCTACAACGTATAAACATCGTGATCACAGTCGATCGTTTTAAACTACCTCTACAGGGAATGGTTTTTTTGTTGCAAAACCTTCCGCAAACCTCCAACCTTGTGCTTGTGCAAGCAATGCATCGCGGTACTGAACTGACTCTATATAGCGATTCGTTAAAGGCGTACTTACTGCATCAGCTGTTGCAGATGTATCAAATTGTGAGGCATAGCATCGTAAAGCTTTCTCTTTATTAGCTTGTTGTTCACTAATATCAATAGCAAACGATACATTGCTCACATCATTAATATAGTAGAAATACACTTGATCAACTTTCCAAGCAGGTAGTTCTGGCATGTAGTTACGAAGTTTCGCATTGAATACCGCTTCCTCAACCATTTTGCTACAAGCAACATGATCAGGATGTCGATCTTCCCAATATGGAGCAAATACAATTCGCGGACGATATTGGCGAATTTGAGATACTACTTGATCGATCTGTTCCTTAACTAGTAGTAACCCACGATCTGGCAACCCTAGACAAGTACGTGCAGATAGACCAAGCACCGCGGAGGCCATGGCAGCTTCTTGCTGCCTTAGCTCCACGGTGCCATTAGAAGACATCTCCGCTTTCGTCAAATCACATATACCAACATTATAACCTGCTTGAACATGTTTCATAATCGTGCCACCCATTCCGATTTCTGCATCGTCTGGGTGTGCACCGAAAACTAATATGTCTAGCTGTTGCATTATTCGTCCACTCCCGGCTTGTATTTATGTACAAGTTCTCTCCAAGAGAAGTCTCCTCGCTCAACAGCTTTTACTAATAACTCAGCAGTCGCTATATTTGTTGCAACAGGAATACCCTGTACATCACATAGACGAAGTAAAGCCGTTATATCCGGTTCGTGAGGTTGTGCCATAAGTGGATCACGCATGAAAATAATAAGATCCATGTAGTTTTGAGCTACTAAAGCACCAATTTGTTGATCTCCACCAAGTGGACCCGAACAGAAACGAGTAATTTGTAATTCTGTTTGCTCCATAATACGTTGACCAGTAGTACCCGTTGAATATAATTTATGTGGTAAAAATACATGTTCATAAGCAATTACGAAATTAACCATTTCGTCTTTTTTTCTATCATGTGCGATAAAAGCAATGTTTAACATTAAGATTCTCCTCTTTGGCAGTAGTATAATTGAGTGCTAATCCATAATATGTTCGAATCCATATACTAATCCTACATATTGCATAACTTTTTTGACTGCCACGTTGACACCAGGCATATATCCAGCACGATCATAAGAATCATGACGAATTTTTAGCGTCTGCCCATTTCCTCCAAAAATAACTTCTTGTTGAGCAAAAACGCCAGGTAAGCGTACACTATGTATACGGAAACCTTCATAATATCCTCCACGTGCACCTTCGATAGTCTCATGCTCATTAGGATTTCCTTGACGTAACTCCTGACGAGTTTGAGCAATCAATTCAGCGGTTTTAATAGATGTACCAGACGGAGCATCTAATTTTTGATCTCCATGGTACTCAATAATTTCTACATGCGGCATATATTTAGCTGCTTCTTGAGCAAATTTCATCATTAGTATAGCACCAATTGAGAAGTTAGGGGCAATTAATCCACCTATACCTTTATCTTTACAAAGTAGCTCTAATTCCGCAATTTGTTCGGGAGTGAATCCTGTAGTCCCCATAATAGGGCGAACACCGTACTCTATTGCAAGTTTAGCATGTTCATATGCAAGCTGTGGAATAGTAAAATCAACCATAACATCTGCTTTTGTAGAGCTTAATGCTTCTTCTAAAGTAGAAACAACGGTTACTCCCGTCAACTCAGCACCTACAATACGACCTGCATCTTGACCTTCGAAAGAAGGAGCAACAGCAGATACCAATTGCAATTGTTCATCTGCTAACACCATTTTCACAACTTCTTTCCCCATACGACCACTTGCGCCTATTACTGCAACTTTTATTGTCATTGTTGTTCTCCCTTATTCCCAGAATCAATTTTTGTCCATCTATTTGCATCTCTTGTATTAAATTTATGCATAACTTTATCATGAGCAGTTGTAAGATCAATGTTCAATGAATTGGCAAAGCAATTCAATATGAACAAAATATCCGCAAGTTCTAACTCGATAGAATTATCTGCTTCATCATGTTTTTTAGGCTTTTCACCGTAAGTATGGTTAACTTCTCTAGCAAGTTCCCCAACTTCTTCAGCAAGTCTGGCAACCAAAGCGAGAGGGCTAAAATAACCTTCCTTGAATTGTGATATGTAATCATCGACTTCACGCTGTAGTTGTGCTAATGATTTCTCAGCCATTTTCATACGCCCCTTCTTCAAGAACCATTCCCTTATATGTTACCGTATCAGTATTAATAAAACAATGTTTTTTGCGAGAGAAAGTAAGGCATACTAATGCTTGACAACAAACTGCGTGAAAAGGATTGATTCATATGCCATATAAAATAAATACCTCGATAAAACAGTTAATCCCTATTACAATAGGAGCTGCCTTATATGCGTTTGGTTTGCAAGTTTTTGTTATTCCTAATCAACTAATGGAGGGTGGAGTTACAGGTATAGCTGTACTCTTGAATTATATTTTTAGCCTTCCTATGTCTATAACAACACTGATTATCAATATCCCTCTATTTCTAGTCGGCTGGAAAATACTCGGTCGAAAAAAGATGATATATACAATTTTTGGCTCAGTAATGCTCTCCATATTTCTCGCTTTATTAGAATATGTATCTCATCGAGGCTACCTTATAGCATTCGATCAAAGCTATGACTCTATGCTTATCGTTCTCTATGCTGGGGTAACACTTGGGGCTGGGCTCGGCATTGTATTTCGTTATGGCGGAACTACTGGTGGCATCGACATTGTCGCCCGCATATTGTCTCGTTGGCGTGGTTATAGCATGGGGCAAATCATATTAGTGTTCGATGCAATTATAATTGGTGTTTCCGTATTCTACATTTCACTAGATAAAATTTTATATACGTTAGTAATGGTTTTCATTGCCTCAAAAATGATTGATTTCATTCAAAATGGTGCTTATACCGCGAAAGCATTCTCCATAATTACAGATCGCGGAGATGAAATTGCCCATCACATTTCAATCGAACTTGAAAGAGGAGTGACTCTAGTACCCGCATTAGGCGCATATTCAGGAAAAGACAAAAAGGTCGTCTATTGCGTCGTACCGCGCTCCGAGACTCATCGTCTGAAGCAACTTATACGCAATATCGACCCTATCGCATTTATCGTTATTCATGAAGTGCAAGATGTGCTTGGAGAAGGTTTTAAGGAAGAAGAATAAAAACTGAATTTTATTGACTTCGATTATACTTTTTTCACTCCATATGGTGCTTGCTTGTATTTACGGTATGCTGTAAATGTTAACAAACCCGAGATAAGAGCACCGATTAACAATGCTAACGTCGTTGGATTCCACCCACTTGAGGCGCTCACAACTGGAACAGTGATCGTCTCTTCTGCTTGTGCAAATAAAGTATGGATCGTCTCTTCTATGTTAGAAATTGCTGTTTCTATTTCCTTAAACTCCTGCGGTGTCCATGTTACTTGAGTTCCATCTTTAAAAAATCGATTCAACTGGTCTGAACGCAGTTGCAATTCTGTCATTCGCATTTCATCCCCAACCATATAGGCTGCTGTTTGCATGCGATCAACTCGTTGCCCAAAAATAGTTAATTGAGCAATGACAGCATTCGTCTTCTTGTTATTAGATATCGTTGATGCACTTGTTGTTTTTATAGAACGAAGGTCATCTAACAGAACAGACTCATATTGAAGCCAAGGTCCATGTTCATCTTGCAAGAGTGCATCACTGGCTAATAATAACGAACTAATTGGCTCTCTCCAAACGACATTGGGCTCATTATTAATAATTGCTTGTTCGATCGTCAGTACATCCTGCTTCATTTGCTTCCAAGCCGTAACTGTTCCATATCGTAATAACTCAGTATTATTGAGTTGTTTCTTTATATTTTGTAAAGTTTTATAGGCTGCTTGCTTATGAGACTCATTCCCTTGAGCATATAGTTCGGAAATTGATTGATCTAATTTCAACAAACGAGTATAGGAAGAATCCATCATATCGCTTGTTCGATCTACACCGGAATATCCTAACACAGAAGCTCCAGAATACAATAAACATATGCTACAAAACAGCGCTAATAAAATTATTTTAAATTTCATAAAAGCAACCCCCCTATTACTATCATATGGGGGGGGTGGACAAGTTATGACCGTATTTTCTTTTTCCACACAATATAGCCTACTAATAAACTAGCTAGCGATAAACCTATCGTGAACCATTTCACTTCGGTTACACTATCATGTAATGCTCTTGGCAGAAATGGATAGATGCCATAGTGATAATCTAACGTATCGTTAAGTAATAACCAACCTGTTGCAATAGTTAGTGAAACGCCACTTACACGCATGAATCTTACATATAATAGTGCCTCAAACGCCATCGCTAGATGTGATGTCATAAGCATATAGCTTTGCCATTCAAGCGGCTCACCTTGTGTTGCCCCCGCAATAATTATTGCTGTAGCCCAAACTCCATACTTCACTGAACAAACTACTGCAAGTGATTCGATAATAGTTCGACTCCAGCGAACGAATCGAGAAGTTCCTTTGGGTGGATATAGCATGTACAGAACAGCAATAGTGAAAAAAAGACTAGCCGTCGGTGAATCAGGTACAAATACTAACAACCAACGCCAATTCTCATAGTTGGCAATTGTCCATTGCAATTGACTATCATACCAAATATAGCCATATATCGTTCCTAACAAATTAATAAGGAATAGCGGCCATAAAAAATTGCGATTCATTAAAAAAGACTTACTGAAAAACCATTTGATTCTCATGAGTATATTCCTTTCAAAAAAAACCTGATCGCAACTTGCGATCAGGTCTTAAAAGATTACTTCTCTTGCGTTTGTTTGGATAACCAAGTTGCTAGTTGATCCAATTCCTCGTCGGTTAAATCACCCGCAAATGCTGGCATCTGATCTTTACCATTAGCAATGATATCATGTATCTCTTCTACAGACTTAGAGTTACCGATACCAAGTAACGAAGGTCCTACTTGACCGTTTAGATCTGCAGCGTGACAACCAATACATTGAGATTGATATACAGCCATCGCAGGATCTTCCGCTTCAATAATAGCTGGAACTTTTGCTGCTTTCAGCGGATTAGGACGTGGTTCACCTTTTTCATATGCTTCTTTCGCTTTCTCAGCACGAACATGATGCTCCGGTGTCATTCCTTTTTCCTCAAGTTGATGTTGGTAATGAGACCAAGAAACAACTGTAAGATAAGTAACTGCCACAAGCGATAATATCATTAGAGAAGAAGCGATAGGGCGGCGATAGAAACGACGCTCTTTACCTGTATCAAGGAATGGTGCTAATAGTAAACCACCGAACATAATCGCTGGAATAATTAGTGTTCCAATTAATACATATTGTTGTGATACATAAGGATATTTCAAAAATTGGTATAAGAATAAGAAATACCAGTCTGGCATCGGAATAAACGATGCATTGGTAGGATCTGCTGGGTAGCCAAGTGGAGCTGCTTCAGACATTACCCATACTAGAAAACCAACTAACACAACGCAACCTACCATCCACTCTTTCAGAAGAAAGTTAGGAATGAAGGCTTCCGATTTACCTGGAAAAGCTGTATAGTCTGGTGGCGTGAAATCCATATTCGTACGTTTTACGCGCGAATCACCAACATATACGACTTTCTCATTCGATTTATGACCATGTGCCATAATTGTAGCCTCCCTTCGCTTATAGTGGACCAGAAATACCTTGTTTACGGATCATAATAAAGTGGGCAGCTAGCATTGCAATTAGTGCACCTGGTAAGAAGAATACGTGAACTGCAAAGAATGTTGTCAATGTTCGCGCACCTACGATGTCACCACCATATAAAATCTTAGCGATATATTCACCGATTATTGGTACAGAAGCGGCAATTTCTACCCCTACTTTTGTTGCGTAGTAAGCTTTATTGTCCCAAGGAAGTAGATATCCAGTGAAACCAAGACCTAACATAATAAAGAAGATAAGCATTCCGACTACCCAGTTCATCTCACGAGGTGCTTTATAAGAACCTGTAAAGAATACTCGTAGTGTATGTAAGAACATCATAACAATTACTAAACTCGCCCCGAAGTGATGCATACCACGAACAATGTTACCAAATGGAATTTGGTGTTGTAAGTAGTCAACACTTGCATAAGCGTGAACAATATCTGGAACATAATACATTGTTAAGAACATACCAGACAAAATCTGAATAACCGTGATGAAGAACGTAAGACCACCAAAGCAATATACGAATGCTGAGAAGTGATGCGCTGGGTTAACGTGTTCTGGAACTTCGTGGTCAGCAACATCTCTCCATAGCGGCGTAATATCAAGACGTTCGTCAATCCAATTGTATATATTTTTAAACATCTAACATACGCCCTCCTATGCTCTAGTGTTTGGAATTATGCCGCCAAGATAAACGACGCCATCTTTTACAACAACTTCATACTCATCCAATGGTGAATTCGCTACGGCAAGATTTTTGCCGTCTTTGGAATAACGTGCATCATGACATGGACAGTCATATTCACTTTTTCCATGTGTATTCCATGCTACTGTACAACCTAAATGCTTACAAATCGGAGAAAGTGCAAAAACTGTATTGGCAGCATCCTTGGAAATCCAAGCTACCTTCTCAGTTTCACTTTCATACCAAGCATCTACTTGGTGTACTTTGAATCTTACTTCTTGCGGCTCAGTGGTAACTTTATTTTCATCTAATACTTTTACTAACGTGCTCTCGCTACCTTTAGCCAATAAAGGATCAACTGCAAAGCGAACCATCGGTAACACTGCACCACCTACCATGAAGGCAGTTGTACCGCCAAGCGTGTATGATAAAAACTGACGCCGGGACATATCTTTGCGTTGAACCGGTTGATGCTCCGAATCATGTTGTTCATGGTTACTCATTTTCTGTTCTAACCCCCTTTGCCAACCAATTCTTCCGTATTGCTCAAAAGCAAAACCGCATGACGAACTAGGACATAATTATAATAGCCTAGCTACCAAATACCGTCAAGAATTTGACAGGACATTTGCGACAATTAGGAAATTTCGTTCATTAATTTGTTGTCAATTTGTCACATTTAGCATTCTATCGGGATTGTTTTCCCCTATTATAAGCCATTTCATACATTTTTAACAAATTATTTATGAATTATTGTGACGCCACAGTTCACGAATTTGTAAATTCACTTGTTCCGCGGAAGGGTTTTCACCATTTTCTGTTGGAGTAATCCACAAGTCTGCTTCATTTATTTGAAACTCAGTATGTAATTTTGCCGTAATAAGGATGATATACTTAAAACCTTGAGCTTTGAGAGCGCTACAAAATGCCGAAATTTGCGAATGAGCGGATGGATTATGACTAATATAATGGCAAGCTGGATAGGTAACAACTCTACCCTTGAAAGGTAACTCTACTAAATCCATAATATCTCTTAGATTTTCTAATGCTATTGTTGTTTCAACAGGAGTTTCACTACCGTCTAATCCAGTTATCGGTAGCAAACATGTATCGAGATAAGGCTTAAGTTCTTCCCACTGCTCCTGTTCTATTTCACTAAACTTCAATGTCTGTCCCTCCTGTAACTGAGATCAAGTCCTACTTGAGGAAGGAGGAAACGCAATTGTACGTTATTGGTACACGCGGCCCGGACTTCTCAAGTTCACTTCATATTCGATGTCGAATATGCTACGAAGCCAATCATCGTTATCAAAGTCTGTTTTTTGGACTACTCCTAATATATTACATAAGAAAGCCTCCGATTGCTATAGCATCCGAAGGCCAATATCATTACACTATTCTAATTGCTTCAATTGACTACTAAGTTCGTAGAATAAATGTTCATCACCTGTTGCAAGTGCTTCATCTATCCCCGTTTCCAACTTATTGCGCTGATAACTTTTTAGAGCATCATCTAATATCATCTCAGCTGTTAATCCTAACATCGCTTCGTATTTTACATTCATCTTGTCGATAGGTAACACCTCCATAACGGTGCTATACATTCCTATACTCATATCCTTTAGTTACATAGCTTTCCATTGTTCTTTTCATTCTATCAAGATCATCTTCCGTTAACTCACGAACAACTTTAGCTGGAGTTCCAAGTGATAATGTATAGGGCGGGATTTTTTTATTTTCCGTAATGACAGCACCTGCACCTATTAAAGCATATTCACCAATTTCTGCACCGTTAAGTACAATAGCCCCCATGCCGATTAAACTTCCTCTCCCAATTAAACATCCGTGGATGATCGCTGCGTGCCCAACAGATACTTCATCTTCCAAAATAAGCGGTTGTCGTGCATTCACATGTCCAACAACACCGTCTTGTATATTACAGCGATCACCAATTTGAATTGGAGCTAAATCACCACGAAGTACAGCATTATACCAGATCGTGCTTTGTTGACCAATTGAAACATCTCCAATTACTTTCGCACCTTCAGCAATAAATACTTCTCCGCCAATCGTTGGCATAATACCTTTATACGGCAACAGCATACCATCATCCCCCTCATAAATTAGAGAAATTCTAACAATGAGGTAGGCGATTGTCAATGTTTATTGTTACCCGTTTGCAAACTCTCAACCATTTTGTATCCGAAGACTGATCTCTTAATTACGATACCTTGCTCCGATTCACCAATTGCGATTAATCCAAAGTGCAGTAGCATTTTCACAATCCGTTTATGCAATATCGCTCCAGCCGAATCAAAATAATACGGCTTTATGTATGGTTCAAGTACAGCTTCAAAAGATTTTATTGTAGTCCAGTCTTTAGATAAACTACAAATCCAATAATAGAGCGAGTTAATATTGGGAATTGCTCCCTTATACAACTTTAGCCAATGTGAGATAATGGATTGCATCTCTTGATTACCTATACTGTCTTTTGCAATTTCTCCTGTTTTAGTTATGTCTACAGTATCACCATCGATACATAACCATCCTTTGGAGAAACAATAATCGTACATGAATGCCATACGATCTGGATATTCACCAAATCCTTTACCGTATCCAAATTTCCAAGCACCTTTACCCGGCATCTCTTCTTGTATTGCAAATAGTTCATTCAACTGAATAACAAATCTTCTGTGCATCGTTCCATCAAGAGCAACATTCGGTTTATAAGTCGCTATATAATTGAGCATCACTTTCAGATCAAGTAGTAACTGACCACCTTCTTCTCGATAGATCGATGGCTGCGTTCCGCGCTCAATTGCTACCGACAATACTTCGGCTAAAGTAATTTTGAATCGTTCCTTCAAATCTTGCGGAACATGGAACAAATATCGGTCATTGCCAGCGTATCCGTTGAACAACCAACCTTGCTGTTTGAATTTTGCAATAATTTCACGTGGTGTTAATTCAATAACTTGTTGCTTTGTTGCCTTTTTTGGTTTTACTTTCTTTTTCTTCTCTTCTGCGACTGAGGTATTCGTATTCTGCACTTCATTCAAAGCTGGAAACCTGCACTGTTGTACTCTTGCTAGTAAATCTTCCAAACTATAGGATTTCCTAGTTTCAAACAATAAGTAATTGACAAACCTCAATTCCTCTAACTCCATTTTTGCTAATTTCTCTTTAATGACATCACGTCTATGTACCGTTGCTAGAATGGACTGAATTAATTCATGCTTTGAATTTCCATTACACTCACAACCATACACTGAAGCTATTCTTGTGAGTTGAGTAATATCGGCATAGCTAAGCATATCTGATAAATTCATTGGAACTCCTTTCTCGCAAACATTGTAACTACGTTGATCCAAACTTCTAGTTTATAGTTTCTAGTATTACTATTTTTACTCATTTCATACTTTAGAAATTAAATTGTTTATAGAACTTTGCTAATGAAATTTCAACCTCTTTATACACAACTAAAAAACAATCCAAGTTCACTGTTAATGAGTGAACTTGGATTGCCCTAGTATCTTATATTATTTATTAATACAACATTTCTTGAATTTCTTACCACTACCACAATAGCAAGGATCATTACGCCCTATTTGTGGAGCTGTAGTTACTTGAGATTGTTGTGGTTGTTGTGCAACATCACTTTGCTCGCCGTTACTATTTAAGCTAGCAGAGTTATGACCTTTCAAGAACCATTGAGCTGTATGGTTGTACATAATTACTAGACGCGGTAACAATAAATTCAATGTTTGTTCGTCTTGAATGATTAACTCGCGCTTCATATATTCAACCAAATCTTGAAGTTGTAGTCCAGCACGAATTCCGAATTCTGCTTGATCTGCAATAAGATTAGCATCAAGTTGTTGTACTTTGAATTGCTTCATTAAAAACTCAACTAGAAGTTGATGCGCTTGCGTTCTTTGAGTATAACGCTCGCCTCCCGCTTTATTCAAATCTAAAGCTGTGAAGTACGCAAAATCCAATTCTGGACGTTGGTTATGTTCTTTCACAATTAGTGTTGGATCAGGAATTGCAGCATGATGTACATACTGTTCATTCAAACCTAGATCATTATGATAATGTCGATAGTTAATAATAATATGCATGAGTGGAACTTCAATTTGGTTGAAAACTGCATATCTAGCAAGGTTATTACTAACTTGTTCATGTGTTAGAGCACCGTAGTAATACATCATGCCTTTCACCGTATTAATTAAACTACTATTCAAAGCAACTTTTTTATGATCTAATTTTCGCAAGTGATCATCTACTACAATTACAAGTTCATTCGGCATTGCAACAACATCTTGTCCATTTACTTCGGTATGGAAGAGCAACCCCAATTCCAACCAATATTGAAGCTGTTGTTGTGTCAATTGTTCATTAAAAGGAATAATTCCTTTACGACGAACAACCTCTTGAAGGAGCTGTACTCTCTCTTCATCGAATAGTTCTAGTAACGAAGATAATTCTAACTCATAAGCACTAGGTAATTGCTCGATAATCGTTTGCTTAAGTTGCTCTCTATTTAACTTACTAACATTTTTGATAGCAGCATGCTTACGTATGCTTGTCAATAAATCTTTAGACAAACCTTCAAGCGCATGGTGCAAATGAAACACTTGACTCCCTTGAGCGCGTGCAGCATTCTCTGTAGCTACTGACATTTTTAAAAGCCTCATTTCTCATTCGTAATAACGTGTCCAAAATTATATGATACCGTAAATTACAAATCAGCACAACAATCCTTCATAATTTCCAATCATTTGAAACTGAGTGAATAGATCATTAAGAAGCTTTATTTCGCTAGATTAGTTAGTAATTATCGCTTCAACCTAGGTCAGACAATTTGCCATCTTTAACAATTTCAATAAAGTTCGATGCACGTTAGAGCTATCATTTAATATTGATTTTCAACCTGAAGAAAACCGCCCTACGTGTGAAGTGACCCCTTAAAGTTAGACACCATGAATCTAACTTTTGGAGGTACAGTTCACTGCAGGCGGTTTATTCAGCTAACGTTCCCCTTCAGAATTCTTGTAAAACGTATAATTTGGACTCAAATAATGCATTTAACGGTTGTACTTCCAGTACACTTTTTTTTGTTCATTAAAAATAACCGCGCATCGACCACTTCATTGGGAACGAGGGAAGCCAGATATCGTTCAACCGCTCTCCTGCTTCAACACATCATCCGTTAAGAAGTCCCAACGACCACGCGATATCTGGACGCCTGAAGGTTAAACATTTGAGCGTATTTCCCATCTATTCTCATAAGCTCTTCGTGTGAACCTTGCTCAATGATTTGACCATTTTCCATCATGAGAATGCGATCCGCCATTTTGGTAGTCGATAAGCGATGGGAAATGAAAATGATCGGTCTATCTTCTGCCTTCTCTAACATGACTTGATTCAAATGGTATTCACTCATAGGGTCCAATGCGCTGGAAGGCTCGTCTAATATAATTAGAAGAGTCGGCTTAGCGAATACTCTTGCGATCGCTACCTTCTGAGCCTCTCCGCCAGATAACTCGATTCCGGCATCGTCAAATTCCTTAGTAACGGAAGTCTCGGTCCCTAGTCGCAAAGATTGCAGCTTATTGCCAAAACCACTTTTCTCAAGCGCTTCTCTTATCAGATAGGAATCTCCTGATGCAGCATGGTTCATGACGACGTTTTGAGAAAGCGTAGCAGCGAACAACTGATGATCCTGAAACACGGAGCTAATCTTCATACGGTAATCGTCTAGCTTCAATTGATCGATTGGTATCCCATTTAAACGAATTTCTCCCGAGCTTGCATCGTATAGACGCATGATCAGCTTAGTCAATGTCGTTTTTCCCGCACCATTGTAGCCAACGATTGCAATTTTTTCTCCAGGCTTGATGTTTAAATTAACGTTTTTGAGGATTGGCGGCCCGGATTGACCATATTGGAATGATAACTCTCTTAGAGTTAATCCAATAAACTTATTCGGCACAGGTATAGGATCTTCAGCTTCTATCAGACCGTTCTTTTGATCCAGGAAGCTTCTTAATTTCTCAATATAGAGGCTGTTTTCTTGCATCTGGCTGATAAGCGTTGTCATATATTGCAAATTGCCTTTTAAACGCCAGGATGAATTAAGCAGCGTAACCGCGCTTCCAAAACTTAACGTTCCTTTCACTAACGTCATAAACACAACATAAACGACGTACAATCCGCTCAAAATCAACTCATTAAAAAAATACTCTGAGGAAAAGTTTAACCAGAACTGCTTTTTCGAATGTTTTTGGACGATTCCGTTCATCTCTTTATGTGTATCAGAAAAATTTCTGAAAAATTTCTCCTTGATGGAATAAAGTCTTAATTCCTTTGCATAATCAGCCAAGTAAAACAACCGCTTCAAATAGATTCGTTTACGATCCTTTTCGTTAAGCTCCATCCTCATTTTGTACCCGATTTTATTGGTGATCATGCTGACAATTAGAGTTAAAATGAAGGACACTAGCACAAACAGCAGACCGAGCTTGTCAACGAACAGGAAAAAGCTTATAGAGGTTATAATAACCGTAACAGATCTGCAAATTGTTCTGATGTTGTTTATCGTAGCATCTATTCGATTATGAGCATCATTGGCGCTCCACACATAATCATTATAAAAAACAGGATCGTCATAATTCGCCAAATCGGTACTAATGGCTTTTTCGTAGAGATCCATCCTTATCTTTTGATACAGCAATTCTTTTCCTTTAGGTTCAACGCTCTGGTAGTAAATACTGTCCAGTACAAAGCAGATTGCGATAAACAGAATTGTTAATCCAATATATAAGGCAACCGTAGAAAAAGAAGTTCCATATTGAACGCTGTCGAACACGAACTTAATCAATAGGACATGCTCAATAAAAATTTCGATTTCCTGCAAGCATGCATACAAGCATGTAAAAATGATATATTTTCGGGAATAGCGCAGCCCGTACTTCAATACAAACCAATTATTTTTAAGGACCCGATTAAAGCTATGCTTATTAGGCTTCATGCAGATTCACCACCTCAGCCAACTCTTCTTGATCCATATACTTTTCTGCTTGCTTTAAGAATAACTCCGCATATTTTCCCTGCAGCTGCATCAATTCCATGTGTGAACCAGACTCTTGGATTTCGCCATTCTCCATGTAATAAATTCGATCTGCCAGCATAGCGGATGACATGCGGTGAGAAATAATGACAACGGCTTTATCCTTGCAGGCTTCCATCATACTTTCAAAAATCTCAAATTCCGCAATCGGGTCGAGTGCGCTTGTAGGCTCATCAAGAATGAGCAGTTCGGCCTGTTGCGCAAAAATGCGCGCGATCGCAATCTTTTGAAACTCGCCACCTGATAAAACTACTCCTTGTTCATCAAACTCCTTCGTAAGCATCGTATCTATTCCCTCCGGCAAAGTGGCTACCTTATCGTATACTCTGCTCTTCTTGAGCGCATTTATGACGAGCTGGCGGTCTTCTTCGGTATCTACATCACGCATAAGCACATTCTCTGCAATCGTCATCGAGAAAATCTTAAAATCTTGAAATACGGTACCATACAGTGAGCGATAGGACATGAGATCGAACTCTTTTATATTGCGGCCGTTTAACAATATTTCTCCCTCCGTAGGATCGTACAATCGCATCATGAGCTTGATTAACGTAGATTTACCTGCTCCATTGTGGCCAACAAGAGCAATTTTCTCGTTCTTATTCACTTCCATTGTAATATGGCGAATAGAGGGTCTTTCTGCTCCATCATACGTAAATTGAAGCTTCCGAAATGCTAATTGCTGTATCGGCGGCGCAATTGGTTTGTCTGGATCGGCATGCTCCTGGATTTCGGAAACATAGCTTAAAAAAGTTTTTAAATTTTCGATGTAAATGCCGTTCTTGTTGATCTCTACAAAACTATCAGACAGCCGGATGAGCGACCAGGCGCCACCAACCATTGCGCTCCCAAGAACGATAAAGGAGCTGATAGAAATCGATTGCTTAACAATTGCTAGATAAGCACCGTACAGCAAAACCCCTTGGAATATGAGCGTGAAGGTAGTAAATATTTTGAAAAAGGAAATTACTCCCGCCTTTACTCTATACTTATGAACGACAGAAATGACGCCATCATACCCTTCAATATACGTGTTTCTCAGTACTGAAAAAATGCGGGACAACCGGATTTCCTTGGCAAAGTGCGATAAATAAATGACACGGTTTACATAGTCCATTTTTCTTTGGTAGGGGACCCGCTCATCATTTTGCTGGAACTGAATTCGGTTCAGTTTTTTTCCAAAATAAAAGTTGCCGATAATCGGCAATAAAGCAAACCATACCACCCACGGATCTATGGCGTACATCACGGCAAATATACTAATCGTTGCAAGCGTTACGAATATAATTCTTGAGAGATTGGCAAGAACAGCACTTACTCGTATATCCGCTTCTTGAATGGCTTTCGTATATTTGTTATAAAATTCATGATCCTCAAAGCACTTCAATTCCACGGTTGCAGCTTTGCGAAAAAGAATGAGATACAGCTTCTCATATAACTTGAGATCGCTTAAAGGTCTGAAGCGATAATCATACCAATTATCCAGCAAGACTAATGCGAATAGCAAAACCAAAGTCAGTATTATGAAATAGACAATTTGCTGAAAATCCCTTCCGATTGATATGGACTCAATGATGTACTTCATGAAATATACGGTAAAAAATACATTAGCAAGCTGTCTGCCGGCTTGAACTGCAAATTCAGCCACCACTCTCTGCGGATGTATACTCCATGCTAATTTGAACATAAATAAGTTGTTGGCGATATTGACTTTAATATGTTGAAATGTTTGGCTTAGCTTCTGCAAGATCGTTCCTTCCCCCTGTATCGTTAATAGCATTCAATCAGCCTTTTGAAAAAAAGCTTCACCCAATAATTAGTAATTCAAAATTTACTACAAGGAATAATGGAAAACAACCCCAGAAATTATATGTATTGTAATTTATAAACAAAAACATAAAAAAGGTATAGACATTAGGTGAGTTACGAATCCAACACTATCAGTCATTGGAGATAGACCAGCAGTTCCATAATCTCATTTATTGACGTTTCGGAAAATGCTTATATTTCTTCTTCGTTTAGCACATCACTCCAATCATATTAGAAGATTAAGTATGTTTTATTGAAACTACTCAGAAATAAGTTTAGGAAAGCTAGTATACAGCCTAAGGATTTGAGACGCGTCAATTCAGCTATATACGAAGGAAGGATTGTCGAGGTAGACTATGGAAATTTTATAATGGAGGCGGGGTTACTTTTTCATTCTAGGGATAAGATGGGTCTGTATTTTAAAGTTCCATCATGACATTGTAAAAGTCTCGTGCATGTCGGATTTATGTACAAAAACATCCTATTTTATGAATATATAAAAGGAGCTGCCGTGGCAGCTCCTTCATGGTTGTATACAGTCTTTCATAGAACTTACGTTTCTCGTTAGTTCAATGATCTATTTATTATTCCGAAAAAATTTGAACAAACACCGATAATGTTGGCTCTATTGCAATAATAGTTCATGTCTAATTAAGTTTATGTTGAACTAGTTATCGCATTTTGGTCAAGATGCTTATTGCAATTATACAATAATAACTTCCATCCCTCTTCATTACGCTCTAATATTGAATAAGATAAATTACCGATCCGCTCATCTTCTAGATCAGGAAATAGTTCCAGTAACAAGTGCGCAATAAAACTACCATGAGTAACGCACAAAATATTAGAAGTCGGATAATTCACATATAACTCTTCCAATATTTCAACACCTCTAGAGCGCATATCTTCTATAGACTCTGCTCCCAGATCAAGACTTTTCCAGTCTTCACCCCACTTAGCGACGCGTTCTTCTAGCGTAGTCCCTTCAACTTGACCAAAATATCGCTCTCTGAGGCGCTCATCGACAGTAAGAAGCGGTATTTGTAGTGATTCATAAATATGCGCCCCAGTAACTTTAGCGCGTTCCAAATCGCTTGTTAACACGTAATCCCAGATCGCTTTGTCAGATTGTAAACGACTTGCTAGTAATTTAGCTTGGGCAATTCCATTTTCATTAAGCGGAATATCCGTTTGCCCTTGAATTCGCTGAATAGCATTCCAGTGGGTTTCGCCGTGGCGGACTAGACCAATTAACACATTCACTCTCTCCTTAAGGAAGTTCAAAAAGCGGGCTTTGATGACGATGAATTGCTTTGTAGTTTATCCGACATCGAATATGAAACGAACTTGGTCCTGAAAGCCCGCTTTTTGAGCTTTCATTTTAATTAACTTTATGATCAACATCACTGCAAAAAAAGGGCTATATAACCATTTTCAAACTAGCTACGCGTCCTTGTGAACCAATTTAACAGTAAAATCGTCATTATTATGCCCAGTAGCGATAATGCTACATAATATTGCGGGAAAGTTGGGACGACTTGCATGACAATCGGATCACTAATACTCGCAACAGGTATTTGACCTTTATAAATATTCGAACTTACTAAGTTAATACTATTTGCATTGGCAATGTCTACTACCCCTGAGACATTAGCAGCAATCGTGGATTTCGTATCCTCTTTATAATCAAAAATAAACACAAATAATGCTATCGAAAACATCGCCAAGCAACTAGCAATAATCATTGCAATATTGCGTCTGAAATTACGTGAGAATTGATAGCTTTTTGTTGCAATTGGCAAGTACCATGCTTCTTCAGCATAAATTCTATCCATTACATGTTTGTTAATATAATCAATATTCGTACCTTTTATGTCTGTATCATCGAAAGGATATTCAGAAAAAGAAATGGTACTGTAGTCCAGCTCTAATAATGATGAGCAATGCTCACAATCAAATAAATGAGCTTCGATTTCAATACGCAACGGATCGTTTTCATCCAGTTCCATGTAGCTATTTATGAATTGTTCGATCTCATTACATTTCATTTCTGATTCATCCTTTCATAATCATCGCTTGATTTATCCTGCTCTATATAAGCCTCAAGCTGTTGTTTCACACTGGCTCTCGCTCTGAAAAGTAGCGATTTCACAGAGCTAACGGTTTGTTCTAAAATATTTGCAATTTCTTGATAATCCATTTGTTCATATTCTCGAAGTATAATAGCTGATCGTTGCTTTTCAGGTAATTTATTGATTGCTTCACGTACCTTTTCCATACGTTCATTAATAAGAAGCTGCTGTTCTGGCGTTGCAGCATCTGAAATAATCGGTTCCATGTTGACTTCCTCTATCGAAACATAAGCTGCTTTTTGCTTACGGAGTTCACTCAATACTGTATTTCGCGCAATTGTATATAGCCACGTAGAAAAGGTTGCATCTATTTCGCGAAACGTATGCAAACTTCGGTATGCTTTATAAAAAGTTTCAGAGCAAAGATCCTCTGCGAGTGACTCTAGCTTTGCACTTTTCAACATATGATAGATAAAGGCCATGATTCTACGTTGATAGCGATTCATTAGCTCAGAGTAGAGCTCGACATTGCCATCCTTGATTTCTCGTATTATCTGGGAATCTGTCATGACAGGCGAACCTCCTCCACCTGCAATTTATTCCCGAAATCCACTATACATGTATACTGAATTCGGATCAAAAAGTTGCGTTTTTATATATGATCAATCATTCTTAGTTAATTCGAGCATAAATGACAAAATCCTTCATCTTACATAAATTATCTTTTTTTCCATATGTTCATTAATAGTTATAACTTCATAGTCTATTATCGTTTATCTTGACAGAAAAAAAAAGACCACTCTCAAGGAGTGGTCCGTGTCCATCTATGAACACAAGAGTTATTGGATAGGAGTGGAGAGAAACCATACTGTACTTTTATTATATGTATACGCTTCCAGTTTGTCAATAAGCGCTTACATTTTAATTTTCAGCAAATATTTTCACATAAATATACAATTCACTTACTTTTATATGTATTTCTTAATTACTCAAAATGAAAAGAATTTAACATTAAAAAACGCTCATGAAAGGAAAATTCTCTCATAAGCGCTCTTTTTATATCTAATTCTAAGTTATTGTTCTATTTTATACCCTTGTTCTCCTAGTAATACAATTGCTTGATCAAGATGTTCCTGTGTTCTGAAACTTAGTTTTAATACGCCAGGAATTTGTTCTCGATTCTCAATAATTTGAATATTACTCAAATTAATTTGAGCTTTGCCTAGTTCACTAGCAATTGAACCAATAATACCAGGATGATCGGGAATATCGACATAACAATCATAGATTGAATGAAGCATTCCTTTTCTTCTTTCTGGTAATTTACTGCGGAAGTCACCAGCTTGGCGGAATGCTTCCACAATCCCATCTCCATCATCCTGCTGAAGTAACTGCTTGAAATGATCCATGTTTTTCTGCCAATCGTTAAGAAGGCGCAAAAGAACTTCTTTATTATCCAATAAAATATCACGCCAAAGCGGTGGATCACCAGATGCAATACGCGTAATATCGCGGAAACCTCCAGCTGCAAGCGTCTCATATAGACCATTATTATCATTATAGCCTCGGATTTGATTAACAAGGCCAACAGCAATAATATGAGGCAAATGACTAATTGCTCCTACAATGGTATCATGAGCTTCCGCGTCAACTGGAACGATATGTGCCCTCGTATAACTCAATAATTCAATTAACTGATTAAGACTAGTTGCTGATGTATCTTCATCTGCTGTTAGCACGTAAAAAGCATTTTCAAGTAAGCGACTTGAAGCAGCCTCCACACCTGAACGCTCCGATCCTGCCATTGGATGTCCTCCAATGAAAACTGCAGAGGTTTGCTTGAATACTTGAGCAGAAGCCATCACAGACGCTTTCGTACTGCCTACATCCGTAATAATGCATCCTTGCTTCAAATCAAGCTTACTAAGTTGCTGCATGTACTCATCCATCAGACCAACAGGAACACATAAGAATATAAAATCTGCATCTAAAGCTGCTTCTTCAACCGAAGTCGTGCCAATATCAACGACGCCACGTTGAACGTACTTTTCAGCAGAAGATGAGCGATTAGAATATCCAACAACTGTAATATTCGGTTGTCCCTTTAAGCACAATGCGATGGAGCCTCCAATGAGACCTACACCAAATATCGCTACCTTTATCATAAATTAAGCTAGCACCGCCAAATCCGTTAAAACTTGTTCTAGGACATTAATGAATTTTTCATTTTGCTCTGGTGTACCAACAGATACTCGAATATGTGTTGGGTATTGCTTCCAACCTGCACGTATAATAATTCCTTTACGCAACATCAGATTGAAAATTTCCATCGATGGTTTACGCACATCAACCATAACGAAGTTACCATGACCTTCGAAGAATTCAAGATTCATTCGAGTGAATTCATTATGAAAATAATCTAGACCTGCACGGTTCGCCAAGCGACATTGTTCAAGGAACGCATCATCTTTAAGCGAAGCTTTTGCTGCTACTTGGGCTAGACGACCAGTATTGAATGGCTCACGTACTTGGTTAATTGTACGAATAACATCAGCGTTACCAATTCCGTAACCAATACGATTCGCAGCAAGACCATATACTTTAGAGAACGTACGCAGCACAACTAAGTTACTGTATTTATCAAGTAATTTAACGCCATCTGTAAAGTTAGTATCGAATACATATTCTCCATAAGCTTCGTCAAGAACAACTAGCACATGCTTAGGCACTTGGTCTAAGAAGGAAAGCATATCCTCGTGAGCAATAATTGTTCCGGTTGGATTGTTCGGATTACAAATCCAAAGCACTTTCGTCTTATCCGTTGTTGCTGCAAGCATCGCAGGGAGATCATGCTTACCATCCTTCAAAGGTACCTCGACTAACTTCACATTCTCGATCTCAGCATTATGTTTATATTGAGAGAATGTCTCATTTGCCATTACTGTCTCATCGCCAGCAACTAGAAAAGCACGAGCAATCATTAGAATAATGTCGCTTGAGCCTGTACCAAATATAATTTGGTCATTATCGACATTAATTTTACGTGCAAGAACATCCGTTAATTCAACACTTGCGCCATCTGGATACAAGTGTAGTTGATCTATTTCTTCAAGCATTGCTGCTTTGGCTAGTGGCGAATAACCTCGTGGGTTTTCATTGGATGCAAGTTTAATGACTTCATCTAATCCTAATTCTCTTTTAACATCTTCTACTGGTTTACCTGGTTGATACACTGGTAAATGCATAATATTTAATTTTGGCTGCATGGGCCATTCACCTCTTTGTCTATAATTGCATTAACGCGTTAAATAGTGACTACTTCATATTGTCTCACAACTTATATTACTTTTAAAGTCTATATTTATGTATCTACTTTTAACGATCTTTTTATTAAACTCTATAGTCCAGATTGCCTTATCACCTATAATCTCATAAGCTGATATACAAAAACCGTATGCTAGCGGACAGATCCTATTAGCATACGGCTTTATATGATGATACTCACTTACAAATACATTTATTGTAAGTAATGATTGGATGAATGATTACCTATTATCCTTTTAAGCTAGCAACAAAATCACCGATCTGTTTCAAACCTGCTTGCTTGGTCGCTTCATCAGCTAACAATGGCAAGCTGTTCTCGATTGTACGAACGATTGCACTACCTACGATAACACCATCGCATTTACCTTCGAAACGAGCAACTTGTTCACGATTAGAGATACCAAAACCGATTGCAATCGGAACCGAAGATGCACTCTTAACTACTGCTAGAAACTCATCAATGCCAGTATGGAATGTAGCTCGCTCACCTGTAACTCCTAATGAAGACACACAATATACAAAGCCTTTTGCATGCTGTGTAATACGAATGACACGTTCATCGGAAGTTGGTGCAACTAAAGGGATAAGATGGATATTATATTGCTGCGCTAATTCTCTAACTTCTCCATCTTCTTCAATTGGAAGATCAGGAATAATAAGTCCACTAATATCATTACTTTTCACAATATCAAAAAATGGTCTAAGCCCAAACTGGAAAATGGGATTAAAGTATGTGAACAGAATTAATGGAATTTGGACACCTTCAGCACGCAACGTCCCACCCAGATTAATACAATCTGTTAATGTAATACTGTGCTGTAATGCGCGTTCTGAAGCACGTTGAATTACTGGACCATCTGCTAGCGGATCAGAATAAGGCACACCTAATTCTATAATGTCAGCGCCTGCTGCTTCTAAAGTTTTAATAATATCGACCGTTGTAGCAATATTGGGATCGCCTACAGAAATGAATGGAATTAATGCAGTATTGTTCTGCTCTTTCAGTTCAGCGAATTTTTTATCAATTAAATTCATATGAGTTACCTCCAATAATTTTTCATTAGTCCATCTCGTCTACCACAGTTCAAAAAGCGGGCTTTCGCAATCCGAGAAGATGGAGCGCTACTTGAGAAAGGCGCAAGCGCAAGTGTACATAATTACGGACACGCGAACCTACAATGTTTGTGAAAGAAAACCTCGGAAGCATTAGTTCGCTTCATATTCGATATCGAATAATCGACGTCAGTATGCACTTCGTTGTCAAAGTCTGCTTTATGAACATCCTCTACAAATGAAAAGATCCATCGGAAGATTTACCTAAGTAACTCATAATCGCTTCTACATCTTTGTCGCCTCGACCAGACAAACTTACTACGATTGTTTGATCTTTGCTTAAAGTTGGAGCTAACTTAATCACTTGTGCAATAGCATGTGCTGATTCTAACGCTGGAATAATCCCTTCCGTACGAGAAAGTTCTTGCAACGCTTCCAGTGCTTCTGCATCCGTAATAGGTGCATACTCTGCACGACCACTGTCTTTCAAGTAAGAATGTTCAGGTCCGATACCAGGATAATCAAGTCCTGCTGAGATTGAATGAGCTGGTTGTACTTGGCCGTGCTCATCTTGCAGTACATAACTCATCGAACCTTGGAATACACCGTGACGTCCTTTTGTCATCGTTGCTGCATGCTCATCTGTCTCTACACCACGACCAGCAGCTTCCACGCCTAATAATTTCACACCTTTATCTTGGATAAATGGATAGAAAATACCGATTGCATTACTACCGCCACCGACAGCAGCCACAACATAATCAGGTAGTTTATTTTCGTATTTCAATATTTGCTCACGAGCTTCATCACCGATAATACGCTGGAAATCTCGAACCATCAAAGGGTATGGATGAGGACCAGTTGCAGAACCAAGAATATAGTAAGTATCTGTTACATTACTAACCCAATAACGTAGAGTTTCATTACAAGCATCTTTTAACGTGCGTGTTCCACTAGTTACAGGTACAACTTCAGCACCAAGTAAATTCATTCGGAATACATTTAGTTGTTGGCGCTTCATATCTTCTTCGCCCATAAATACTTTACATTCAAGACCTAGTAAGGCAGCTACAGTAGCAGAAGCAACACCATGTTGACCCGCTCCAGTTTCAGCAATAATCTTCGTTTTGCCCATACGTTTAGCAAGCAATCCTTGCGCAATTGCATTATTAATTTTATGCGCACCCGTATGGTTCAAATCTTCACGTTTCAAGTAAATTTTTGCTCCACCAAGCTTTTCAGTTAAATTCGGAGCGTAATATAATGACGTCGGACGACCTGAGTAGCGATATAATAAATCAAGTATTTCTGCTTGGAATTCTGGATCTTTGGAATAGTGAAGATATGCTTCTTCTAATTGTAACAAAGCATTCATTAATGTTTCAGGAACATATCTGCCCCCGAACGGTCCAAAGCGACCATTGGAATCTGGAATTTGTGTCATGCTTCTATCACCTTTCTGACAAACTCATTTATTTTGTGCAAATCTTTCACTCCATCTGATTCTACACCACTGGAAACATCTATTCCATCGCAACGATAGCTCGAAATTAATTGTGCTACATTGCCTTCATGCAATCCACCAGCCACGTATAGCTGCAGTTCAAATTGATCTGCAACTGCTCGATATGTCGCAATAGCTTCCCAATTGAAAGGTTTACCTGTCCCGCCACCTGGAGCATCTATTAATATACTCTCAATATAAGGAATATATGGAGTCAATTCATCCTTAATATGTTGCTCCGCCTCATTATTATGCTCACGTTGTTGTTTGATTGAAATTACTTTCCACAACGCTAAATTGGGATAGGCTTCATGCAACAAACTATAGTATTGCACATCCTCATTGCCATGCAATTGCACGACATCGAGCGGAACATGTTGCAATAAAGCAATCATTTCTTCAAGAGGATGATTGACGAATACACCAACGGCACGTATCCTCTCTCCACTAAGGCGATGAATAGCATCGACAAGTTGCTCAGCTTGTGCAGCTGTAACTTGACGCTTACTCGGAGCAAAGACTAGCCCAACTTCTTGAATCGGTAATCCTTCCATCGCCTCTATAGTTGCAACATCGCGTAAACCACATATTTTGATGCGCGGCTTAATTGATAACGACTCTACGACTTCTTGATTCATACGTTTGTAACCTGACCCATTAATTGCTCAATCGCTTGACCAACATCTCCTTGACGCATGAAATGTTCACCGATCAGCAATCCTTGTGCCCCTACAGATCTTACATATTCATAATCTTGCTGACTCAATATGCCGCTCTCACTAATGTTCATAACATGTTCAGGCATCATACCGATTAAAGCTTGAGTTGTCTCAAGTTTTGTTTCAAATGTGTGCAGATTACGATTATTAACACCGATCAATGTAGCCTTATTTAATTTAAGCACTCGTTCTAATTCCGATGTATCATGAACTTCTACAAGAACGTCCATTCCTAATTTTTTCGCAAGATCGTGGAATTCACTAAGCTGTTCATCTGTCAGAATAGCTACAATTAATAAAATACAGTCCGCACCTATAGCTCTTGCTTCATAAATTTGACGGTAATCAATAATAAAATCTTTGCGTAATAATGGAAGTTTCACTGCTTCTGAGATTCTTTTCAAGTATTCATTAGATCCTTGGAAGTAATCCACATCAGTAAGCACGGATAGACAATCTGCACCAGCAGACTCATAGGCAAGTGCAAGTTCAACCGGATGGAAATCTTCACGTATTAATCCTTTGGACGGAGATGCTTTTTTCACTTCCGCGATTAACGCTAAATCACGTTTACGACCACCTGCACGCAAAGCTTTCTCGAATCCACGGCATGGAGGCAATGTAGCAATATGTTGTTCATACTGCTTAATATTGAAGTTTTCCGCTAATTGCTGTACTTCAACTTTTTTCGTCTCGACAATTTTATTAAGAAACATAATTCAATTCTCCTGTCTTTTGAATAAGCTGATCAAGCTTCAAAGCAGCTTTTCCAGAATCAATGATTTCTGCTGCGATTTTCACACCTTCAGCATGAGTATTAGAAAGACCGCCAAGGTAGATACATGCTCCAGCATTGGCTAGCACAATATCACGATATCCATCACGACGTGTGCCATCAAATATTTCTCGAATGATTTGAGCGTTTTGAGCTGGCTCGCCTCCAAGTACATCGGAAAGTGGACGTGTAACTAATCCTAATTGTTCTGGTGAAATATGATATGTGGTTACACTACCATCTTTCAATTCAGATACTTTCGTTGATGATGAAATACTAATCTCATCCAACCCATCGAAGCTACTGACAACAAGTGCTCGTGTTATTCCTAATTCCCGTAATACTTCCGCTATAATCTCAGTCTTACTAGCATCATATAAACCTAGTAATTGACGATCTGCACCAGCAGGATTTGTAAGTGGGCCTAACATATTGAAAATCGTTCTTGTTCCGATTTCTTTACGTGGTCCAGCTGCATGCTTTAAGGAAGGATGATAAAGTTGAGCGAACATAAAGCAGATGCCTACTTCATCAAGACATGCTTTCGCTTGCTCTGGAGTAACGTTAATATTAACACCAAGTGCTTCAAGCACATCCGCACTACCGGATTTGCCTGACATTGCACGATTTCCATGTTTTGCAACCGTAATACCAGCAGCCGCTGCTATTAGTGAAGATGCTGTAGAAATATTGAACTTACTAATTCCGGATCCGCCAGTACCGCATGTATCTAGCAGTCCGCTTTGGTGACTATCGACATGATTAGAGAAGCTACGCATCACTTCTGCAAGCCCAGTAATTTCATCTTTTGTTTCACCCTTCATTCGAAGTGCTATCGCTGCAGCTCCGATTTGCGCAGAAGTAGCTTCTCCGTTCATAATTTGAGTCATCACGGATTGTGCTTCTGCTCGCGAAAGATCATTGCTA
This sequence comes from Candidatus Pristimantibacillus lignocellulolyticus, assembly GCA_023639215.1. Taxonomy (NCBI): domain Bacteria; kingdom Bacillati; phylum Bacillota; class Bacilli; order Caryophanales; family Paenibacillaceae; genus Pristimantibacillus (SeqCode); species Pristimantibacillus lignocellulolyticus (SeqCode). The sequence continues at coordinate 4,664,156 of CP097899.1, forward strand.
GATACTAGCTTAGCTATCGCTTGTTGCATACTTATTGCTTCGCTCATATTCATCTATCCCTCCTTAATTTAACACTTCGTAATCAGTATTAATGGATGTTTTCAATTGCTCTTGTTTAGTACCAAACATTTGCTCAGCTGCACGAATCGCTTTCAAACTTGCTTTTGCTTTATTCACAGTTTCCATATATTCACTTTCAGGATTAGAATCCCATACAATGCCTGCACCGCTCTGTACGTAAGCACGATTATTTTGGAATATAATTGTACGAATTGTAATACAAGTGTCCATTGAACCACCGAAGCCAAGGTAGCCAATCGCACCAGCATAAGCACCACGCGCCTCATTTTCTAACTCAGCGATAATTTCCATCGCACGTAGTTTCGGCGCTCCTGACACCGTTCCAGCTGGTAAACAAGATATAAATGCATCAAAGAAATCTTTATCTTCACGTAATTTGCCGGACACATTCGATACGATGTGCATGACATGAGAATAACGTTCAACTTCCATAAACGTATCACAACGTACGGAACCAAACTCAGATACTCTGCCGATGTCATTACGACCAAGATCAACAAGCATTAAATGCTCCGCTTTCTCTTTCTCATCAGCAAGCAAATCTTGCTCTAGTTGCTTATCTTCTTCAACTGTCTTACCACGCGGACGTGTGCCAGCAATTGGACGTGTTTCCACTTTACCGTTATTGACTTTCACAAGTGCTTCAGGAGAAGTACCTACGATGACTTGTTCACCCATTTTCAAATAGTACATATATGGAGATGGGTTCATTACACGTAGTACACGATATACATGAAGCGGATCAACCGTTGTTTCTATACTGAAGCGTTGTGAAAGAACTACTTGGAATATATCACCAGCGCGGATATATTCTTTCGCTTGATGAATGTTATCTATAAACTTTTCTTTCGTAATATTCGATTCTACTTCCCCAAGATCTGGATCCAAATCCATAGATCCTCTAGGAATATCAGTAGCTACGTTCACTTGACTAATCTCTTCGATCATCGCCTCTATACGGCCAAGAGTACGGTTATATGCTTGCTCAATTTGTGCATCTGTTGATCCTTCTTCGATATGAACATTGCTAACTAATAGCAATTGTTGCTTCAAATGATCAAATACGATAACTTGATCGCAGAACATAAATTGAATATCGTTCATATTGAGATCATCTACTCGGTGAGCAGGTAATTTCTCATAATATTGTAATAGATCATATCCAAAAAATCCGATAGCTCCACCTGTAAATGGAGGAAGCTCAGTATTAGCAGGAGTACGGAATGAACGTAACTTTGCTTTCAATAGTTCAATAGGTTTATCTGAAAGAATTGTCTTTTCGCCATTTTGCTCGAAAACCATCTCTCCATGTTTTCCATATAACATCAAGAACGGATCTGTTCCGATAAATGAATATCTAGCCCATTTGGCGCCACCTTCAACACTCTCAAGTAAGAAAGCGTGCTCCTTTTTAGCAAAATGCTTAAACAATCGAATAGGAGTCTCAGTATCAGCCATAACCCGGCGTACAATTGGAATTAAATTATATTGATCAGCTAATGAAATAACTTGTTGTAATTCAGTAGACATACTCTTCACTCTCACTTTCTAAGGCAAAAGCCCAATCGATTTTGGATATGAAGATAGGGTAACTATCAAAAAAGGCCCCTGCTATCAGAGCAGGGACCATCGAAATTAAGTATGAAATAGAAATAAGCAATGAACTACAGACTTTTCGTTCATACAATTTAACAACAGCTCTCTGTCGTTACAATTGTTACAACTCATCTGAGTTAATCCTATTCCTTGAACTCATCTCATCTCTTCTCGATAAAACCTATCTCTTCTAAACTCTTCTCATCTAACTACTACTATATCCCAATGAATATTATGATGTCAATGCTCTTATTTTTGAGCTAAATCTGGACGAAGAGCAATTGCTCCACCTTTGTAAACATGTTTAATTTCTGCTTGCGTTTTGTCCGTATTGACTAGCACCATCAATCGTACGCATTTTTCAAGGCTCCCTTTTACAGGAACTTCTAGTGCGCACATCTGTGGTACTAATTCCCACCCTGGTAATTGTCGAATCGCTTGTGCAGGGAATGCTTGATCAAGATCTTGCGTAACGGTAATAAATACACAAGAAATGTCTGCTGGGTTTACATTGTTTTGACTGACAATATCTTTAACCATATCTAAGGTAACTTCTTTAATAAGCTCGGCTTGATTTGACTCTACTGTTGCTGCTCCTCGGATTCCACGTACATTCATAATTAGCCCTCCTGCTTTAATTCTTCTATAATTTCACGTATCCATTCAACTGGTACGTTTGGTTTAATTTCTACAGTACCAATTTCTGTTGGTACGACAAACACTGTTGTTCCTTCTGAAAACTTCTTATCATGCATCATTGCAGCTAAGATTTCATCTGTATCGTATTGGCTTGGGATAGATGTTGGTAAACCACAGCTTTCAAGCGCTAAAGTTGTAACGCGCAGAAGTTCTTCTGATGCCCCATAACGAACGCCTAACTTTGCCGAACCAATCATACCAATGCTTATCGCTTCACCATGCATTAGCTCGCCATAGCCCGCTACAGCTTCAAGCGCATGACCGATCGTATGTCCCAGATTAAGAATGGCACGCAAACTATTTTCTTTCTCATCTTGCGAAACGACTTGAGCCTTCACGCTACATCCTTTGTATAGTGCGTATCCGAGACTTTCAGGATCTTTCGCTACTAATCTATCAGCGTGTTCGATACACCAGTCTACGAACTCGGCATCCCAGATCAAACCATGCTTAACGACTTCAGCTAATCCTGATTTCACATCACGATCAGGTAAACTTTGCAAAGTGTTCAAATCATACAATACGAATTCAGGTTGATGAAAAGCACCGATAATATTTTTCGCTAACGGATGATTTACTGCTACTTTACCACCTACACTACTATCATGAGCTAGAATCGTTGTTGGGATTTGAACGAATTTCACGCCGCGCATATAAGCCGCTGCTACATAACCAGCTAAATCTCCAACTACGCCACCACCTAGTGCTACGATTGCAGATTTACGATCAAGTCCACCTTCTAAAGCAACTTTTACTAACAATTCAAGATTAGCTAGAGACTTAGACTGTTCTCCCGCAGCTACTACTGCTGTTACAACGTTAAAGCCATCTTCTCTTAGCGATTGTGCTAATCGATCAAGATATTTTGGGGCTACATTCTCATCAGTTACAATCATAAGTGGTGATTTTTTACTAATACCATGATTCGAGAAATAAGTAGCAACCGTGTCAAGCAAGCCTGATCCGATATAGATTGGATAAGAGCGGTCACCAAGTTCAACCATTAATTTATGCATATTAATATCTCTCCAATTGTTCTTTATAACTATTATAATTGGCATGAATCTCTTCGATAGAGTCTCCGCCGAATTTTTCCAGAAATGCACGAGCGACTTCCCAAGCTACCACATGTTCCATTACTACACTTGCAGCAGGAACAGCACAGCTATCAGAACGCTCGACTTGAGCGGTAAAAGCTTCTTTTGTATCAATATCAATACTACGAAGAGGCTTGTACAAAGTTGGAATTGGCTTCATCACACCTCTTACAACAATTTGCTCTCCATTAGTCATTCCACCTTCAAATCCACCAAGTCGGTTCGTTGCACGATGATAACCTTTCTCAGCAGTATAAAGTATTTCATCATGTACTTGAGAACCACGAATTTTCGCAGCTTCAAATCCAATCCCGATCTCTACACCCTTAAATGCGTTAATAGAAACGACTGCTTGAGCGATTCTAGCATCTAGCTTTCGGTCATACTGAACATGACTTCCTAGACCAATCGGAACACCTTCAATAATACATTCCACGATTCCACCAATAGAATCGCCTTCTTGCTTAATTTGATCGATGTAAGCAGTCATTTTTTCTTCAGTTGCTTTATCTACGACACGAACAGAAGATTCTTCTGTCAGAGCAATCAGTTCATCAACAGGAAGTTGATTAGGTGGTGCAACGATTTCACCGATTCGAATAACTTGTCCAGCAACTTTAATACCGAACTCGGCAAGAAATTGACGGGCAACCGCACCAACAGCTACACGAGCAGCTGTTTCACGAGCACTAGAGCGTTCTAGAATATTACGAAGATCATGTTGATTGTATTTCAATCCACCATTAAGATCTGCATGTCCAGGACGCGGTCGATGAACACGACGTTTGGTTTCATCGTTACCTTCAATAGGCTCAATATTCATTACTTTAGTCCAATGTGTCCAGTCATTATTGGCAACAACAATCGCGATCGGAGCTCCTGTTGTCTTCCCATGACGCACACCACCAACAATATCAGCTGTATCTTTTTCGATTTGCATACGGCGACCACGTCCGTGACCTTTTTGTCTACGTTGTAGTTGGAAGTTCAATTCCTCGAAATCAAGGTTTAAATTACTTGGTAGTCCTTCTATAATTGTGGTCAATTGAGGCCCGTGGGTTTCCCCAGCTGTCAAATATCGTAAACTCAACAATAGTTCCCCCTCTACAAGCAGAACTTCCTGCTCTCCATTTAATCCCGTAAACATCTTTGCTCATTATAGTACAGCACTGCTAGTTTGACAAGAAAGCGTATAGCTTTACGCTATGTAATCGTTTCTATATATTATCCCATTTCTGCCTGATTAACTATATAATTATCTTAATATATGTGCGATAGCTCTTAGTGAGGGTTATTGATAATAAGTTTAGTTGGTGATCATATGAATAAGGTTCTCATTATTGGTAGTGTGGCTAGTGGTAAGACAACATTAGCGAGGCAATTATCGAAAAAACTTAATATACCCTGGTATGAACTCGACTCTATTGTTTATCATCAAACTGCTCTAGAGCGTTATAAACGTAGTGCGGCTGAACAGGTTGAGACAATTATAGAAATTAATCAAAATGGAGATTGGATATTTGAAGGAGTGGATCGTCTATCGTATCAATGTTTATACGAGATGGCAGATACGATTGTATTTCTTGATACACCGCTATGGAAGCGAAAAATTCGAATATTCAGCCGGTTTGTTAAACAACAACTTGGTATAGAAAAGAGTAACTATACATCGGATCTTAAAATGTTAAGAATGATGTATCAATGGACGCAAGGTTTTGAAAATGATAGAGCCCAGTTTGAAGCCAAGTTGCAATTATTTGAGAGTAAAGTTATTAGGCTACATAACAATAATGAGATGATAATGAAACTTTAACTAAACAAATATACAAAAATGAGCTAAAGGGTCTGTTAAGATAGCCTTTAGCTCATTTTTTCTATAAATAGTATAAGTGCGTATGCAATTATAATTTACGATAGAAGAAAGTATCCACCGTTTCAAATCCGTACTGTGAAGGAGTGAATATTTGTTCCGTACTTCCAACGAACAATAAGCCTCCTGGTTTCAAAGCTTTTGCGAATTTATGATACAACTCATTTTTCGCTTCTTCTGTGAAATAGATCATCACATTACGACAAACGATAAGATCAAAGTCTTTATCGAAAGTATCGAACAGTAAATTTTGTTGTTTGAACTGTACCGCTTTCTTTAATGAATCAACGACAGAGAAAACGCCCTCTTCTTCTTGGAAATATTTCTGACGAAACAGTTGCGGAACATCACGAATCGAACGGTCAAGATAAAAACCTTGAGTTGCCTTTGCTAGAACACCTGCATCAAGATCCGTTGCAAGTAAATGCGTCTTTTGCAAAGCATGTAATTCATTCAATATCATAGCAAGTGTATACGGTTCTTCACCTGTAGAACAAGCTGCGCTCCATATTTTCACTCGATTATTCGTTTGAATCATCTCAGGTAAAAACTTTGTTCGAAGTGTTTCCCAGCGTTGTGGATTTCTCCAAAACTCCGATACATTGATTGTCATCCGATCAAGAAATTCATCTAACAATACTTTGTTTTGTGATAGTTGTTGAAAGTAACTGTCAAATGTCTGGAAACCGTGTTTCATCCGTAATGTAGTTAGACGTCTTTTCATTTGTGCTTCTTTATATAAGGAAAGATCAATATCTGTTTTTTTCTTAATCTGATCTATGAATCTAGAAAAATCTAAATCTTCTGACATAACCTAGCCTCCAAAGCTCATGTTAAATCCAGCGCTGAATCGTATGTTCGAACGAAACAAGCTCGTTCTCGTTGAAAAACAATTGAATTTCTCGTTCAGCATTTTCAGCAGAATCAGAACCGTGTATAAGGTTAAAGTTAGTATGAACAGCAAAATCAGAACGAATCGTACCCGGAAAAGCTTCGACAGCATCGGTTTTACCAATCATAGCTCTTGATAAGGCAATGACATTATCACCTGACCAGACCATCGCAAATACGGGACCAGAAGTAATAAACTTAAGTAATGGCTCGTAGAAAGACTTACCCTTATGCTCACCATAATGTGTTTCTGCTAGTTCAGTCGAGATCATCATAAACTTAGCAGCATTAAGTTGTAGACCTTTCTTCTCAAAACGCGAAACAATTTCACCAATTAAACCTCTTTGTACTCCATCAGGCTTAATCATTAAAAACGTTCTTTCCACAATATATGCCCCTTCCCCTAGTAAGCGGTATATTAATAATTGCGTTTCCCCACGAAATGTGCGATATCAACAAGGTTCTTCTTGGCTGGAATCGTTGGCAGTTCTTCAAGCACTGCAAGTGCTTTAGCAATATAACGATTTGCCATGTCCTCTGCCATTTGGCTACCTTTACTATTACGAATAAGTTGGATAGCTCTTTTCGTATTAGCTGAATCTCCATTTGCATGAATATTACGAATTTCGACTAATAGATCATCACGAATGTCTTCATCTTGAAGTGCCAAAATAACAGGCAAAGTAATATTTCCTTGCCTCATATCTGAACCTGGTGGCTTACCGAGCTGTTTCTCTGTTCCATATAGGTCAAGTAGATCATCAATGATCTGAAATGCCATCCCAACATTATAACCATAACGATATAATGCATTATATTGCTGTGGAGTACAACCCGCTACAATACCACCTAATTGTGTGCTTATAGCAAGTAATAATGCTGTTTTCCGGCGAATACGTAATAAGTAATTGCGCACTGTTTGATTCGTATTGAAGAAATCACGGATCTGTTCCATTTCCCCAATACACATTTGAACTAGTGCCTTCGAAAGCATTGTATGTACATCTTTATTCTCAATTAATGAAATCTGTGTCAGAGCTTTGCCATGGATATAATCACCTGTATACATCGCAATGCGATTATCCCATTTTGACTTCACTGTAAGCTGGCCTCGACGTGTCTCTGCATCATCAATTACATCGTCATGAACAAGAGAAGCCATATGGATTAACTCTAAAGTTACAGCCACAGTCTTCAGGTCATTCAAGTTGTACGTGCCGAATTTACCACCAAGCAATACGAAAACAGGACGAATCCTCTTTCCACCCGCTTTAAGTAAATGGAGCGCAGCCTCAGACAACAATGGTTGCTCATCTGTTACAACTCGTTCTAGCTCATTCTCTATTTTGTTAATGTCGCCCTTCATCTTGGCGTATATTTCTAATAGTTTCATGATCTCACCTTTTGAATAGCTCTAGGTTACTATATATCATAGCTTCTAACTTGGTTGAATCTTATCTGTTGTTTCTAGAATAGTATGATGATATCCTTATTAGCTTTTTCTACCGATATGTAATGCTGCGATACCCCAGAAAAAGTTTTTGACAACGACATTTACAGCTCCGACTTTCTCAAATAGCTGACGCAACTCTTTCGCATCCATAAATAATTTCAAAGAATCGGGAAGCCATTTGTAAGCAGCAAACTGTTTCGCGAACATCTTGCCTAACAATGGTACCATCTTTTCGAAATAAAAATAGTAAATGGATTTGAATGGTTGTTGCTGAGGTTTGGACATTTCAAGACAAACAATTTGTCCGCCAGGTTTCACAACCCGTAGCATTTCTGCAACCACTTGTTCATAATTTGGTACATTTCTTAAGCCAAATCCAATCGTTACATAATCAAATGAATTATCTTCGAAAGGAAGTTCCATAGCATTACCTTGAACAAGTTTAATTTGCTTATTCAATCCCGCTTCCGCTACTTTTTGACGTCCTACTTCAAGCATTTGTTCGCTGAAATCGAGTCCTATTATGTGACCAGTTTCACTTGCTTTTGCAAGATCAATCGTCCAATCACAAGTACCACAGCATAGATCTAATGCCGTTTGACCTTTTTGGACGTTCATCTTCTTCATCGTCTTTTTACGCCATACTTTATGTAGACCAAAACTCATAAGATCGTTCATCATATCGTATTTTGGAGCTATCGTCTCAAATAGTTCATGAACATGGCTTTTTGAATCATTTAAGTTATTGCTACTCATTGTGCTTCAACTTCTTTCATCGAAAAATTGCCGAGTTGTTTTTTCATATTTTCAACTGTATGAGATAATTCAGCCTTTAGTTCTGCTAACTGCTCTGTATCAAGTATTCTCAGGACAGCTTCATATGCTGTATGTAAATAATCTAACATATGGCGACGTATATGGTACTTGTCCACAAGCAGATTGTAACTATTCTGTTGTAGCATTTTTTTCTCTTCGACCGAGGTTACAATATTATGTAAATTCCAATATGCAAAACTACGAGCATATCCACCAGCGTCGAATATATTACTCAACTCATCAAGCATAACTTCAAAAGCTGTAACTTGTTGTAATAGTTCTTTCCATACTTTTGCTATCGGCTTACTCAAAAATTTATGGAAAGGAGCAAACATTTCACTTTTTAGTGAGATTCTGTTCATTAAGTATTGTTCTGCCGTTAAGGTTGCTGATTGAGCTGTTGAATAGAAAGAAATTTTCAGACGATTAACATCTGCAACCGCTTTACTTAGTATAGCAACCAATTCAATTTCACCTTTAACTGCAAGAAGTTGATAAAATCTCGCACTAAAGTAATCGCCCGCCAAAATTTTCAATTGTCTAGAACGCATTTGAGTTTCCGTTCGCTGTCCAGTCTCCGTATCAACAAGATCATGCGTATCCATACCTAGTTGAACTAGAGCGGTCACAAGACTGAATAACTCACTACGTTCTCTCGTCTCTTTAGATTGCGCTAATACAGCATATAGTAGCTGTAGTCTAGGCTCCGAATACGACGGTAGTTCAGTATGAGCATGGATCATATCGTAGCTTACGTATGGGTCTGCCGCATCCGCTACAGAGTATTTTTTCATCTATGAAGCCTCCGTACAAAAATAGGTTATATCCTCATAACAATGCTAATCATTATAACACAAATCTTAATTCATTCCTAGAAAGGTTATTAGCGATACTATAGGATGTTATCACTAATTTGGCTATTGCCAATAAATTGTCTTTTTTATGCGTAGTCTCTGCTCCCAGTTGGGATCAACAAGCCACCCGACATCTTGCAACTGCTCGATTCCATTCTCTAACCATGCATCATTGCGATACAGATTACAAGTGAATATTATGACACTATCGTTACGATTATGTTGTTTCTCCATTACTTTCACTTGTAGCTGTTCAATGTTCAACGTATGATTAAATGCTAGACTAACAAACTGCGGTAGATCAGCATAAATTATTTGCTCTGGTGTCTGTTCATTATTGACCAACAATACCACTTCTAGAACATGACTATTCAAATTAATTTTAGATAAATGGCTCGTATCTATAAAAGTATTGATAACATCAACAATGTTATCATTAGTTAAAGTAACTTGCTTCGTATGTGTCCCAGCGTTAACTGGCATCTGGCGATATGAATCATCCTTTATATGTAACATACTATAGTATAAAATGATACTAATCATCAGTGTCATTACAGATGCCAGTAACAAGCCTTTCAACTGCTTCATATTTCTACCTCCTATAGTATTCACTTCTCTATAGTCTACGGTAGTAGTACGAGCAATATTCAGGTTACGAGAAATTATTCCACTTTATATTAATGCTTCCTTACTAGAATAAGATTTTCAAAGAAAAATCCCAATAGCGACGTTGATGTCATCTATTGGGATTCGATATTACAAGAACTTCTATTCATCTGTATGCACGGTACCATACTTCGTCAACACCGTAGCTTTACCGCGGATTTTAATTGCGGATGTATGATCAGTAAACTGACAGATTAGCACTTCATTCTTATCAAGTTTTTCAGTATGATGAAATCTTGTATCTTGACCTCTAGTCAAACCCATAACAGTTACGCCCTGATCTTTGGCTTTAATTACTACATAATCGCCTGTCTGTTGCTCCATCTCATTCCCTCGCATTCTTAAAGACAATCTAACTTACCTCACAGAATTATATTAGAATCATCTCTATTGTGCAATGCCTACTTGGAAAAGTTAATATTCCCTATGAAAAAGAGGCTTCTTCTATGTATACAGAATATACAGAAGCAGCCTCTAGATGGCAAAATATTATTGAGCAACCAAATCTTTAAGTTGCTTACCTGGTTTGAATGCAGGAATTTTGCTTGCAGCGATATCGATTTCTTGTCCCGTTTGAGGGTTACGTCCTTTACGAGCTTGACGCTCACGCACTTCAAAGTTACCAAAGCCAACAAGTTGAACTTTGTCGCCACCTTGAAGAGCTTCACCGATTGCTTCAAACACTGCATCAACTGCTTTACCTGCATCTTTCTTAGTAAGACCAGAAAGTTCAGAAACTTGGTTAATTAGATCTGTTTTGTTCATTGTTTCACCTCCTTAAAGTAAAGCTAGACTAGCGAAATACTATATTATCTCTCATATTGACCTGTTTTTTTGAAATATATACCTTTTTTCACAATAAAACTATAGTAATACAAGAAAAAGACAATTACAAGCAGGAAAATAAAATATTCCGAGCAGGAATAAGGACCTCAATTGACGTACTCCATCCATTTGGACTTCTCTAAATCATTTGGAAAACAATTCATACTAAATGAGCATAACGCTAATGAAACTAAGGTACTAGTAACTTTAGAACTAATTCCTAACAATTTTCGAATGTCTTTTTTGGAATAATATACTCATCTGTTTCACATTTAGTTTCACTAGAAGTATTTAGATTAGATGTCATTTCAACATTTCCACAAGCCGATGCTATCACCAACATTAAAAGAGTGTTCTGGTTAAAGAAGTTAACAAAAGGAGAAAGAAAACGTAAAAATATTCACATAGGTATAATAGTCATGCCTACAACTTTAAATCTATTCAAAATAGTTATCTTATGTTTAATAGCATATTTGTCACATAATGCGCAATATGTTAAGTCAAAAAAAGCCCAATTTATGGGCTCAAAATTTCTCTGGTTTTGCAATTTTAATTGATGCTACTTCCCCGCAATTTTTACAAAAAGTATATATAACTGGGGAACCTGTAGATAAAAATTTACTGATTGGCATTACGTTAGCGTACCCATTGCTTATTTCACCTTTAGTAAATGTATTACTTCCACAAGCTTTACAAGTTAAGTTTTCTTGATTCATAGTAACCACCCTTAATGAAATTAATATATATTAATACGATTTATTCCAAGGGAAGTTTCTTAATTTATTAATGCTACGTGTTGCAGCACGACGAAACTATAAAAGGGTACGTCAATTCTGCTACATAGAAAAAGGCAGTCATAGCGACGCGCGGTCGTTATAACTGCCTTTTTTCATATGTTACTACAGGATGATTGCAATTAAGCCACCTGATCCTTCGTTAATAATTCTACCAAGCGTTTCTTGAAGCTTGTAACGTGCATTGTCAGGCATCATCGCAATTTTACCTTGAATACCTTCTCGCACAATATTGTGTAAAGAACGACCAAATATATCGGATTCCCAAATTTTAATTGGATCATTCTCAAAATCTTGCATTAAGTATCGAACTAGCTCTTCACTTTGTTTTTCGGTGCCGATGATTGGAGCGAATTCAGACTCCACATCTACACGAATCATATGAATAGAAGGTGCAGTCGCTTTCAAGCGCACTCCGAAGCGTGAACCTTGTCTGATCAACTCTGGCTCATCAAGTGCCATTTCCGCAAGAGATGGTGCTGCAATACCATAGCCAGTTGTTTTCACCATTTCAAGCGCTTCTGAGAAGCGATCATACTCTTTCTTAGCATGAGCGAATTCTTGCATTAAGGATAATAAGTGATCTTTACCACGAATCTCTACTCCAACCACTTCCATAAGAATTTGGTCGTATAGTTCATCTGGAGCGTATAGATCAATTTCAGCAACGCCTTGACCCATATCCATACCACTTAACCCTGCACGACTAATGAAGTCATATTCGAGGAATTGTTGGACTACACGATCTACATCACGCAATCTTTTAATGTCCTTAACTGTGTCTCGTACAGAATTTTCAAAGTTACTACGTAACCAATGTTGTTCAGCTAGTACCATAACCCAACTTGGAAGATTAACGTTCACTTCATGAACAGGGAACTCATATAGTACCTCTCTTAGAATCGCAAGACCTTCTTCTTCATTCATCGTTGCAACACTAAGTGCAATTACCGGAATATCGTACTTTTCTTGAAGCTCTTGGCGTAGAGCTTGAGTTTCCTCACTGCGTGGGCGTGTTGAGTTAATAATTACGACGAATGGTTTGCCAACCTCTTTCAACTCTTCAACCACTCGTTCTTCAGCATCCACATAGGAACTACGTGGGATTTCAGCTATCGTACCATCTGTAGTAACTAGAACACCTAGAGTAGAATGCTCTTGGATTACTTTGCGAGTACCGATCTCTGCTGCTTCTTGAAACGGAATTGCTTCGTCAAACCAAGGTGTAGTAATCATACGAGGTCCATTCTCATCCTCATAACCCTTCGCTCCATCTACTGCATATCCAACACAATCTACTAGTCTTACATTCACTTCTAAGCCTTCAGCTACTCTTAATTGCACCGCTTGATTAGGTACAAATTTCGGCTCAGTCGTCATAATAGTTTTACCTGCGGCACTTTGTGGCAATTCATCAACAGCACGAATTCGCTCTGACTCTACTGGAATGTTGGGAAGAACCACCGTTTCCATAAATCTTTTGATAAACGTTGATTTCCCCGTACGGACCGCACCGACCACGCCGAGGTAAATATCCCCGCCAGTTCTTTCGGCAATGTCCTTGAAAATATCTACTTTATTCACTGAATATCCCCTCCCAATTGATTTTCCGGTTCGCCGCCATCCACCGGTCAAAAGGGCAGGCCAGCGACGCAACTCGTACATACTTATTGGACTAGTTATAGCTTATGTTCACTTTGTCCAATTATTCCGATAACTTCGAAAAGTTTTTAGTTTTTCATCGCTATCTGCCTTCCCTTCAAGACTCAAATATATGTATATAGATAATGATATATTCCTCTGATGACTAGAATATGATCTTTCAATTGATAAATTGAAGAGAAAAAAGCCGTATTCATTATAGTGATATCACTACACTGAATACGGCACTTGTTACTAATATATAAATAACTCTATCCAACCTATCTCAAATGAGAATTTCACTATTTCGCTAACTTATTCAAATGCTACAGGATCACCATTGACTAATTTATAATTAGTTGATTTGACTGGAACATAATCAGAATTCGCAATTAGTAATTCTCTTAGATCTAGTTGGTCAGATACGACTAACGAACTGTCTTTTTGTAGCAATTGCATAATATCAGATGCATAGTCAATATAGACATTCCCTTTATTACTAACGAGTAATTCACTCAGATTTCCAGTGTATACACTTTTTATCGTTGGCTTCTTAATATTCAACTTATCAAAATCGATATAAAAAATTCCCTCATAAGCTTCCATTCCTGCAGGAATATCACCATTCGCTGTAATATAATCTGTCACTTTTGACTGTAGATCAATGACTTGTTGCGTTAGTAATATACTTTGTGCTTTCACAATAGGCTCTTCTTCTTCATTCAACACTAGATAGTAGAAGTTGCCTCCTGATTCAAAAGCTGAATTCGGAATATAATCAATATACTTATCATCTATAAGTTTGCCAAAATTAACACGAAACTTCTCATATTTCGGAACTGAACTGTCACTATTATGTATAGGTAATACTCCCGTAGTTGTAAGGTACTGTTCAATAGCACCTTGTGTATTACGCATAGCTTCTTTGGTTACAATTACTCCAGAGCTTGAATCTGGTTTCGGATACATACAACCTGTCATAAGCAGAATTAGAGTAGTTACCAACATAAGTACTTTGATCAAAGACCATGATTTTCTTTTCAAACTATATTTATTCATCTTATCCCCCTACCATAAAGCGTCATCTTCTTCTTGTAGTTTCAGTTGCCGAGCAATTGCAGCTCGGAGTGGATCAGGTGGTAATTCAACTGTAACTGTTTTCTGCACGATCGCTTGACAAGCCAAACGAGTGCCTGTCAATTCAAGTCCTGCAAGCTTACGACGTTCATTTTCTTTCATCGGTGCTAAGCCGCTACAATCAGCTATGTTCACTTTACACATGAAGCAAGCAGCGTTACCGCCACATCTAGTGACGATAGCGACACCAGCCTTTCTAGCAGCTTGTAGCACAGTCGTACCAGGTCTTACTTTGATCGTGCGGTTCAATGGCAAGAAAATAACTTCTGCATCCATAGGGAACACCCCCATAATTAGAAATATGTCTTGTTTATTGCGACAATTTTGCCTTCAGTACCGGTAATAACCGCTTGACAACCTAAGCGATATCCTTGTTCAAATTCTTCAGGCTCAAGACGATCCCATTCTTCATCGGTGATCTCATCAAGTAAATCAGCACCCTCAACAATAAGACAGCGACAACGTGCGCATGTTCCTCTTGTACATGAATAACTCCAATCTACTTTATGCTTAATGGCATGATCCAAGATGGTCAATCCATCTTCTGCTTCAACAGTACTTGTAATCGTTCTACCTCTAAGTTCTAATTCCATATGACAAACCTCAATTCCTTTCGCTCACAACATTATGTATTATATAATGGAAAGAAGACCCAATAAAAATCCGATACATAGCATAATAAATGCAACAGTTGATAAAAGTCCTTTAATAATACCTTTAGTTTTTATTCGTGCAAAAGTAATAATAACAGCTGCAATTGCCATAAGGCCAATTCCGATTAAAGACATCCACATCTTATCCATTGGATTCATGAAAAATTTTCCCCTATCTACAAATGTATGTATTGTTAATTCTACATCATTATAGCATCTCTCTAATATTGTGACAAAGCTAGTAAAACAGTTATGCAAAAAAATGACACAGAATAATGTTTATCGTAAGAAAAACATTATTCTATGTCATAGCAAATTGTTACTATCTAATTAGTATTTTCATTAAAGCTTCAATGTTAGAAGTTTTCATACCGCTTGACTTTATCGTCTTCACAATATGCTCGAATTGTGAATCAGTCATTTTAATTTTAGCCATATCTGCAATGGATCTCACTAATTTGCGTAGCTCAGCTTCGTTTTCTAATGAATCAGGTTGAACAGTGCTAGCAATTTTGCTAACTGAATTAGCTGTAATATTTTTACCTGTTTTTTTCTTTATGGCACCTAGTACATCTTTAGATAAATCGTTGGACATAACAAAACCTCCTCTACGATACGTATTCTACATATCATATGAGAAGGTATATAAGGTTGTGATTTCAATTATTGATTAGGTTCCATTTCATTCGTTCGAACTCTACCCATTAACACTCCTATAGACTTATCAATAGGTTGGTCATTGAACAATACTTCGTATAATTGATTCGTAATTGGCATTTCAATATTGTAAACCTTGGCAAGATCATGAGCTGCTCTAGTCGTTTTAACCCCTTCAACAACCATCCCCATTTTCTCAAGAACAGTTGAAAGTGGTGTTCCATCCGCAAGCATATAACCGGCACGAAAGTTACGGCTATGTTGACTTGTTGCAGTAACGACTAAGTCACCAACACCAGCAAGCCCGATGAAAGTCAGAGGATTTGCCCCCATCGCTGTCCCAAGTCTTGAGATTTCAGCTAAACCACGAGTTAACAATGCTGCTTTTGCATTATCACCTAGGTCTAATCCATTAATAATACCAGCAGCCAATGCAATAATATTTTTCAATGCACCCGCAACTTCAATGCCAATAACATCATTATTTGTGTATACACGAAAAGTAGAGTTCATTAACGCTTCTTGAGCTTTTTCAGCAATATGTATATTTTCCGCAGCTACGACCACTGTCGTTGGGAGCTTCAAAATAACTTCTTCGGCATGACTAGGGCCAGAGATAACAGCTATTTCCGACAGTGGACGTCCAAGAGATTCTGAAAGAACGATAGACATACGCTTCAACTTCTCTGGCTCAAAACCTTTTGTGGCATGAACGACGATCGTATCCGCTTTTAGATATGGTTTCGCTAATTCAGCGACCGTTCGCATTGCACTAGAAGGAGCAACGAATAATGCAATAGTAGAATCGACTAACGCCTCTTCCATACTCGTCGTCGCTCTTATGTTGCTCGGCAAAGTTATGTTCGGTAAATATTTGTTGTTCGTATGTTTCTCATTAATCTCTACAGCTTGTTGCTCTGTTCTAGTCCATACTACGACATCATATTGATTGGATGCCAGTACAGAAGCAAGCGCTGTTCCCCAACTTCCTGCAACAATTACGGTTGCTTTTCGTTTGGCCTCGATCAAAGACATAACACTATGCTCCTTTCTTACTACCTAATTTGTTCTCAGTTCCATTCATCAGTTTCACAATATTAGAGCGATGACGTATGAATGCAAATATACAAATGATTAACGTCCCAATAAAGTTAGGCCAAGTAAATTGTAAAATAAGCACAAAAATAGGTGTTAAGAATGTGAAGATTAACGAACCTAAAGACACATATCGAGTAAATACGATAGACAGTATAGCTATTATTCCTGCAATTAATGCAGGAATAAAGACTAACGAAGTAAGCACTCCGATAGCAGTTGCGATACCTTTTCCACCTTTAAATTTGAACCAGATAGGCCAGTTATGACCCACTATAGCTGCTAAACCACAAATGACAGGCAACCATGCTTGATCAAACAACGCGCTCGCAACTAATACACTACCCATACCCTTCAGTAGATCAAGAACAAGTACTAGTATTGCAGGACCTATCCCAAGTACTCGTAATGTATTGGTAGCCCCAGCATTGCCGCTTCCATGACTTCGTATATCGATACCTTTGAATAGTTTTGCAATAACTATACTGAAGGAGATTGAACCTACTAGATAACTGATAACAATCATTAATAATGGTAACACACTGTTCTCCCCTAATCTTGATCAGATTTTTTTCTAGAAAAGATGCGCACAGGTGTACCTTCAAAGTTGAATGCGGCACGGATTTTGTTTTCCAAATAACGTGCATAAGAGAAATGCATCAATTCAGGATCATTTACGAAACAAATAATTGTTGGTGGTTTTGTAGCAACTTGCGTCACATAATTAATACGAAGTCGCTTACCTTTATCAGAAGGAGCCGGATTCATAGCTACTGCATCTGTAATGACATCATTAAGAAGATGCGTAGCAATACGAAGAGCATGTTGCTCAGATACATGGTTAATAACAGGTATTAACTTATGTAAGCGAAGCTTTGTTTTCGCTGATAGGAAAACTACCGGCGCATAAGTCATAAAAATAAACTCATCACGGATACTCTCAGTAAAGTGTTGCATCGTTTTACCGTCTTTTTCTACTACATCCCATTTGTTTACCACAAAAATAGATGCTTTACCTGCTTCATGAGCATAACCTGCAATATGTTTGTCTTGATCAATAATGCCTTCTTCACCATTAATGACAACTAGAACAACATCTGCTCTTTCAATAGCTTTCATTGCACGCATAACACTATATTTCTCAGTATTCTCATATACTTTTCCACGTTTACGCATACCTGCAGTATCGATCAGTACATATTTCTGACCATCAACCTCGAATGGCGTATCGATAGCATCACGAGTCGTTCCAGCAATGTTACTTACAATAACACGGTCCTCACCTAATAATGCATTGACAAGTGATGATTTACCTACGTTCGGTCTACCGATTAATGCTACTCTAATAACGTCATCATCATACTCATCTTCCTTTGGTTCAGGAAGGAGAATTGTAGCTGCTTCTAGTAGATCACCAATACCAATACCATGAGATCCAGAGATAGAGATAGGTTCACCAAAGCCTAAAGAATAAAACTCATAAACTTCATCTTGACGTCCATCATTATCAACTTTATTAACAGCGAGAACGACCGGTTTTTTAGAACGATATAGCATTTGAGCTACTTCTTCGTCTGCGTGAGTTATACCCACTTTAGCATCAGTCATAAATATGATTACATCTGCCTCAGCAATAGCAAGCTCAGCTTGCATGCGAACAGATTTCATAATTTCATCATCACCATCAATTTCAATACCACCAGTATCAATGATACTGAACGCTTTTCCGCTCCATTCCGCTGTACCATACAAACGGTCTCGAGTAACTCCAGGTTTATCTTCAACGATAGCAAGTCGATCACCGATAATACGATTGAATATTGTTGACTTACCAACATTCGGTCGACCTACAATTGCGATAATGGGTCTAGCCATATAATTATTTCCACTCCTACTACTTTTTATTGTTATACTTCTCGAAATAAACTTCTTATACATAAAAAGTTACTTCGGAAGCATTAACTTACTTTTTTTGTTTGCTAGCGAATCACACTTTCGTTACCCATCATAGCAAAAAAGTTCACAATTGGCTAACTTTTCGTTCTATTTAATAGTATAACAATGAAATTACGCCCAATTTTAACCACCATTTCGAAAATAAGGATAAATACAAAGCCAAATATTATGGACATAGAAATCATATCCCACCATAATAGATTTCCGATATGGGCAATATATTCACCTTTCTGTTGCCACAACAATAAAATCTCAGCACAAATTGATCCCCAAAATACGATTCCACCTAATTGGCTTACAGAAATCCCAAGCGCACCTAATAATACGCCACACCCAATGGGGATATACCAGATAGCCATATTTGCTTCCACCCAAGGCGAATAAAATATGATAGCATGACTAATTGTAGATACTAAAGCTAGCAGCAAAATATACATGATGCTATATAATATGTGAGCTCTGTGTGGTATACGTTTGAATAATAATGCAATGTGTAATAGTACTATAAGTAGTATTGAGCCATCTATTGATATTTTAAACTTATGTAGGTTAAGAGGTATACTCCATCCGAACCAATTGGATAACGCTATACTTATGTATGAAAAAACGATAAAACCAATATTAACATGTTGTTCCAACCATGATTTCCAACCAGTTAAAAGCAAAATCAATATCATAATGAACAGCAATATTGTCCAGTATCCTTCTGTCATCTCGATCACCTATCATTAATATGTGCTATTTCTGATCATTTCACGCATCAATAAGAAAAAGCCTTGTACAACAGATCAACTGTTGTGCAAGGCTCTCAATATATCATAGGTAACGACTAGGACTTACTTAAATTGACTTAGTTTGTCCCCAAACAACTCAGCTAGGGAGAAGCTCATATTGTTACCGTTAAGACTAACGTTAGTTTTATCAACTTCATCCATATTAACTTCAATATCTTCTGCTTCAGTCGCAGGTGCTTCTTGTGTTTGTTTAATGCTTAAGCTTATACGCTTGTCAGCAGGGTTGAATTCCAAGATTTTCACTTGTACTTCTTGACCTTCTTTGACAACTTCGTATGGAGAGTTAACACGACGATAAGCAAGCTGAGAGATATGAACTAGTCCTTCAATACCAGCAGAAATCTCAACAAAAGCACCGAAAGTAGTAACACGTTTTACTTTACCAGTAACGATGTCACCTACATTAAACTGTGAAGTAATGTTTTCCCATGGTCCAGGTTGAGCTGCTTTAATACTTAAACTAATTTTACCTTTTTCAGCCTCAACTTTAAGAACTTTTACTTGAACTTGTTGTCCAACAGTAACAACATCTGCAGCATTTGTTACATGTTCCCAAGCAAGCTCAGATACGTGAACTAGACCATCAACGCCGCCAAGATCAACAAAAGCACCGAAAGTTGTAACACGTTGTACGATAGCTGTTAATTCTTGTCCTACTTGAATCGTAGCAAGTTTGGCAGCCTTTTGTTCTTGATATTCTGCCTCAAGTACATCTTTTTGAGATAGAATAACTTTATTATTTTCACGATCGATTTCTTTCACAATAACGCGTAGTGTGCGTCCTTTGTAATCACTGAAATCTTCCACGAAATGACGTTCAACCATAGAAGAAGGAATGAAAGCACGAACGCCAACATCTACAACTAATCCACCTTTAACAACATCTGCAACAACAACTTCGAAAACTTCTTTTTTCTCTAGAAGTTTGTCGATATCGTCCCAGCCTTTTTCGTTATCAACAAGTCGTTTGGAAAGCGTCATCGTTTCTTTGTTATCGTCGATAGAAAGTACTTTAAGTTCCACTTCTTCACCAACTTTAACAACATCAGTAGCTTGCTGAGCTTGAACAGATGATAATTCACGAAGAGTAATAATACCGTCATATTTATAACCAACGCTTACATAGGCTACGTTGTCTTCAATTTTAACGATTGTTCCTTTTACGAAGTCACCTTTCTTCAATGCCACCATATGATCTAGTGCCGCCTGATTGGATTCTTCAACTACAGAATCTTGTTCTTTTACTTCTTCTGACATGAAAATAACCTCCTCAATTCATTTCCCTACTTTATTATTTAAAGCTCAATACATAGAAATGGTATTCAGCAATAAAACAATTATACTTTTGCCTTTAGCAAGTTAATTTGCTTCATGATTTCATTCGTTACGGCTTCATATTGATCAATGTCATCTGTTGCTGTAACATTATGAATATCGACAGGCTTACCATAAGTAATGGTAGTCTTTCTAAATAAACGATAATCGCCTACAATAGCTGCAGGAATGACTGTTGCTTTACTACGTAAAGCAATCATGGCTGTACCTTTTTTTGCGCCAGTACCATCATCGCCTTTTTTGCGAGTCCCCTCTGGAAATACTCCCATTACATCTCCCGTTTTCAATAGGTTAATAGAGGATTTTATTGCATCGATACTAACCCCTCCACGCTTAACGGGATAAGCGCCAAAAGAACGAATAAGCATTCCTAGGACAGGTATTTTGAATAATTCCTCTTTTGCCATAAAGCGAACTTGACGTTTTATTAGTATACCAACTGCAGGGGGATCTAATAGACTAGTGTGATTGGTCGCAATAATTACTGCGCCTTCAGCTGGAATATTTTCAGTGCCAACCGCGTTGATTCGGAATAATATACGATATATGAAACGAAGTATTGCACGAAAAATTTTATAAGACATCTATCCTATTACCTCCGCTAGTTTTTTCTGACTTAGACTTACAATTAAGTCTGTTACCTCATCAATGCCTATATGACTACTATCTATGAGAATAGCATCGTCAGCTTGAATAAGAGGTGCAATCTCTCTTGTTTCATCTAGTTTGTCTCTCGTAGCGATTTCTGCTTCGAGTTGCTCTAGTGGAATATAATTGTCTGTTGTTAATTCCTTATAACGACGTAATGCTCGTTCCTGGACGGATGCAGTTAAAAAGATTTTCAACTCTGCATCAGGCAACACATGAGTGCCGATATCTCTACCATCCATAACGATCCCTTTGTTAGCAGCAAGTTCTCTTTGCAACTTACTAAGATGACTTCGCACATGTTCATCTGAAGCATAATGTGAAACTTCAGTTGTAACTTCTCTTGTACGAATTAAACCTGTTACATCTTCTTGTTGCAACAAAATCATTTGTCCTGCGGGGGTAGGAATCAGTTCAATCTCTAGTTGCGCAACCATTTGTTGTAATGTTGATGATTGATTTGCACTTACTCCGTTACGCTGTGCATATAATGTAACCGCACGATACATCGATCCTGTATCGACATACACATAGCCTAACTTAGAAGCTACTTGACGTGCTACTGTGCTTTTCCCAGCTCCAGCAGGCCCATCAATCGCGATATTAATGCGACTCATACCTTGCACTAACATGCTTTAAGCCAACTCCCTTCAAGTTAACGCCAAACAAAAAGCAGGCATAGCCTGCAAGTAGAACAAATTATACCATAGAAAGAATAGGCATGCAAAACTAAGGAGTTGATTGAATATGTTCTCCTTCCCATCGTTCAGTTGGTACAATTCGTTGCCTGATGCTATTCACCTGCAATATTGTTTGAACAATAATTATGACAAATAAGCATATTACGACACATTTAATCGCTAATCTACTATATTGATCAATCATTTTTATGTATTTGTTGCGGGATTTCATAATGACACCTCATCAAAGATAGATATCGTTACTATATCCCACTTTTTAACTAATATTCATCGATCACGTAATTCGATCTGTTTTTCGAACAAGAAGCGAATAATTCGTTGTCGCTCGGATTCAGTAATTTCATGAAATTTCATCATAACAATTTTCCGACCAGTTTCTAATACTTTTATTCGCAATACTTCTCCAACGAAATTACTATGTTCAATCATTCCATTACGATGCGGCAGTAGAACCCAACAGTTTAGTTTTTCAGTTGCCTCAAAATGTTCGTGTCGGTCAATGATGAAGGAAATCCCTCCGCCACCAATATCATCTGTCTTATAGATAAATTGTTGACCTTTCTCATCTCGAACGGCAATATCAACTTCAAGCATTACTCTGAAAAAGTTTCTGCGTTGCATTGAAGTCATCTCATCTTTTGATGGTCTTGCTAATTCTACAAGCGGAAATTCACCCAACATTACATCGGTTACATGCGTTTCAAAAAAATGTTTTACACCATTTGTAGTAATAAAATGAGCGGCCAGAGCATCTCCGACATGTAATCTTTTTACTCTTCCTGTTACTGTATCAATCGGAAATTCAATAATTAAGCTTTCTTCATTTTCATCAGCTACTCGAGCTTTGAATTCAATGACTGAATCCTCTACCTCATCAGACTTAAGATGAAAGAATATGATCTGACTTACTTTAGGTACAATCAACATAGCCCCTCCCTCCGCAAGAGATATTATACCACTTACGTACTAGAGGAGCTATATAAAACTTGCTTAATCACGCACTTTTTGATCCTGTTTACTCAGTTTTTCTATTGTTTCCTCTATTGCTGTATCACTATTAATGTAAATGCGATATAAATTGTCGTTAATTGTACCTGTAAACTCATAGCAAAGCACTTCCGTACCTAGATCACCTTTAATAACTGCCATACGCTGATCTTTCGTTTTCAAATTCGGGTTAAGAGCTTTTCTTGCATCCGTTAATGAAACGACTGGCTCATTTATAAGACGTTCACGATGATGTGCAGCGAACTCATTCCCTTGGAAACTAACGATTTCTCCATCATCTAATGCCACTTTCACCATTATTTTATCTGGATAAATATATACATCATCTTGATTATAAACAAATGTAAATGTTCCAGAATTACCAAACTCATCATAACTAACTGCGGCCATATTGTTATAACCACGTTCTTGTAAGTAGTTTTCAGCTTTTTTCTTTGCCTGCTCTATCGTTAACTCCGCCGAATTTACGTCTCTCATATGTACAAATGAGAGTAATTTTCCACCTTTTGCTGAAAAGGTAAGCTTTTTATCATTATCATCTTCTTTAACTAAAGCAGTGAAGGTTGGATAATCACTTTCTTTGCCGTTCTCCGTTACTTCGATCTGCTCTTTCGGCACTCCTGTAAATTGACTCGCTAAATCAATAACTTGCTCTGCTGTAACAGGAACACCGCTTAATAGTTCAATATTATCATCGCTATACATACTATTAACGGCTGGACCCCAATTTAGCTCTGAATAGCGACCAACTCCTTCATTCAAGCCGCGAAGACCACTGACCACTGGATTTTCCGTATTTCCTTCATTAACAGACAAGGCAAGTTCAACATCCATCCAACGTAAGCTACTAGCCATAATATTTTTTTGTAATTGACCTAACTCATTGGAAATCTCACTAGAGTTTTTATATAGTGATTGCAATGTTGCAAGTTCTTCTTCATTAAGTGGTTGCTTCGTCAGATCACGTACTGCTGTTTTATATGCAAAATTGGAAACTCGCGATAAGAAGTTATTTGCATCGACAAAAGGTAAATAACTAAGTGGTAATTGTGCGATCTGATTTTGTGCTTCACCTGAGATTCTCCATACATTTACTAATCCCTTACGATGATAATCCATAGACGTCGAGTTGACAGCAAGTGTGTTACCAAGTTGATTGTTTAGTTGACTAACATAATAAGTTAAATCTCCAAACGCCCGCTGGTATTGATTTTCAGCTTTCATTAATACCGTATTCTTTTCTTGATGTTCTTGGTAGCCCCAATACATTGCTCCTATAAGTAGAATTGTCATAATAGGAAACAGTACAGCACTTAGTCTTTTATACATACAAAAAGCCTCCTTAAAAACCAATTTGACTATAGTTTGGTTTCTAATAGGAAGCTTTATGCATCAAAAATATTAGATTGGATGTTCTTCAATTTCTAAGTCATCAATATTATCGCAAATACACATTTTGAAGCCAGTATCATATACTCCATTATCTTTACGCCCTCTTAGAATATACTTCTCTCCGCATACTTTACAACGAATTAACACTTTGATACGAGTCATCATTTATTCCTCCACATTCAAAACTAATACTGCTAGTATGAACGGAATTTTTATAAATTAACCTCGTCTTTTGCTCGAACATATCTAAAAGGTGATCGTAAATGTGCTGATTTCATTTTTGACAAACCAAAAATCCAGAGCAGAATCATAAATGGAATTATAACAAAAATCCAGTCGTTTTCTCTTACAAGAATGATCCAATCATACACACCATGTAATAGGATTGGTGCTAATAACGATGCTCCTAAATATATTTTTCGCCCTTTCCCTTGGGAAAACTTCGCTCGACCCAAATAATAGCCCATTAAAACTCCGAATAATGCATGCCCTGAAACGGGTAGTAATGCACGTAAAAACATTACGCTGAAATCTGCTGGCATGAATACGGAATATAGTATGTTTTCTAGAGTAGCAAATCCAAGTGATATTGCCCCAGCATATAGAATTCCATCATAAGGCTCATCGAATTCGGTATGATTGTAGATCAGATGAAATAATACAAACCATTTGATACTTTCCTCTATACCTGAAGATTGAATAAATGCTTGCACAAATAGCCCGTCGCCAAGCCACAGTTCAATCCCACGTTGCAACACTAAAATAGGTATTACTAGTAGTATTCCTAACAAAAAGATACGAATAACCATGTGAATTGGCTCTGCTTCGTATTTATCTCTAAGATATAAGTAGGTGAGTAAAGACAGTCCGGGAGCAACTGCGGCAGAAATAACGGAAAATAGTAACATTATATTGCCTGCTTTCATTAAAGATTCGAAAATAACAAGTGCATCTAAACTAGATTACTTTATTACATTATAACGAAAAACGAAAAAAAGAACATTGACTTTTTACTGTCAATGTTCTTAAAGTTTTTTCCTGTTAATTGAACCTTATTGAAAGTGAGTACAAATCTGATGTACAGCTTCTTCAGCCATAATCACCTTGCCGTATTCTTCTAACATAGCATAAGTTACTGACGTCGCATCACCGTATTCGGCTAGAATCGCTAATACAGAATTAAAGCTCGTTGATTCTATATCTGATGGTTCAATTGACAAGATCCACTTATTATTATACGAAAATAATGTTCCGCCATCTGTTAATTGAGAAGCCTTCAAGGCTTTACAAACCGAAATAATATGCTCAAAATCATTAAAAGAATACATGATAATGTCACTGTGCTCCATTGTTACATCGAGATCATAAATATCATCATCAAGATCATCGTCCTCACTAAAGCCATTAACAGATTCACCGCCACGCTTACCTCGTGTAACGACAACAAACATGCCTTGTGCCGGCATTGCATACACTTCCACTGCTAATGGTCTACCACTTGCCTCAAAACCAAGCTCAGTATAAGCTTGTTCCATTAATTCCATAAATAGATCATGTAGCTTAGGAGGTTCACGTAACATATCTTCCTTTTGGATACCCCGCTCCAACAAATCGTCGTAAGTCAGGAAAATCCTTATCTTGTCCTGACCTAATCTTTCGATCTTCATGACAGGATCCTCCTTTGCAGCATCTGACTATAGCTTATGTAAAGAAAAAAGGAATGTTACCAAATTCTTTTTACAATTGCTATAAGCATACTTTATCATGTCTTGATAACTATTGCACTAAAAAAACAAAAAATAGGTACCTTTATTAAGTCTAATAAGCATATGTAAATATGATAAATTTATGAACCTTTTCTTATTAATAAAGACTGATCCCACAATAGAAGGATCAGTCCAAAAAAAACTTTGATTAGTGCTTAACCGTTTGAGGCTCTTTTGTAATTTCATTAAACTCACTTTGTAATTGTGGATCATTTTCAATAATGTTTTTTATTAATGATTCGTTACTTGCATGATCCTGTTTATTCTTCTGTGATTTGTCCTCTGAAGATGAATCCATCTTAGATGAATTAGATGAACCAGATGCTCCACTTGCAAAGAGGCTAGAAGCTGCCTTGTTCCACATATCATTTTTGACATCAGACATCATGTTAGTCACTGCTTTAGCGGTTTCTGGCTTACGTTGCATCAGATACATCGCGCCAACCATCCCGGCTACGCCACCTATTATAAAGCTACTCATTCGCATAACTGACACCTCTCTTCTAATATGACTTCTCCTATAGAATGACCATCAAAGAAGACACTCATACGTTAGAATCGAAAGGTAAATAGGTGCAAACTTCCCTTAAGATGTTGAATAATATTTGTTACCGTACCAAAATAAAAAGATGACTAAAGCAACGAATAAAATGAACAAGAGATTATAATAAAGACGACTAAGTTTATTTTTACTTGAAGGATGTTTTTTGCTTCGTGACGGAAGCTTTGTCTCTTCGTTCTCGCCATCTAAGTAAATTTGATTATCAGCCTCTTGTTGTCTGTGATTTCGTGCTGAGCGACTGAACTTTTCTTTCCTACTCATGATTCCCTCCTAAAACGAATCAGCAATCCCATAACAAAGTCGAACAAAAAATGAGCAATGATTGGAGCCCATATTGAATCTGTCTGGATATATATCCATCCTAACCCATAGCTGATTGAGAAAACAAGACCTGTTGGGATCCAGTGTTTCAAATATCTCACATGGATGGTAGCAAAAACAATACTTGTCCAATATGGCCCAAATGCATGTTGCATTGCCCCTCGAAATAATAACTCTTCACAAATAGCAACGACCAGCGAAATAAGTGCGATATGCCATACTGCACGAGTGCCAAAAATCCGCTCATTTACTCCACCATCATCACCAAGATCATCAGGTACAAATTTGGATAACACCAAATCGACACAAATTGCTACAACAGCTAATCCGGCGCCCCATAAAAAAACATTTGTAATTGATGTTGGAATAGATAATAATGAAATCAAATTTTGTTGTTGAAAAATTACCCATATTAAGCCGATAATAAAAGTAAGGCCTTGAGTTGCGTATAAGTTAATGAGCAACATGCGATCATCTAGATCATCAATTGTTACTTTGCGGAACTGAAATTTTTTAAATTTGAACTTTTTCATCTGTACACATCCGTTCTAAGTTAGATCAATATTTGACATAAAGGAGAAATGAAATGGATAAACGTTTTTCAAGAACAGCCACACTTTATACAATACTTTTTTTAGGAATGCTTGTTTTTGCAGTAGTTGCTTTTTTCTATGGTATGAATATTGGGACCAATCGTGTCGAAGCAAAGTATGCTCACCTCAATGAGGAGAAAGTCGATAAAACAAATTATGTGTATCAACAACAAGAACTCGCTTCCTTCTATCTTACTGTATACTCACCTTATCGTGAATTTCAACTAGATTGGTCTGAGGCACTTCATAATATCTCTAACAAAAAAGTAAGTAATGTTTCTTCACTATATAAAGAATTAGAAGGTCAAGCAAGTAAAAAAGCAATTGAAGCTGCAAGTTACAACTTACAAAATGCAGGACAACTAGGTGAAGCTCAACAAAATTATATTCGAAGCCTTAATCAATTCGAGAAAGTAGCAGCTACACTGCAAAAGAAATCATCTTCTATTACGTACGAACAGATCATTGAGTTGCTAAAATCAAATGAATCTTATCAAACAGCAGTATCACAAGCTTTAAAGGGACAAGACATATATTTTGAGACGATGAATCTTTGGGCGATTTCGATAGATCCGAACATTCCAACTGATTTCGATGAGAATGTTAGCCAAAAAATTTCGACTTGGAGCAAATATCCGCTCGTAATTAAAAATGAAATTATCGCAAACTATTTAGCTGAACAAAATGATTTTGTTGAATTTTTGCCACATGATTTGACAAGTGCTATCGATCAATTTATAACCTCAGGACAAGCAGAAGCTATGAATCTAACGACTATTGACGGAATTATTACGTTATTATTAAACACCTCTGCTGTAAGACCTGGTGACTATAATCTTAATAAGAATAAATTGTATTCTCAAGAGTTTCTTCCACAAATTCCTTTCTTCTATCCTAATGTAGAATAAAGTTGAATTTTTGTGAAATTTCACAAAACAGATCGAAAATTCGTTTTTTAATCATTCTGAAGCATTGATTTTATGTATAGAGTTGCTATAGAATAAGAATTACCGTAATGTTCGTTGATGAAACTCTCGACCCACTATTTTCATCGGTGCGGAAGAGAGTTTTTCTGTCTATACTAATTGCGATGATTACATCGCACATCCAGGGGGTAGTTGTAATTATGTATAAAGTACTTGTATCCGATCCAATCAGTGACCTTGGTATTCAACAACTCGTTGATGCCCAAGACATCGTAGTAGACAAGAAGCCTGGTTTATCAGAGGATGAATTAGTATCCATCATTGGTGAATACGATGCCTTGCTTGTTAGAAGCCAAACAACAGTAACTGAGAAAATCTTGGAAGCTGGTAAGAAATTGAAAGTTGTCGGTCGTGCTGGTGTAGGCGTTGATAACATCAATCTTGATGCTGCAACGAAGCTTGGCGTAATCGTTATTAACGCTCCAGACGGTAACACAATCACTACATGTGAACATACTTTTGCAATGATGATGGCACTTGCTCGTCACATTCCTCAAGCTTACAAAAAGACTACTGAAGGAACTTGGGATCGTAAGTCCTTCCTAGGTGTTGAACTTCGCAATAAAACACTAGGTGTACTTGGTATGGGCCGTATTGGTAGCGAAGTAGCTAAACGCGCCAAAGCATTTGGTATGAACATCCTTGGTTATGACCCCTTCTTAACGGAAGAACGTGCTCAAAAACAAGGGATTACTCTTGCTACAGTAGATGAAATTATTCGTAATGCAGATTTCATGACTGTTCATACTCCATTGACTCCTGAGACAAAACATATGATTAGCAAAGCACAATTTGAAGTTATGAAGCCTGGTATGCGTATCGTTAACTGTGCTCGCGGTGGAGTTATTGACGAGATCGCATTGGTTGATGCTATTAATGAAGGTATTGTTGCTGGTGCAGCATTCGACGTATTCGAAGTTGAACCGCCAGCTGCGGATCACCCATTCTTGACACATCCAAAAATTATTGTGACACCACATCTTGGTGCATCTACTGTTGAAGCACAAGAAAATGTTGCAATTGATGTTTCAGAGCAAGTGCTTCATATTCTTCGTGATGAGCCGTTCACGAATGCTGTTAACATGCCTCCAATCCCTGCTGAAGTACGTAAAGTGCTTGAGCCTTACTTTGAACTTGGTGAAACTCTTGGTAGCTTCATCGCTCAAGGTACTGAAGGTGCTGTGGAAGAAATTAGTGTTAGTTACTCTGGCGATCTAGCTGATGTTGATACACAACCATTAACACGCTACATCGTTCGTGGAATTCTAGCTCATTACTTAGGTAAAGATACTGTAAATGTAGTTAACTCCATGCATACAGCGAAACAACGTGATGTAAACATCGTTGTTCAAAAATCTCGCGTTGCGCATAATTTCACTAACTTAGTGACTGTTACCCTTCGTACGAATAAAGAAGAGCGTTCTGCAGCTGGAACATTATTGTCTGGTTACGGTCCTCGTATTGTTCAAATTGATAAATACAATGTTGACGTTACACCTCGCGGTAACTTCATTCTTATTTCACATAATGACAAACCTGGTATCATTGGTCGCGTTGGTACATTGCTTGGTAGTAACGATGTTAACATCGCTACAATGCAAGTTGGTCGTCAAGATGAAGGCGGCACTGCAGTTATGGTTCTACGAGTTGATAAAGGAACTCCGAAAGAAGTTCTTACTCAATTAACAGACCTTCCTGAACTAATCACTGCAAAAGAAATCATCATCTAATCCATACTTTCTTACACAAAAGGCTAACGAGTTAAACTCGTTAGCCTTTTGTTGTTCCACGATTAACAATATTATCAATGACAATTCTACGAAAAAAGAGGTTCCTCGACGGTAATAGCGTTCAACGTCAAATTGCTACAGCAATCTACATTAATGCCTTACGGTTCAAGAAACCTCTAATATTACTGAATCATTTCATGTACCTTTACTGGTAACAATATTGTGAATGTCGTGCCATGACCAATCATACTATCTACGGCAATGTTTCCGTGATGTTGATCAATTATGTTCTTCACAATAGCAAGTCCTAACCCTGTACCTGAGCTATTTTCCCGTTTCCTCGCTTTATCAGCTTTGTAGAAACGTTCAAATATGTAAGGGATATCTTCTGAAGGTATACCTTGTCCTTCATCTTTCACTTGCACTTGGATGAATGATTCATGATTCAGTACAACTTCACTAGCTCGAATAATGACTCGTTTACCAGCGTCGGTATGTCTGAACGCATTATCAATCAAATTCGTAACAACTTGTTCAAGACGATCCTCATCGGCATGCTGAAGCTCTAATACAGCCTCTGCAAACTCCGACACTAACTCAACATCTCTTTCCTTCGCAAATACGGTAAACTTGCGTGCAACACGTGAGAGCAGCATATTAACATCAACAAGTTGATATTTCATGTTCATATGTCCTGCTTCCATTCTCGCAACGTCTAGAAAATCATTGACCAATCTTCCCATTCGGAGTGATTCATCATGAATGACTTGAACTAGTTCTTGGCGATCAGTAGGTGATACAACGATATCATCTAAGAGCGCTTCGCTATACCCTTGTAACATTTGCAATGGCGTACGAATTTCATGTGAGATATTAGCTACAAAATCTCGACGAATTTTATCAACCTTATGTTCTTCTGTAACATCACGGATAACAGCCACCACACCTCGCATCTTACTTGCAGACATTAATGGTGTTAAGACGACAGACCATACATAACTTTGCACATGAATTTTATCGGTAATTTCCTTACCATGATTAAGGACAAGAACATAACTTTCACGAATAGGTGCAGGCACCATTGGATAATTAACTATTTCACCAGTCGACCATTCCTCTTCAATGTTTTTCCATTGCTGAGTAAGTAAATGTCCATCTGGATTCGTAAGAATAATTTCACCGTTAGCATCAAATGTGATAACAGCATCACCAATACTCCGTAATATGCTTGAAAGGTGATTACTTTCATGATGAAGTTCATGAATAAGCTTCTCTAGCTGTTCGGTCATGTTGTTAAATGTTTGAGCTAGTTGTCCGATCTCATCCGAAGAGTCGATATGAACTCGAGTTGAGTAATTCCCTTCTGATATCGACACTGCAGCGTCTTTTAATTGCAGAAGTGGCTGCTGAATCTTTGAAGATAAGAAGAAGGCAAAAAAAGTAGATAATAAGAAGCCTATAATTGCCGTAATAATAAAGAGCACCTTAATGTCATTCGCATTTTCATCAAAAGATACATCAATATATTGCAGCAAAAAAGCACCAAGTATTAGTAGCACTACAGCTACTAATACTATAATCGTTACCCAAAGCTTTCCGATAACACTGTGCCACAGCATGCCAAACAGTCTTCGAAGCCATTTCATTTACTTCGGCACCTCTAGCTTATATCCGACTCCCCAAACCGTTGTAATCATGCTTGCAGCCTCTGCAGATACTTTATTCAACTTCTCACGTAGTCTTTTCACATGAGTATCGACTGTTCTTAAATCACCGAAAAATTCATAATTCCATACATCTTTTAATAATTCTTCTCTAGAGAATACTTTATCAGGTGAAACCGCTAAGTAATGTAACAGCTCATATTCTTTTGGCGTTAAGCTTACTTCTTGCCCACCAGCTGTTACGCGATGCGCATCATGCTCAATAATTAGATGTGGAAAAACTATACTATTTGAAGTGTTCATTTCTTTCGTTAAGAACGCTGTCGCTGAAGAACGGCGTAAAATTGCTTTCACACGATAGATCACTTCTCTAGGTGAGAATGGCTTAACAACATAATCATCGGCTCCAACTTCAAATCCTTGTACACGGTTCATTTCTTCACCTTTTGCTGTTAACATAACAACTGGCGTTGCTTTAACTTGACGAAGGCGTGTACATACTTCTATCCCATCAATACCTGGCAACATAACATCAAGTAAAATAAGCGCATAATCTCTATTCATAGCAAGCGATAGTGCTGTTTCTCCATCTTCCGCCTCTTCTATTTCATATCCTTCTTTTTCCAAATACATTTTCAGTAATCGACGAATTCTTTCCTCATCATCAACTACCAATATACGACTCAAATATTCTGTCATTATATTACACCTCTTCCTGTACCATCGTAACGCTTATATTAGTTTACACCTGCATACGAATGCATGCCTGAGATCAGTAGGTTAACTCCTACTAATGTGAATAATACAATAACGAAACCGATTACTGCAAGCCAAGCTGATGGTTTACCATGCCATCCACGGGAAAGTCTGAAATGTAGATATGCGCTATAGAATAACCAAGTTATCAATGCCCATACTTCTTTCGGATCCCAAGCCCAGAATCTTCCCCATGCGATTTCTGCCCAAATCATAGCAAATATTAATCCGCCTAGCGTAAATATAGGGAAGCCAATAGCAATAGCACGATAACTTATTTCATCTAAATCATCTGGATCAATTCCATCTAGCATAGGATGAATTAGAGCTCCAAGTGGCTTTCTAATAATAAGACGAATGACAGCATACATTAATAATCCAACAATAATAGACCAAACGACGGTATTAAATTTACGGCCTGCATCGACACCGCCAAACCAAGATGGTGTTTCTAACAACGCATCACTCATTCCTAAAAATGGTGTTACATGTAGCGAAGTACTATTGTACGGTTTAAAAATTGGTGGCATCGTATAATCAACGGTAGCCATTTTAGTAGTAACTTCTCCAACCGCAGAAACTTTTACGTTCTCTTGCTCAAATTGTGCAGTGTAGCCAGCACCTTTGAAACCAAATGAAGCAACGATGAAACCACATATAACAAGAATAGATATAAGTGTGAATTCTACCCAACGTTGTGCTTTACGACCTTTTTTCGATTTATCACTAAAGTCTACTACTCTTAGAAGATACATAAGCCCTGCAGCAAAACCAACTGCAAAGAATGCTTCACCAGTTGCTGCCATCGTTACATGGACTTTCAACCAGATTGACTGCAAAGCAGGGATTAGTGGCTGTACTTCTTGCGGGAAAACGGATGCATAAGCGACAATAATGATAGTTAACGGCAGAGCAAACATACCTAGTAATGGTTTTCTATACATAAAATGAATAATCGTATAAGCGACCATAATTGCCATACCTAAAAACGTAATAAACTCGTACATATTACTTACTGGCGCTTGTCCACTACCAATCCAACGAGTTGAGAAAAATAAGATGTGTGCAATTAAACCAGCCGTGGATGTAATAAAGGCTATGTTACTCCATCTAGCCTCATGTTCCTTAGGATCACGATTACTCCATTTCTTACCTGCTACAGCAATGCAATAAAAGATAAAAGCAAAACAATATAAAAAGAAAGCTACGATAAATATTGAACTACTAAAATCTAATAAACTCATCCTTTGTTTCCTCCGTTATCGAGACTCTTAGCATCTAACTCAATACCGACTTTTCCTAGTGCATACGAAGTATCAGTTCGCATACCATACCAGTTCTTTGTCGTATGAGCGCCTAGTGTCAATTTATGCTCATCAATACGCAACCAAATCCGACGATGTTGCCAATACGTTCCTAGTAATAGGCCAATCATACTTATAATTGCCCCTATCCATAAAAATTTCACTGCTTTATCAATTCGTATATTCAAATAAGTCGTTGCTTCTGAGAAAGAAACGTTTTCCATACCATCAACTTTAATTTCTAATTTATCAGTTAGTTCACGATTGATTGTATTTTGTGAAAAACGAACTTTATCTTTTTGAAGTGGGAAGTACATAAATACTTCTCCAGATTCTTTCAAATTCGGACCTTGAATATTGAAAATGAATGCAGGTGCATTAGGTTCGCGAGATAAGGTTATCGGCTCACCTTCACTATTAATTGAGAAGTCCATGTACTTGTCGATTAACGTAATTTTGTAAGGTCCTACTTCATAGTTGAGTTCTGGATCCACCATCGAAAGATGGAAAGGTCCAAAGGTTTCACCGGTTTCTTTGTTTGTGATCATAGGCGACACTGCATTGATTCTAGGTGTTAGATCATAATCAAATTGATGAAGCTTTAGATCTTTGTACCGTAGTGGGTCGTTTATTAGAATGGTATGCCTAAGCACTTCTGTTAAATTAGGCTTCTCGAAATCATCGTTACAATTACTTTCACACTCGTATAAAACCGCAAATGTTTCGAAATTTTTCACACGACCAGTATTTTGTAAACTTTCAGGCAACTCAGCATTATCGTAAAGTTCCATCTTAAAGCCTTCACTTTTTACATAATAATTGGTACCACTAATAGGTACAGTATCACCATCTACAACTTTAACGTAATTGTCTACATTCCATCCTGGTATCCCTCTTGCAAGAAGTGCCAATAGAACTAAAATAAGACCAATATGATTTATGTATGGACCCCAACGACTGAAGCGATTTTTCTCAGCCAGTAACGCTGTTCCATCAATATGTACTTTATATCCTTTTTTCTTAAGTGCTTGTCCGTAATTTTGCACCCATTGCTCTTCGTTTCCTTCAATTAGAGTAGAGTAAGTAACTTTCTGCCTAGTTAGGAACGAATGATGCTTTCGTATTTGTTGCTTATTCAACGCACGATATAAAGGAAGAACTCGATCGATACTACATATAACTAAAGAGGTTCCGATCATGACAAGCAGCGTAATAAACCACCAGCTGTTGTACGTATTATGAAGGCCAAGTAAATAATAAATTTTACCTGCAGTACCATAAGTTTCTTCATAATAAATTTTTGGGTCGAAATTGTTAATAAAGGTGTTAGCTTGTGGGAAAATAGTACCGAACATAGCTCCAATAAATGTAGCAATGATTAAATAAATAGCGATCTTCACAGAGGAAAAGAAATTCCAAATCTTATCTAATAGATCCGGATTCGCTTTTTGTGAACGACGTGCTACACCATCATAACGCATTTCAAGAGGTTCATTCGAATCGATAATCTCTTGAACAATAGGTTTGCCGCATGTTTCACATAATACAGTACCTACTGCATTTTGATGACCACACTCACACTTTGTATTCTCTGGTAAAAGCACACTTAAACCTCCTAAACATTATGATGAACAATAATTCTACTTCAGGATCAAAAATAATCATTGTGGACGTT
This sequence comes from Candidatus Pristimantibacillus lignocellulolyticus, assembly GCA_023639215.1. Taxonomy (NCBI): domain Bacteria; kingdom Bacillati; phylum Bacillota; class Bacilli; order Caryophanales; family Paenibacillaceae; genus Pristimantibacillus (SeqCode); species Pristimantibacillus lignocellulolyticus (SeqCode). Next base: position 4,700,172 of record CP097899.1, read on the forward strand.
ATGAACAACTTCTTATTGCATTATTTGTTGGATATGTTCTTCTATTTGCTTCTCCGTCATTTCACCAACAACTGCTGCTTGCAAAGTGCCGTCAGCGTTTACAAAAAATGTTGTTGGATATGAACGCAACCCATATTTCTTCTCCGTTTTACGATCGACATCTCTAACAACAGCGTAAGTCATATTGAATTTGCGCACATAATTTGAAACCGTTAATGAATCTTCGCTTAGATTAATACCGACAATTTCAAGGCCCTGTTCATTCCACTTCTCATATTGATTTTGGAATGATGGAATTTCACGTATACAAGGCTCACAAAAAGTACCCCAAAAATTAATAACTAATGGAGTTCCGACATAATCTGAAAGTGCAACAGCTTCATTATTTAAGTTTGCTAGTCTAAAATCAGGTGCTGGTTGACCAACTTTGATCAAATTGTTACTGTCATTGTTTTGAAACGACTGAAAAATTGCATAGCCACCAATAATAAGAACGGCAAGCAAAACGACAACTTGTACCTTTTTCCTATATTTACCCATTATGTATACACCACCACTACTCGAATCTTTAAGTGCATATTCAGTTACAATACGATATTCTCATTATAACGAAAATTAGACGGCAAAATATGCCGTCCTCAATCCCTAATTATGAACTTTATGTGTCTTACGTGCTTCATTTAACAATTGTTTTATTTCTGATTCAGTTAGATGACGGAACTTACCGCGAGGCAACCCCTCAAGAATAACCTCACCGAAGCGAACACGTTTCAAGCGAATAACTTTATGGCCGATTGCTTCAAACATACGACGCACTTGGCGGTTACGTCCTTCATGAATTGTAATAGCTATCGTCGACTCATTATTTTCCATTTTTACATCTTGATATTCAACAGACGCTGGAGCAGTCATCCCATCTTCCAGTTCAATACCACGCTGTAGTTTTTCTAACAAACTACCATGTGGGACTCCTTTTACCGTTGCATAATACGTTTTTGGCACATGATGACTCGGATGTGTTAACAAGTTTGCAAACTCACCATCATTCGTAAGAAGCAGTAGTCCCTCTGTGTCGTAGTCAAGACGACCTACAGGATATACGCGTTCTTTAATACCAGGTAAGAAATCCGAGACAACTTTACGACCCTGTGGATCTTTTGCGCTCGTAATAACACCTTTTGGTTTGTTTAACATCACATATATTTTTTTCTCACTACGAATTGGACGACCGTTCACGGTGATGACATCAACATTTGGATTTACTTTCGTACCCATTGCAGTCACTTGTTCGCCATTTACTTCAACAGCACCAGACAGAATTAACTCCTCACATTTACGACGAGAAGCAACTCCAGCCTGTGCCAATATTTTTTGTAATCGTTCCACTATGCTCACCTCATCTACCATCATAACGATTACGACGATAAAGCACAAGCGTTGCTACTGGAATACAAGCATACAAATTACAATTGCTGCTACAAATCCAACCAAATCAGAGATTAGACCCACTTTTAAAGCATATTTCGAGTTACGTACTGCTACAGCACCGAAATAAACCGTTAATACATATAATGTTGTATCAGTACTACCTTGTATTGTAGAAGCAATTCTGCCAATTAATGAATCAGGACCATATGTCGCAATTAGATCCGCCGTAAATGCTAGCGAACCTGCTCCGGTGATCGGGCGTAACACCCCTAATGGTAAAACCTCGCTAGGTATACCGAACGATTCAAAAATCGGTTTAAATGCTAGTAGCATCATATCCATCGCTCCGGAGGCACGAAACATACTAATGGCAACCATCATCCCAACGAGATGCGGAATTATACCAATTGCCGTTTCAAACCCATCTTTAGCCCCATCTACAAAGATTTCGTATACCGGTTGACGTTTTTTAAGCATAGCATACAAAGGAATAAACACGATAATAGCAGGAATCATGTAAGAAGAAAGTTGAGTGAATATACTATACAAATGGTTCACCTCCATTAGAGGATCGAACCGTCGTTGTTGTGTTTACTTGCGCGGAAGAATTAATCGTGGTGTATGTACTTGGTGGTCCTTTATCTCGACTACGATACCATCGATCGACTAGTATAGCTGTTAATGTGGCAACAAAAGTAGCAGCTAAAGTCGTTCCAATAATTTCAGCAGGATTAGCTGAGTTGTAATTCATTCTAATCGCAATTAATGTTGTCGGCACTAATGTTATACTCGACGTATTGAGCGCAAGTAGCGTACACATTGCAGGTGTTGCGGTATGCTTGTCTGGATTCAGTGTTTGTAATTCCTGCATTGCTTTAATGCCCATAGGTGTTGCCGCATTACCTAATCCAAACATATTGGCACTTAGATTACTCATGATGTAACCAAGCGCTGGATGTCCTTTCGGAATATCTGGAAACAACCAACGAACAATCGGATAAAGTAAGCGAGATAACTTATGAAGTAACCCCGCTTCTTCAGCGATTTTCATCATGCCTAACCAGAACACCATAATACTAATTAATCCAAAACTAACGGTAACACCAGATTTGGCTCCGTCAAATGCTGCTTGCGTAACAGCATCCATGTTACCGTTAATTAGTCCAAAAATAACACTTACGACAATTAGAAATAACCATATCCAATTGACCATTCCCATGCCTCCCCCCAACATGTAACGATTATTGATATTGTATTACTTTATTCATCTAACCAATTTGACATCTTCTCAAGCCAACTCAGATGATCTTTACTATTTTTCTTGAATTTTGCAAATGTCTCTGAAGACACCGCATTCTGTTCTAATGAGAGTCTTGGACTATGTGCATCGTAGATTGGAACATTTCCGATATTTTTTCCCTCAAGGTAAAAATTCATTTTGCCTCTTTCTCCTAATGCAAAATGTACTGATTTCGGATCAATTAATTCAAGATCAGCTGTAATTTTCCCTAATTCATTCTCATCCAATGGATAAGCATATTGTTGTCCATATACAAGTGTACTGCCTGTAATCGTTTCTTCTTTTTTAGCTATGATGGACAGAGGATAGTTTTTGAAGCCCCAGTCCAGTAATTTGCTATGATCTTGCCAATCGTCTCCATCATTTAATGTAACTGCAACTAACTGTTGTCCATTTCTAGTTGCTGAGCTAACAAGGCAACGGAACGCCTTTTTTGTATAACCTGTTTTAACCCCATCTGCACCTTCATACATATAAAGCATTTTATTTTTGTTGCGCCATGAATAATTCCATTTTTCATATGGATTTGGTGCTTGCTTCTCTTCAGTTTTGACGATTTCTGCAAAAACTTTATTTTTCAATGCATAGGCAGTAAGAATAGCAAGATCATTGGCAGAGGATATATGACCTTCCTCATCTAAGCCATGTGGATTACGAAATTGAGTGTTGATTAAGCCTAGTTCAAGAGCTTTTTCATTCATTAGGTATACAAATCCTGCTTCCGACCCTCCAACATGTTCAGCGATTGCTGTTGCTGCATCATTACCACTTCGTAACATGAGGCCATACAGCATATTCGATAATGTCATTTCCTCTCCAAGCTTAAGATAGATTGAAGAACCTTCCCTTCCCGCAGCTCTTTTTGTAACTACGGCTTTTGAACTTAAATCACCATATTCTATAGCAACAATAGCTGTCATAATTTTAGTTAAACTGGCAATTCGTAACGGCGTGTCTCCATCTTCACTATACAAAATCCGCCCCGACTGAACGTCGATTAAAGCAGTTGCTTGCGCATGGGTTGATATTTCCGGGGTAGCTCGTACCACTTCAGCGTTTACTACTCCAAAGATCAAGCATCCGATTAGTGTTCCAATAAAACCTTTCGACCAAATAGAATCCTTCATAGTTCTCCTCCTGATGTCATTGGACTTACCTATCATATTTTGCAACCTATTGATGTAGTATATGCAGAAAGTTGAAATTGTAGACGAGCACCCAGCTCTTTCCACTAGCTTATTCGAAGTATTTGATGATTAGCACAAAAAAGCCAACTAACTAGGAAGTGATTCCAATGTTAGTCGGCTTTTTCTTCGTACATTAAGACAATATTATAATGGAGAAAAGATTACTGGTGATAACCACTTGTATTATCATCAGAACTTTGTTGAATTGATGCAGTACTGCTTGCATCCGTATTTGATGTTATCATGGATTGTATTTTATCCATCCATGATGGTGCAGCATCAATCACTTTGTCTAACAGATGAGTTTGATTATCTAGCGGCACAACTTTGACGCCTTGAGCACCTACAACAAGAAAAGCAATTGGAGTAATGGATACACCGCCACCACTACCACCACCGAACGGCATAGCGCTAGTAGCAGAATGTAGTCCTTCTAGCTGAGTGTGATGTGGCTCATCTTGATCCATCCGTATTTCACTACCTCCAGCTACAAATCCTACACCAACACGAGAGATCGGTAATATCGTATCACCACTTGGTGTATGAATGGGATCTCCTACAATCGTGTTGATTCCTAACATTTCTTTAATGTTTTCTAGACTCGTGGACATTAACCCTTGAATAGGATGTTCTGACATTTGAAATCACTCCTAATTGATGATATGAAGCCTACGCAATATTTTGCTCAACATTACCGTAGAATATAAGCATCAATTATTACCTTTAGAGGAAGTTTAAAATGTTCGACTGTAATTAAGATGAATCGCGTTGTAGTTTGCTCGACGGCTAACATATCCTCCATTCGAAAGCATGCGTGTGCTCACGTACACAATACGTAAGCTGTGCTATTCGGCAGTGATAATGATCAATTCGTTCCCGCTGGTACATTACTTCGTACGATATACCTCTTTTTCCATTTTGAAATTCGAAACATAATATATATGCCTGTAAATAGTGCATGCCACAGCTTCATTTTAACCAAACAAGACCATTCCGTCGCGAAGAACGTCGTCTGATAAATTGGTTCAATCTTTACAACAGGTGACTCCTTTACTCGTACAAGTCCTGAAAGCGTTCCAAAGATCATGCCTTTCACAGACCATAATAAGCCACAAGTCATCGCTGTTGTCACAGCATCACCAGTTCCAACATAACTGTACCATTTCCATTCCGTAAGTATACCGTTACTCAAAACGCGTTTAAATCTACCTCGCATGTCATGAACCATTTTCAAAGCAGCATGCCATTGCTTATATTGCGCAATTGCAATATCAGGGTCCCAATCCCGACTTCCGCGTTGCTTATTCTCACTAGCTTCACTGTCTTGTTGAGCTTGAAATGACTTTTTACCAAATTCAAATTGGGGCATTACAATTTTGAATTTGAATAAACCATACAATCCAACTATTTTGATTAAAATGTAATCTTCATCTTTTCGACTCCGCGCATAACAATCAAATGTAAGAGTAGAGTAACAAGCAGCGATAACTAGGGCGACAATAAAAAGACCGACCAACCACGCCCAATTACTAAGAATCCAAGGCAGCATGTTCCACCTCCTCTACTTAAGTATATTGACCATAGTATGACCAGTCTTATTGTTATCATTCCTTCACTTCATCCAACGTCATCTGACGACCTTCAAATCTTTCAAACAACAATTGCGTTTGCTCATCCATATCTTCATCTTCTAAAGATACCTCTTTCGGTTCTGGAAGTTCTTTAATAGAACCAAGACCAAAACTATCAAGAAATATTTTAGTAGTTCCATAGAGAATAGGGCGACCGATCGCTTCCGCTCGTCCTACTTCTTCAATTAGATCTTTCGCTACTAAAGTATGTATCGCACGTTCGCATTTTACGCCACGAATTTCTTCGATTTCAACTCTTGTAATTGGTTGCTTATACGCTACAATAGATAACGTTTCAAGTGCTGCTTGTGAAAGTTGTGCTCTTGTTGGCGTATAAGCCATTCGTTCAAAATATGCTGCGTGTTCTGGATGTGTTGTTAGACGATATGAACCGGCAAGAATCCCGATTTGCACACCTCTCCCATCTCGTTCCAAATCACGTTGTAAATCAAGAACTAACTCCTCAATATAGTCAACATCTATACCCATTATATCTGCGAGTTGACGTTTATTAAGCCCTTCATCTCCTGCCATGAAAAGCAAACCCTCAATAATCGACTTCAATTGCTGAAATTCCATCGGAAATACCTTCTCCTCTCCACTGTATCACAATATCATCGAAGAGCCCGTGCTGGTAGCAACGGATATGCTTCATTTTCATTAATTCGAGAATAGATAGAAAAGTAACTACAATTTCATGCTTAGACATATTTTCGCGAATAAGTTTAGAGAATCGAACCGTTTCATATTGTTTTAATACTTCAACAATATCTTTAATACGATCCTTAACTGAAATTTCATCTCGTTGAATTGTCGCTATAACATCTCTTCGATTCGCACGTTTCATAGCTTTTTGCAGTGCTAAGACGAGATCAGACAATTGAATACCTTCTAATGGATTGACATATGTCTCCTTCATAAAACCAGTCATATCTTCTGGTTCACGTGAAAATACAAGACTTCTCTGAAATTCTTTATCTTTCAGATCTTCTGCAATCTGCTTGAATTTACGATATTCAATCAACTTCTGAATCAACTCTTCACGCAAGTCAGGCCCTTCATCATACCACTCTTCATATTCATTCTCGAATACAGGAGGCTTCGGTAATAACTGCTGGCTTTTAATTGCTAATAGCGTAGCAGCCATTACCAAAAATTCACTTGTTATGTCTAGCTCCAATTCCTTCATATCATTCAAATATCCCATATACTGATTCGTAATCTCGCTAATGGATATATCTTGAATATCAATTTCCGATCGATCAATAAGATGCAACAATAGATCGAGCGGACCTTCGAAAGAATCTAGCTTGTATTGTACGGACACACCATAACCTCCTGTCTTGTAAGAATGTTTAAAAAACGGACTTTGATAACGATGTGTTGCTTCGAAGCATACTCGACATCGAATAAGAAGCGAACTTGGGAAGTCCGGTACGCGTGTACCAATAATGTACACTTGCGTTTCCTCCTCCCTCAAGTAGCGCTCCATCTTCTCGGTTCTGAAAGCCCTTTTTTTAAACCTTCATTGTAATTATTAGTCTTTAAAATTTAGCGGAGCTAAGACGCTTATGCAACGGAGCATAGAGCACAACGTACGTAACTAGTACGTAAGCGAACTCACAACTTCGAAGCGAAACCAACTAGTCTATGCAACGAAGCATCACTAACAAGGATCTCGATCGAATTTCAAATAAAGATTCAAAATGATCGCTTGTCAGTACCAAGAAGATGGTATGAAGCTAGTGACGCGAAGCGCGGAATGTACGTTATTGGTACATGAGCACTGGAGTTAGCGATGAATGCCATATTCGCCGTCGACTAAGCTACGTCAGCATATTCAACGTAATCACAAGCAATCACTTTTGAATTTCCTTCAAAAGGTTCGCCATCTCAATCGCTGTAATCGCTGACTCATACCCCTTATTCCCTGCCTTCGTCCCAGCTCGCTCAATCGCTTGCTCGATCGAATCAACAGTCAATACGCCAAATACAGTAGGAACTCCTGTTTTCAACGCTACTGCAGACACACCTTTAGCCGCTTCGTTACAAACATAATCGAAATGAGGCGTTGCTCCGCGTATAACGGCACCTAGTGTAATTACTGCATCATATTTTCCGCTCTCTGCCATCTTTTGTGCTATAAGTGGAATTTCAAATGCTCCTGGAACCCACGCTACATCTACTTCATTATCTTGTGCACCATGACGTTTGAATCCATCTAATGCTCCAGCTAATAACTTACTTGAAATAAATTCATTAAAACGTCCAACTACTACCCCATACTTTAATCCTTCAGAAATCAAATTACCTTCATATACAAATGCCATCTTAATTTCCCCTCTCTATTCTAATGATTATTTCGTATAAAAGCATTACTTTTATATGAATTTGTTAAAATTTTAAGATATGACCCATTTTTTCTTGCTTTGTATGCATATACTTTTCATTATCTTTGTTATGTTCAAGCTGAATAGGTACTCTTTGTACAACTTCGAGCCCATGTCCCTCTAACGCTGTAATCTTGCGAGGGTTATTAGTAAGCAGACGAATCTGTTTCACACCAAGATCCTTCAATATTTGAGCACCAATGCCATATTCTCGCAAATCAGCAGCGAATCCAAGTTTAATGTTAGCCTCAACTGTATCTAAACCTTGCTCTTGTAATTCGTACGCTTTCAGCTTATTAATTAACCCTATACCGCGACCTTCTTGACGCATATACAATACGATACCAGCACCAGCTTCATTAACGGTGCGAAGTGCTGCTTCAAGTTGCACCCCACAGTCACAACGATGTGAATGAAATACATCTCCAGTTAGACATTCAGAGTGTACACGAATTAATACCGGTTGAGAAGGGTCTATCTCACCCTTCACTAGTGCAATATGCTCTTTATGATCAATTACATTTGTATAACCGACTGCAGTAAACTCACCAAAGTCTGTTGGAAGCTTACAAGATGCTTCACGAGTAATTAATTTTTCCGTTTGACTGCGATATTCAATGAGCGCTTTGATCGTAATTAACTTTAATTGATGTTTCTCCTTGAAAAGTTGGAGGTCATCCAAACGTGCCATACTGCCATCTTCATTAATTATTTCGCAAATAAGTGCAGCTGGTTTCGCACCAGATAATTTGGCCAAATCAATTCCAGCTTCTGTATGACCAGCTCGTTGCAAGACACCACCTGCTTTAGCAATTAGTGGAAAAATATGCCCGGGTCTACGAAAATCTGTCGCTACTGCGTTGTCGTCGATTAATGCATGAATTGTCATCGCTCGTTCATGTGCGGAAATGCCTGTTGTCGTTGAAGTATGATCAACTGAAACTGTAAATGCCGTACCATGAAAATCAGTATTCTGTTTAACCATTGGTGGTAAATCCAGAGACCGTGCTCTTTCTTCAGTAATCGGCACACATACTAGTCCTCTTGCCTCAGTAATCATGAAGTTAACAGCCTCAGGTGTAACATATTCAGCTAACGCGATTAAGTCTCCCTCATTCTCACGGTCTTCATCATCAACGACAATAACCGATTTACCTTGTTTCAAATCTGCTATCGCAGATTCTATGCTATCAAATATATCTGTTTGTTCACTCATCGTTATTCCTCCCAAAACTATAATTGTTACATAAATCCATGTTCGGTCAGGAACGCATTAGATAAATTAGATTGTTTGGGCTTATCTATATCTTTAACTTGATATTTCAATAAATGTTCAACATATTTTCCGATAATGTCGGCTTCAAGGTTCACAATATCACCAACATCTCGTTGTTGTAATGCCGTCTGAGCTAACGTATGTGGAATGACGGATACTTTCACAACATTTTGGAGAACACTAATGATCGTTAGACTAATACCATCAATCGTTATTGAGCCTTTTGGAATGACATACTTCAGTAATTCTCTATCACCTACTTGGATCTCGAAAACTACTGCATTTCCATCTCTATATCTTGCAGCGATATGTCCAGTCCCATCAACGTGCCCTTGCACAATATGCCCGCCAAATCTTCCTCCGGCGATCATAGCCCGTTCCAGATTAACGGTACGCCCATTTGTAAGTTGTGATAGTGAGCTTTTTCGATATGTTTCCGGCATGACATCAGCTGTAAAATCATTCGTATGAAACGACGTTACAGTAAGACAGACACCATTAACAGAGATGCTGTCCCCAATAGCGACCCCTTCAATAACCTTTTTAGCAGCTATACTAAGTTGCATAACCTCACCTTGTTTACGAATCCCTTTTACTAAGCCGATTTCCTCAATTAGTCCCGTAAACACAATCCATCCCTCCTCTCATTCTCTTTTTTTATACCTAGTTCAACTCCTGCTTGACCGATAGAATTACTCAACTTTGTAGTTGATTTATGCTTGTATTACTTATGATGGATGAGATCGTATATACAAAAAACCCCCAAAGGCTATTGCCATTGGGGGTAGATTATGTAGAAATTTCTACGCTGAAAAAGCCTAGAACTTTGCATCAAATTGACACAATGCTTCATAGACATCTCTCAATGTACGAATTCCTTAAAAAGCGAATTCAAATAGACCTTGTATGATGATTATACTCAAAAAAGTATACCTCATCACAAAGATATATTGAAGCTTCTCCTTCTCCCATCCAGACTTTACTGTCGGTTCTAGATTCACACTAGATCAGCCAATCCATTATGTCGCCATAATTAGATTGGGTCGCGGACTTACACACTATGAAGTGAAACTCACTTCATAGTGTGATCACCGCCGGTTGGGAATTTCACCCGACCCCCGAAGGTAAGCATACTACTATTCAATTGAATTAATTGTAATATTAAACTTCGTAAACTTCAACTGATTCCATTTTAGAACCATTTGACAATGCGTCTACCAATTCCATACCTGAAACAACTTTACCGAAAACAGTATGTTGTCCATCTAAATGTGGTTGAGCTTGATAACAAATGTAGAATTGGCTACCACCAGTATTGCGACCAGCATGTGCCATCGCAAGTGAACCGCGCTCATGTTTGTTAGGATTGATTTCACAATTAATTGTGTAACCTGGACCACCAGTACCACGACCGTCTGGGCAACCACCTTGAGCTACGAAACCTGGAATAACACGGTGGTAAGTTAAACCGTTATAAAATCCATCAGATGCAAGTTTTTCGAAGTTTGCAACAGTATTTGGAGCGTCTTGGTCGAATAAGTCGATTACAACTTCTCCACCTTCAGCTAATTTAATTTTTGCTTGTTTTGCCATTTTGACATCTACCTTTCATCTTTGAGATAACATTACGTTACCAATTTTAAGCCTATTTCGCAAGTGTAGATTTTTGTAGACGTGCAGGAACGACATCATTGCACACAATATTTTCCAAAGATTCGCGTTTAACAACTAAATCTGCTTGACCATCTTTTACAAATACTACAGCTGGGCGACGAATTCGATTGTAGTTACTTGCCATTGCATAGTTGTACGCACCTGTACAGAATACAGCTAGTAGATCACCAGTTTTTGATTCTGGAAGATTAACATCCCAGATCAACATATCGCCACTCTCGCAACATTTACCAGCAATTGAAACTACTTCTGTAGCTTCTTCATTCGCACGATTAGCTAATACCGCTTCATATTGAGATTGATAAAGTGCTGGACGAGGATTATCCGTCATACCACCATCAACCGCTACATATTTACGTACGCCAGGAATGTTTTTGCTTGTACCAACTGTATACAACGTTGTACCAGCATCACCAACCATACTACGACCTGGTTCAGTCCATATTTCAGGCCAAGCATAGTTTGCTTCTGTAAAATTCGTTTTAATCGCATCTGCAATCGCATTGACATATTCACTAATTGGAAGTGGAGAATCTCCTTCAACATAACGAATACCAAAGCCACCACCCACGTTAATTACAGTGAAATGAATGTTAAATTCATCACGAATTGCAACTGCAAATTTCGTAATTTTTTCAACAGCCATACGGAAACCTTCAACTTCGAAAATTTGAGATCCGATATGGGAGTGTACACCCAATAAGTTTATGTTAGCTAAATCATTAGCTTGGATAATTGCTTCCCTTGCAGATCCATTACCAAGATCAAAGCCGAATTTAGAATCTTGTTGACCAGTTGAAATATAATCATGTGTATGTGCTTCAACACCTGGAGTAACACGAAGTAGCACATTCACTACTTTATTTTTTTGTGCTGCAAGATCATTAAGTACGTGTAACTCAATAAAATTATCAACTACGAAACAACCAATTCCAACTTCAAGAGCCATATTGATTTCTTCGTCAGTTTTGTTATTACCGTGGAAGTGAATACGTTCAGCAGGGAAACCCGCTTCCAGTGCAGTATATAATTCACCGTCAGAAACAACGTCTAGAGACAAGTTTTCTTGCTCAGCTAATATACACATTGCTTTTACAGAAAATGCTTTACTCGCGTAAGCAACTTGAAATTTCAACCCTGTAGCTGTGAATGCATCTACATATTCACGTGCGCGTTGTCTAACTAAAGCTTCATCAACTATATATAGTGGAGTACCAAATTCACTTGCAAGATTGGCAACATCAACTCCACCAATTTCCAAGTGACCATTATCATTTACTTTACTAGTACCATGTAAATACATAAATTCCCCTCTGCTTTCCTCTATCACTGAAAGATAGACCATTATTCATCATTTCTCACAGTATAACTCATATCGTAAGCAATAAGAAATGGATATTTACACATGAAGTTTGTATTTTTCAGTGCTCATCCTCATTTGGCATACGATCATATTGTTGTGGTCTCATGATATTTGGCCTGGTCCGATTATACAACATTGGCTTCCGAATTAAAATATTTATTACCGATTTTAGGTCAAAAGGAATAAACGGCCACAGGTATGGACGATTTACAGAGCGTTCCATCGCTAATGCTACAATGATTATCGTTACAGGCACCACCAGTCCTGTTAAGCCAAATATCGATACGGTAACAATTAATAATAAGCGAATTAATCGATTAGCAAGCCCTAGCTCATAGCTCGGCGTAGCAAACATTCCTACTGCTGCAATAGCCATATAAAGGATTACTTCATTAACAAATAGCCCTGTTTGTACAGCAATATCTCCTATGAGAATAGCAGCAACAAGTGACATCGCAGTTGCGAGTGACGTTGGAGTATGTACGGATGCCATTCGCAATAGATCAACACCAATTTCAGCAATGATAAATTGGATGACAATCGGAATTTCACCTGTTTCTTTCGGACCAACAAAAGCAAGAAAATCTGGTCGATATTCTGGATGCAACACAAATAATAACCATAGTGGCAACAACATTAATGACATTAATATGCCAATAAACCTTACCCAACGTAAATATGTACCTACGAATGGCGTTTGACGGTTCTCCTCGGCATGCTGCATCAAGTCAGCGTAAGTAGTTGGCATCGTCATTACACTAGGTGAAGTATCTACAAACACTGCTACAGCACCTTCTAGCAAGTGAGAAGCAACTGTATCTGGACGTTCTGAGTAACGTACAAGCGGAAATGGATTCCAAGCTCGATTTATCGTCACTTCCTCCAATTGCTTATCTGCTAATGGTAATCCATCAATACGAACAGCTTCTATTTTTTCTTTGATGGATGCTAACAACGTTTTATCAACAAGATCATCAATATAAGCGATGCAGACATCCGTTTTCGTTCTAGTACCAACTCGCAAAAGTTCATACCTAAGCATAGGATCTTTCAACCGTCGTCTGACGAGTGAAATATTAACCATCAATGTTTCAATAAAACCATCTCTACTTCCACGAACAACTTTCTCTAATGAAGGCTCAGCTAAACCACGCGCCGGAAAATTACGCACTTCAATCAATAATGCAATTGGCTGATTGTCTATAAATAATGCGCACTCACCACCAAGCACACTTGCAATCATCAAATTCCAATCTTCTTCTTTTCGCACTTGAGCCGATGGCACATAGTATGTGAAAAAGCTATGTAATGCATCATAACCCAAATCTTTCGCTTCAAGAAAAGTTAGCCTTTTCAATATTTCAAGCATTATACCGGAGTTAACTAGTCCACTAACACAAAGCATTGCAATGCGAGTATTGCCAATTGTCATCTCTCTAACAGATACATCAAAACTTTTTTTGTAACCAATTTCGGCTTCAAGTCGAATGAGAATATCTTCTATTTTTGATGGAATGGGTTCTACAGGAGCTGTCTGCTTCTGACGCTTCATATGACTTAAATGGTGACTTTCATCTTCTCCTTCAAACATGCTTTCATCATCTATACTTTGCTGATGTGAAAAGAATTGATCATAAAGTAATCCATCATTTAAGAACTGATTGGATGGTGGTATCGGATCGTTTCCCGCTTGCTTATGATTTTCCTCCTGATTTTCGTAGGTCATTACTATACACTCCTTTTAAATATATTTAGATTAGCATTCATATAGAGATTCAAAGTTACCACTGGAAGATTAGCCAATCAAAAAAGGAACCTACCGTTTTTCCAATGACCATAGCCATCACTAATGCAACCATAGCCCGTGATAAACTCAGACGTTTGGCTATAATCGGAAGCACGTTCATCACTTCTGTTAGTGCAGCTGCCAACATTCCTACAAACATTCCATCTAGTAACCCAATGAAGCTGGTTATAGGCGGTAACGGTAAATTTAGTTGGATATTCAAAAAATCTGTTACTGTAAAATAAAGCGCTCCACCTATTAAGGCGGACTCAAAACAAAATGAGAGGTGATAGCTATTCGTTAACTGAGCAAGTCTTGGAATAAGATCAAAAATAACGAGTAAAGCTACAAAGCTTGTCCCGACAACAATCCCGCCAGAAAGCGCAAGGAACATAATAAAACCAATTTGTAAAAACTCAATCATATCCTTCCTCTCCTACCGAACTTTTCTCCTTATCTTGTCGATTCCTTATTTCCTCTGCGATCACATATGTATTAACATTCTCTTGATACATATACATTTCTACTTCAAGTGGATTCGGTTCCTCATTAAACTTCTTACGGAAAATATGATTGAAAAACAATATCATCCCGGCTCCTACCCCCACCGAATAAGGAATTTGAAACCAAAGTGGATGATCTTCACGTTTACCGGTAATTAGCTCTACAATTCGGATATGTGTATCCCTCATATTAACATCCGAGTGAAAGTTCATAAGTGCTAATCCAGATCCGAAGAATAGCAGTAACCAACAAACGACAAGTAATATGTAGCGAGGTTTTTTCTCGTCACTTGAAATCATCACTAATACTTGGGGATCACCGTACACATCAATTGACATCGTCGGCCATCGTTGTTTTACCTTCTCAATAATTTGCAGAAGATCGATAACTACTCGGTTTCCATCTTTAAGATTGTGCTTATATAGAATTAACTCAGAAAGTTGAGCATCTATTTCTTTATCACCAACAAGAATATGCGCTGCATCAGATAGTTTCACACTCTCTTGCTGACGAATGCTAATTCTACGTTTCAAGCGCAAATAGAGTGTATTTTTCTCCGTGTCCATACTAGTCACACCTCTTTTTAATCCAAATATGGTTAGATCATATGTAGTATTTGCAATTGTAGCTTTCCTACTCTATTTATTGAAAAAAAGATCATTTCAACATAATGAAATAAATGTTTAAACATAAAAAAACTGTCAGTGAACTAGTTAACAACTGGTTCATTGACAGTCTAGATTTTTTTATAGTAGGCACTTACTTTCGTTTCTATATCCATGGACAGTTACTTGATACGTATATGAAGTCTCATTGATTTGATTATCCAAAGTCCGCCCATTTATAGATTGAAGTCAATTATCATTTTCATATTCCATTTATCGCTCTTGCTCCACATAGCGAATACCTGATTGTTCATATCGATAAAATGGATTGCGTCCATCCCATCCTTCACCCATGACAAATGGGTTCAATCGTTCGTACTCAGCCACTGAAACAATACAAATATAATAATATCGCTGTAGTCTATCTTGAATTATTGAAGGTGTAATCTCATTATCAGAAGTTAACTTAATAAACTCATTTATGTAGAGATTTTTCGGAACCATATATTCGAAGACAAGTTTCTTCTTCGAGCCTTTGAGTCCAGCAAACATCATTGCTTCTTCACTAATATAATCTCCCATTTTATAGTGTTGATAAGGAAGTTTCTGTTTCTTATAATAACTCTCCGTTAAGGAATAAAGCTTGGAACTTATTTCGTTGGCACTCATTCTATATTTCCCGTTATAGATGTCATTCGAATTCATATGAATCTTCAATAAATCAAACAATTGAGACGTAAGGAACTCAATTAATCCATTCCTAAAATCAGTACTTGGTAGGTTAAGTGGTTTTGTTATCTCTTCTTCTGAAATTATATCTTCTTCAACCTCAACCGAAGGTTCATTATTTGCAATTATTATGTTTCTATATAGTCCAACCCTTACTCTTTTCCAATGCTCTGAACGATCCAAAGCATAACTGATTGCTTTACCCACAGCTAATTTATTATCACTTTCGTAACGTTTATTGTAATAAGCTGAGCTTCGGAATAACTCCTGCAAGTTGTGGGTTTGAATTTCTATAGTATCCAATTCATTTTCAGCATAATAATTTACAAATTGGAGTGTCGCTTCATTAAGGGATAGGTTTGCTGTCATTTCATTCGTCATCGGGAGACCCTCCAAAATTGATCGTTCTTTCTATACTAATAGAGAGGGTAGCCATTAGGCAACCTTCTTTAGTACTAATGATGGTTTAAAAGGGACTACTGAATATAAAAAGGATCCGGAATAAAAAATTCCGGATCCTCTAATTTACTTCATTAAAATCAGATAACTTATAAGTTGTAGTATTTACACTATAAGGCAATCTGTTCTTTAATAAGTTGTAATATTTTCTTCTCAAGACGTGACACCTGCACTTGAGAAATACCGAGTCGATTGGCAACTTCTGATTGTGTCTTATCGCGATAATAGCGCAAATATACAATCATACGTTCACGCTCACTTAGTCCACCAATCGCCTCTGTTAACGCTAATTTATCGAACCATTTATCTTGCGAATCATCTGCAATCTGATCCATGAGCGTAATTGGATCACCGTCATTTTCAAAAACTGTTTCATGAATGGATGTTGGTGGCTTGTTAGCCTCCTGAGCGAAGATAACGTCCTCAGGCGTAATCCCCAATCGTTCCGCAACTTCAGAAATAGTCGGTAATCTTCCCATTGTTTTGGAAAGTTCATCTTTCATTTTACGTACCTTATTGGCGGTTTCTTTCAAGGATCGGCTAACCTTGAGTGTTCCATCATCACGTAAGAAACGTTGAATCTCACCAATAATCATTGGAACTGCATATGTAGAAAACTTTACATCATAAGATAAATCAAATTTATCTACAGACTTGAGCAGTCCAATGCATCCGATTTGAAATAGATCCTCTGGCTCATATCCTCGATTCATAAAGCGCTGCACGACTGACCAGACAAGCCTAATATTTGAGTTAACAAGACGATCTCGCGCTTCCATATCACCTGATTGGCTTAAGGCGATTAATCGCTTCACCTCAGAATCTTCCAAATACGGTTGGCCCGTTTGCTTAAAATCGACTTTCATGAGGTTCAACCCCTATGCTCTAGTAATAGAGCGCTTTTTTTGATTCAATGCGCTTCGTCATTATAATACGAGTTCCACCGCCGACAGTGCTTGATGCTTCGAAATGATCCATAAAATTCTCCATAATCGTAAAACCCATTCCAGCACGTTCTCCATCAGATAATGTAGTGAATAAAGGTTGACGTGCAAGTTCCATATCTTCTATCCCTTTACCACTATCACTAATTTCGATGATGATTCGATCATTTTCAATACTTGCATTAATCTCTACTTCTTGACTTGGATCATTATCATATCCGTGAATAATGCAGTTTGTTACTGCTTCAGATACAACTGTTTTTAAATCATTTAATTCTTCTAATGTAGGATCTAGTTGACTGGCAAATGCAGCAATTGCAATACGAGAGAGCGATTCATTCTCAGATCTAGCACTAAATACTAGTCTCATTTTATTTCCCGCGTTCATGATACCACCTCCAAGCTAGAAAGTGCGCGAACCTCATCGTCATATACATCGATAATTTTGAATAAACCAGATAGCTCTAACAGCTTGTGTACTGGTGAATCAATATGACAAAGAATTAATTTTCCGCCCCTATTCTTCAACTGCTTGTAACGACCGAGCAGTACGCCAATACCTGAACTGTCCATGAAGGTTAATGTTTCTAAATTCATCACCATATGATGTGAATTCTCCTTCAAAAGCACTTCATCCAGCTTTAGTCGAACATCCTCAGAAGTATGATGATCTAGTTCTCCGGTTAGGCGTACAATGACAACATTTCGATTGTGTACTACTTCTGTGCGCAATGACATCCATCGCTCAGCTCCTCATCGTTATATTTGTGTCAAATAAAACTAGCTGCTTTTTGGCGAATAGAGAATCATTCCACATCTGCATTGTTAATTCCTGCACCGTGACAAAACTAGAAGAAAACGGTCAATTGCCGACAAATACTTCACATGATCTTACTTAAATAAGCTCTGCGTGGAACGTTTTAATAAGCGGAACCAGTTTACTTTCTCAACCGTTCGTGGTGCTAGCAATTCAAATTCTTTCATCGCTTGTTCACCTTGATAAATAGTTAACTTCCCAATCGGTTGGCCCGCAACAATCGGTGCTTTTATTGATTTATCCATATCAACTTCATAGTGAATTTTTGAAGTATCACTACCTCGTTTAATAAGAATCGAGAAAGGTTGCTCTGCAGCAAGATCAACTCTGCTCTCCATTCCTTTTTCAATCTCAAGCGAACCAATCGTTGCTCCCTTTTCTATAACGACATGATTACTATACTGTGCAAAAGCGTAATCCATCATTTGTGAAACATCGGAGTTTCTTACTTTTGTATTAGGTGCTCCCATAACAACTGCGATTACCCGCATTCCATCACGAGCTGCAGATGCTGACAAACAGAACTTCGCTTCGCTGGTATAACCAGTTTTAACACCATCCGCACCTGGATAGAAACGTACCAATTTATTCGTATTTACAAGCCAGAACGGTTTTTCGGAATCTTTACGAAGATAATCTTGGTACTTCCCTGTAAACTGCCTGATTAAATCATATTTCATTAATTCACGCGATACTAATGCGATATCATAAGCGGAAGAGTAATGATTCTCTACCGGTAACCCATTAGAGTTCATGAAATGAGTGTTATTCATACCAAGTTGCTTGGCACGTTCGTTCATTAGCTTGACGAACTCCTCTTCTGTTCCACCTAACTTTTCAGCTAAAGCAACTGAAGCATCATTTCCAGATGCCATAGCTACACCTTTTAGCATCTCTTCTACAGACATTTCTTCGCCTTCTTCAAGAAAGATTTGTGATCCTCCCATAGACGCTGCGTTTGCACTTGTACGAACCATATCTGTTAATTTCATCTTCCCTTGACCGACTGCTTCCATAACTAGTAGCATCGTCATTACTTTCGTAATGCTCGCAGGAGGTAGTTTTTCGTTACTATTTTTCTCAAAAATAATGGTGCCGCTATCTGCATCTATTAATACTGCTGAAGCAGCGTTTAGTGCAAGTGTTGGTCCAACATTAGAGTTCGTTTCAATTGTTTCTACCTCTTCAGATGATAGCGTAAGCGCGTCAATCGTTGCTCCAGAATAACTGGACGAAATGAGGCAAGTTAATACCAACATCAATACTATTTTTTTCAACTTATGTCCCTCCTACAAACTTTTCGTATTTTCTTGAGAAGCTTCCTTGTAACGAAAAGTTACTTCGGAAACATAAACCTAATTAGCTGTTCTTCTAGACATAATGAAAACAGTCTTCATTAGTTGTCTCACTTACTTAGTCATTGTTGACGAATATATTAAAAATTATTCCATCCATAGTAGTATTCATCTTTGTGAGTAGCGACAAGTTATGTAAGTTGAATCGTATTTAGAGTTTCAACTAGTAGAAAATAGATATACAAAAAATTGAAGAAACAATAATGAACTTACAAAATCAAAAAAGCCTGCAAAGCAATAGCTTATCGCTACCACTTTACAGGCTTCAATATTTTAGTGTGCTCTACAATGTAGTCACTCCATCTTTTGTCACAATCGCCATTAAGAGAGGACGTAATTGTGGATTCTGCTCACTAATATGATAAGCGCTATGAACCATCATGACCGGCTCTGAGTGCTCGTCCAATTCTTTATTCACATGTAGTGTCGCTAGCACTTCACCTTGCCGCACGGCGTCTCCTACCTTCTTTTGGAGTACAATTCCAACTGCATGATCAATCGACTCTTCCTTAGTAGCTCGACCAGCACCTAGTTTCATCGCCGCAATTCCTAGTTGCTCAGCACCTATCGCATTTACATAACCTGAATGTTGGCTCTTCACATCGTACAGTTTAGATGCCTGAGGTAGTTTATTCACATCATAAATAATTGATCCATCTCCACCCTGAGCTTCCACTAGCTCTTGTAACTTAAGTAATGCCTTACCGCTTCGTAAGCACTCTACTACAACATCTCTAGCTTCTTCATAACTATTAGCCTGTTGACCCAATACAACCATATGTGCAGCAAGTGTGATGCAGAGTTCAGTAAGATCAGTAGGTCCTTTACCTTGTAGTGTAACTATCGCTTCTTCGACTTCAAGCGCATTACCGATGGCAAATCCTAATGGCTGATCCATATCACTTATGACTGCCGCTGTATCACGACCAACTTCCGTTCCAATACTAACCATCATCTGTGCTAATTCGATTGACTCTTCTAGCGTTTTCATAAAAGCCCCGTTGCCTGTCTTTACATCAAGCACAATAGCATCTGCACCTGCAGCAATCTTCTTACTCATAATAGAGCTTGATATAAGCGGAATCGATTCAACTGTTGCAGTAACATCACGAAGTGCATACAATTGTTTGTCTGCTGGTGCCAAATCACCACTTTGACCAATAATAGATACGCCTATCTTATTCACTTGATCAACAAATTGTTGTTGAGTGCGTTCCGTGTGGAAACCAGCTATAGATTCTAGCTTATCAACAGTACCTCCAGTATGACCAAGACCTCTACCAGACATTTTCGCAACTGGAACTCCTAACGCTGCAACAAGTGGAGCTAGAATTAGACTAGTTTTATCACCGACTCCACCAGTAGAATGCTTGTCTACCTTCACGCCATTGATCGCTGACAAGTCAATTTGATCTCCTGAGCTCGCCATAGCTAAAGTCAAATCCGCTACTTCTCTAGGCGTCATTCCATTAAAATAAACGGCCATCGTCCATGCAGACATCTGGTAATCCGGAATGTTACCTAGACAATACTGCTCAATCCATTCATTAATTTCTTGAGTAGATAACTCTTTTCCATCGCGCTTCTTCTGTATAAAATCTACTGCTCTCATGAGTTACCTCCATTAAGTATGCTAGTGAATTTTGAATATGTCCTCGCGATCAGTTGAAGTCATAAGTGTAATTAGCGATTACAAAGCTATATCTCTTAGAATAAGAAGCTCAAAGTACATTTCTATACAAGAGCATCTGTAATTGTAGTGTAAGAAACATAATACGGTAGCAATGCTGTCTCAATAAAATATTAGATTAAATATCGATTATGTTTCTTATCAGATTCATGA
Source organism: Candidatus Pristimantibacillus lignocellulolyticus (assembly GCA_023639215.1). Classification (NCBI taxonomy): domain Bacteria; kingdom Bacillati; phylum Bacillota; class Bacilli; order Caryophanales; family Paenibacillaceae; genus Pristimantibacillus (SeqCode); species Pristimantibacillus lignocellulolyticus (SeqCode). Next base: position 4,721,463 of record CP097899.1, read on the forward strand.
AATTTAGAAAACTCTTCAAACAACTTTACAAAGCACAGGTTAACAACGGATAACTCGCATGACTATATTGCGCCTTCATGATGTATTCATCAAGAGTTTGACTAAGTACAATAACATCATGATGTAGCAAGCTACCTCGTTGGCTTGCTGTAATTTCCATCTGTTTGCGGAGAAATTCAATTTTCACATTAAGCTGACTGTCTATCACTTGTCTAACCATCCTTCTTCATAATAACTTGTTTTACGCAGACTACTAAGACATTATACGACGAAGTGATTTTCGAATGTTGTCACAATCCGTCAGTTCAATTGTGACAACATTGTGACAGTTTTATTAGATTTTGGCGATTAATGACGTAACTAGCTCTAAAAATTGCGATTTAACTCGATCAGTCGTTTCCATAACTTCCACATGCGACAATGGTTGATCCAATATACCTGCTGCCATATTACTAATACACGAAATACCGACAACTTCAATTCCACTATGTCGAGCTGCAATAACTTCAGCAACCGTTGACATTCCTACTGCATCAGCACCAATGATTCGTAACATTCTAATCTCAGCGGGTGTTTCGTAGGATGGACCAAGTAATCCAGCATATACACCTTCAACAAGCCCTATTCCTTTTTCAGATGCCACATTTTTTGCAATCTCTCTCAAACGTTTACTATACGCTTCAGACATATCTGGGAACCTTGCACCTAGATCAGCGTCATTAGCTCCGATCAACGGATTTTTACCTGTTAGATTCAAATGATCTGAGATTAACATTAGATTACCTGATGCAAACTCTAAATTAATACCACCAGCTGCATTTGTTACAATTAGAGATTTGACACCTAATGCTTTCATCACTCTAACTGGAAACGCCGTTACTTCTGGTGAATATCCTTCGTACATATGGAAACGACCACGCATAAGTACAACTGTTTTTCCTGCAATGGTTCCAATCATTAATTCACCGGCATGACCTTCAACCGTAGATACAGGAAAATGAGGAATATCTTCATAAGAAATTACTGTTGCGCTATCAATATGATCTCCTAACACACCTAACCCTGATCCAAGGATAAGACCAATCTCCGGCATTACATTTATTTGCTCTGCAATATATTGTGCTGCTTCTTTAATTTGCTGACTTGCAGTAATTGTACTCATCTTAATTCCCCCTAAATTATATTCACTATTCTAATGTGACTACTTGTCCTACGTTACTTTGAATAACCTATAGCTCATCACATCGTTATCAGAGTCCGCTTTTTGAACTACCTCTATTATTGAAGTAGAGACAAGAAGCTATTTCCTGTCGGCGGTGCCGCTACTTCGAAATTATCCGCGATTGTAGCTCCTAAATCTGCAAATGTCGATCTCGTCTCAAGTTGTTGAGGATCTTTCAAGGACGGACTATACAACAAGATAGGAACATATTCACGAGTATGATCCGTTCCAGGGTGAGTAGGATCATTACCGTGGTCAGCAGTAATAATCAATAGATCACGTTCGCCTATTTGCTCCATCATTGCAGGTAAAGCTTCATCAAATTGTTCTAATGCTTTGCCATAACCGATTGGATCACGACGATGACCGTACAGAGAATCGAAATCAACGAGATTCGTAAATAAGAAACCATTAAATTTTGTTTTCAAAAGTTCAATCGTTTGTTGAATCCCCTCTTCATTGCTTTTCGAAGGATTGGATTGATTGATTCCCTCACTATCAAATATATCATAGATTTTCCCAACAGAGATCGTCTCAAAACCACCATCTTGCAATTCGTTAAGTACTGTTCTTTGCGGTGGTTTCAAAGCATAATCATGTCGATGAGGTGTACGCTTGAAATCTCCTGGTGAACCAACATAAGGTCTAGCAATAACTCGTCCTACAGAGAAGCGATCTTCCATCGTTAATTCGCGAGCAATTTCACAAGCTTTATACAGTTCCTCCAGTGGAATAATTTCCTCATGGGCTGCTAACTGGAATACACTATCTGCACTTGTATATACAATCCAAGCACCACTCTTCATTTGCTCTTCGCCAAGCTCATCTAAAATCTCCGTACCACTGGCAGGTTTATTTCCAATCACTTTTCTGCCAGTACGAGTCTCAAACTGCTCAATTAACTCTTCTGGAAACCCATCAGGGAAAGTTTGAAAAGGAGTCTCAATAAGTAGCCCCATGATTTCCCAATGACCAGTCATTGTATCTTTGCCGACTGAAGCTTCTGCCATCTTTCCATAATAGGCTTGAGGCTTCTTCGTTGAATCTGGCTTCCATTCGTGAATAGGTGCAATTCGATCCAACCCTAACGCTCTAAGATGAGGTAGATTAAGTGCCGGATATTCACGAGCGATATGACCAAGAGTATGACTTCCTACATCACCAAATTGATCAGCATCTGGTAATTCACCAATACCTACACTATCCAATACAACGACAGCAATTCGATCAAACTTCATATGATCACTCCTAAACTTTTTGTATCTTCATGGTTGACTTCTTAGCAACAAAAAGTCACTTCGGAAGCATATACTAAACTTTTTGTATCTTCATGGTTGACTTCTTAGCAACAAAAAGTCACTTCGGAAGCATATACTAAACTTTTTGTGTCTACATGGTTGACTTCTTAGCAACAAAAAGTCACTTCGGAAGCATATACTAAACTTTTTGTATCTTCATGGTTGACTTCTTAGCAACAAAAAGTCTCTTCGGAAGTATTACTAATTTTTTTGTGTAGTCATGCAAATGACAAGTAACATTTCGCATCTTAGGCTCTTGGGTGTGAGCTACTGTATACATCCTTCATTTTCGACTTAGCGATTGAAGTGTATTTCATCGTCGAAGTAATATCGACATGCCCGAGAATTTCTTGTACCGCTCTTACATCAGCACCATTTTCCAGTAAATGAGCAGCAACAGAGTGTCTCAACGTATGAGGTGTAATCTCTTCTGACACACCCGCTTCAAGGGCGTATTTTTTAATAATTTTCCAGAAGCCTTGCCTTGTTATTCGCCCACCATGATGATTGAGAAATAACACTTCTTGTTGCGTACTCTCTACCGCTAATTGAGCTCTACCATGTTCCAAATAAGCCTCAATGGCTTCTTTGGCGTAATTGCCAAAAGGTACAAACCGCTCTTTCTGGCTTGGACTTATTACTTGGATAAATCCTAGAGATAGATGAACATGATCTACATTCAGAGAAACTAATTCTGTTACTCTAATACCTGTAGCATACAGCAGCTCTAACATGGCTTTATCACGAATACCTACTGCAGTTGACAAGTCAGGTACTTGAAGCAAGCGATTCGTATCTTCTTGCGATATTATTTGCGGCACTTTTTTCTCGAGTTTTGGGGCTTCTATAAATATGGAAGGGTCATGTGAGATGAAATCATGAATAATAAGATAGTGGAAAAGGGCACGGATGGATACCACATGTCTAGCAATAGTGGCTGGCTTAAGATCCGCTTCTTTCAACTGCATCATATACTTCAAAGTATGATGCTTATGTACGCTTGTCCATCCCTTTACACCTTCACCTTCAAGATAGCCAGTAAATTTTAACAGATCTCTTTCATATGACTGATAGGAGTTTGTCGTTAGCTTACGTTCTTGTTGTAAAACTTTTAAGTATTGATGTAACTGCTCGTACATCCTCCCACTCCTTAAACTTTTCATTTAAAATCTCTATTACACTTCTCGCAAATGAAAAGTACTTCGAAAGCATTGACTTTTACGAGGTATATCATTACCTATTTTCTATTCTCCATACCACAAAAACCAAACTAAACGATCTGGCATAGAACTTTTATCAATATATTGTGACGAACTATCGAATACTTTCACTGCGTTTCCAATCGGTTTTTGGTAATGAGTATTTGGTTGAATCAGTTGCTGTACCCATTGATAAGCAGTTGCAACTATAACGAGTAATACGATGAACAAAAAAAAGAAAAGCAGTTTATGTATCATATCCTTCATAATAACCATCAACATACCTCCTAAAACTTTTTATACTCACATATGAAAAGTAGCTTCAAAAGTAGATACATAAAATATGTACATGCATTTTAAAGTAGTATGTTGGATTACAGCAAAATATGATGTCTAATTGCCTCATTATGAAAAAAGGCCTGCAACCAATTACATGGATGAGCAGGACCAATTATTGTTTATTTTCGTTTAAATCACGACAGCTACGGCAAACGCCATGAAAATCTAATCTATGATCTACTGTTTCAAAACCTAGTTGTGCGAACAATCGTTCCTCAAGCGGTAATAGCCAGTCATCCTTAATTTCACTCATCGTACCACATTGAATACAAATGAGATGATGATGATGATGATGATTCGTATCGCCTCTAAGATCGTAACGAGCAACGCCATCTCCGAAGTTAATCTTCTCAACTACATGCAGCTCTGTCAAAAGCTCCAATGTCCGGTAAACAGTCGCTAGTCCAATTTCAGGAGCTATCCCCTTTACGAGTAAAAATACATCCTCTGCGCTAAGATGATCTTCCTCATTTTCTAGTAGAATACGAAGGGTGGCTTCTCGCTGTGGAGTCAACTTATAGCCCTTATCTTGTAATTGTTGTTTAATATTTCCAATCTGGGCTTCCATCTCTCTCCTCCTACCATTACTTCCTACTAAAATCTGCTTTTATTATATTAGTATAAAGCGATATAAGTCAAACTTTTTCAAAGTTATTTAAACGTTTGTCTTACATTGGCAATTGCACCAAATACCATTCCATCATTTGAGGTGATACATATACTTCTATAAACGCTGCCACAGCAAGTAATACAAGCATGGACATTGCTACAGCACTATAAGAAATAAGTGCCTCTCTCACATTACCCGCATTACCATCATGTAATATTAATCGCTTTTTCACTAAAAAAGTTGAAAACCCAATCGCAGCTGAGCTTAGAATCAGTATAGCAGGAACAGCTACGACATTATGTGGAATTACTGTGACAAGACTTAACAAAACACCTTGTGCACCGAACATTTGCACAACGAAATGAATACTGCATCCAAGCAGAAAACCCTTTAAAAAATTCAAAACAATAATGATCGGAACACCTACCACAGTAATTCCAAGAATGAATAGTAATGCGACCCATTTAAAGTAGCCGAAAAATGTATCCCAAAACAAATATGAACTATTTATATCACTATTTTGTTTTATCCAATTCATATATAAAGCAATCTCATTACCAAGTCCTATCTGTTGTTCGCTCGGCAACACCTGTATAAATAAACTGCCAAAGACTGCTCCAGCAAACATTACTACTCCAAGGTAGACCCATTTCATCATATTACTTTTCAACATCATATCACCCTTTCAATCTAACTTATGTCTTCAAAACATATGCTAGATTAATAGAGTTTATGCTATATTAGTTGATTCTAATTACTTAAGTAAGTGAGCCTGTTCGTTGCAACAACTTCCATGCATTAACGGCTAAAAGTGTTTTTGCATCACTAATATCACCAGTAGCAATATAAGCATCCGCCTCTTCAATTGTGATTAATCTCACAATGACATCCTCATCTTCATCGAGATGTTGTTGTCCAATCGTAACCTCATTAGTGAAATACGTATATAAAATTTCATCTGCAAAACCAGGTGAAGTGTAATATTGATGTAATAATTGTAGATTATGAGCAACATAGCCAGTTTCCTCTTCTAATTCACGAGCCGCTGCAACGATAGGCTCTTCCATGGGATCAAGCTTTCCTGCTGGTATCTCAATTTGAGTTTTACCTAGTGGCTTACGATATTGTTCAACTACAATTAATTTTCCATTGTGAATCGCTACTACAGCAGCAGCACCAGGATGTTTCACTATTTCACGAGTCGCCGTTCTGCCATCAGGCAAAGCAACTGTATCTACTTGAAGACTGATTACTTTCCCTTTGAAAATGTGTTCTGTTGAAATTGTAGGCTCATTCCATATTGCTTTATTATTTTTTTCCTTCATTTTTGTTTTCCTCCGATCATAAGTAAGCTAAGCCAATATTTAATGTAAAAAAAGACAAGTTGTCATAATGTAACAACCATTTTCATAGTCTCATTTATAAAGACTAAGGAGATGAGTGAATTTGAAACAAATGATAAATAAGAACAAACTTATGCTTTCAGGAAAAGCAAAGCATATTCAAATAGCTTTAAACGGAATTGCCAAGAGTCAATATGGCAATTGTACATTAGCTCAATATACAGCTAATCGACCTGAGATGCGCATAACTCTTGGCAATTTGGAGTCTTAATATTTAAATTTTGAAAGTAGCGGATTTTTTCAAGATTTCTACGACTAATTGTGCCGTTTGTACAAGATATTCTACTTTTATTTGCTCCTTGGTCGTATGAATATGCTCATATCCCACTGCAAGATTTACTGTAGGTACACCTAAGCCATTGAAGACGTTGGCATCACTGCCTCCACCTGAATGGAATGTACGAGGTGTAGCACCCATCGCTTCAATCGCCGCGCTCGCTAATTGAACTACCGGCGAATCAGCATCGTGGCAATAAGCAGGATATACGATATTGCTATTGAATTTCGCTGTAGCACCATATTTTTTTGCTGTCTTTTCCACAGCTTGTTTCATACTTTCCACTTGAGCATCAAGCTTATCTTGCTTGATGCTTCTTGCTTCAGCGATAAGCTTCACATAGTCGCATACAATATTTGTTGGACCTCCACCTTCAAAACGACCAATATTAGCTGTCGTTTCCTCGTCAATTCTACCCAATGACATTTCACTTATTGCCTTTGCAGCTACTTGAATCGCACTAATCCCTTTTTCAGGACTAACTCCTGCATGTGCAGACTTACCATAGAATTCAATTTCGATATGAGATTGTGTTGGAGCTGCAACGGCAATATCGCCGATGTCACCATTTGAATCCAACGCATAACCATAGCTTGCTTCTAACCGTTCAGGGTCAATAGCACGTGCACCTAATAAGCCTGATTCTTCACCTACCGTAATTACAACTTGCACTTTTGCATGTGATTCTCCACTAGCCTTAATTGCTTCAATTGCTTCAAAAAGAGCGGCAATTCCTGCTTTATCATCGCTACCAAGTATTGTCGTTCCATCAGATCTAATGTAACCGTCAGCATCAATTTGTGGCTTAATGCCTACACCTGGAGTAACAGTATCCATATGACAAGTAAATAATATCGTTGGTTGATCCTTAGCATCATCAGTCGCTTCAAGAATCGCGAATAAATTGTTAGCTTCATGACCTGTCACTTTTGCTGCTTCGTCTTCTGTAACTGTCAAGCCTAACTCCGTCAATCGTTTCTTAAGTACTTTACTAATTTCACCTTCATGACCTGATTCACTATCTACTGTAACCAAATCAATAAATTGCTCTACTAAACGTTTTTCTTGTACCATTTTGTTTCCTCCATCCATCTCTTTCGTATACAATAGAGTATATCAATGTAATTCTATTCATCGAAAGGAGCTTTCTCTATTATGCGCCAACAAAAAATTATTCGCATCGTTGCAATTATTGTTGCAGCTGCTATGTTGATTACTACACTATTCGCAGGTATCGGCTCTTTCTTCCTATAGATGTAGTTCAAAAAGCGGACTTTGATAACGATGATTGACTTTGTCGTATATTCGACATCGAATATGAAGTGAACTTGGGAAGTCCGGTACGCATGTACCAACTACGTACATTTGCGTTTCCTCCTCCCTCAAGTAGCACTCCATCTTCTTGGTTCTTAAAGCCCACTTTTTGAACCTTCATTGTAATTGATGTATTTCAAAAAGCGGACTTTGATAACGATGATTGACTTCGTCGTATATTCGACATCGAATATGAAGTGAACTTGGGAAGTCCGGTACGCGTGTACCAATTACGTACACTTGCGTTTCCTCCTTCCTCAAGTAGCGCTCCATATTCTTGGCTGGCGAAATCCCACTTTTTGAACCTTCATTGTAATTGATGTAGTTCAAAAAGCGGGCTTTAATGACGATGATTCGCCTCGTATCCGATTCGACATCGACTACGAAGTCTTACTTGCACAATAGTATTTATTACGCGAAGCCGAAGCGTTGTTTGAACAGCGGCACTATCTGTGCTGCCGCTTCTTCTACAGTCATTGAGCCGCCTGTAATATCATTAAACGAAGTAACTCCAAATTGTCCGATTCCGCATGGCACAATTCCACTAAAGCCTTCGGCAGCGATTCCTGACTTGATATTAAGTGCAAAACCATGACTTGTTATAAAGCCGCGACGCTGCCTAGCTTTATTAAATTTAACGCCAATCGCGGTTATCTTCTCGTCACCAATCCATACTCCAGTATAATCTGATTTCCTTCCACCTTTTATACCATATTGAGCTAACCAATCAATAACAACTTGCTCCACTGTTCGTAAATATTCGTGAAGATCAAGACCAATAGCATCAAGGTAGAGTAGCGGATAACCAACAAGTTGCCCAGGACCATGATATGTGATGTCACCACCACGGTCAATATCATAGACAGAAATTCCTCTTTGAATCAACGTATCTTTATCTAGTAGTAAATGCTCTGGGTGACGATCAGAACCAAGCGTATAGGTTGGTGGATGCTGAAGAAGGAGCAGCGTCTCAGGACGCTCCCCCTTATCTATTTCTTTCACGTATGCTTTTTGCAGGTCCCAAGCTTCTTTGTAGTCTAGCATACCGATATAATGAGCATCCAACATTTTGCTTACAGTATTTTTTGCTGCTTCAGACATGGACGGTATCTCCTTTGTATCAAGCTACAATCATTATATCAGTATATAGAACTTTCAAGGTTAAAGCTTTCTAAATTATCTTTAACACGTTGCAAGAAACGACCGCAGATTACACCATCAAGTATACGATGATCGAGTGACAAGCAAAGATTCGCCATAGAACGTACCGCAATCATATCATTAATAACTACTGGTTTTTTCACAATCGATTCAAAAGTAAGGATTGCTGCTTGTGGATAGTTAATAATCGGATAAGACAATATAGAACCAAACGAACCCGTATTATTAATTGTAAATGTACCCCCTTGCATATCGGAAAGTGAAAGTTTACCTTCACGAGTTTTACGTGCAAGCTCTTCGATTTCCTTCGCAAGTCCAGCGACATTTTTAAGATCAGCGTTTTTAATAACTGGTGTCATTACAGAATCTTCTGTTCCTACTGCAAGAGAAATATTAATATCACGTTTCACGATGATTTTGTCTACCGCCCATACAGAGTTCATAATTGGAAAATCACGAATCGCATTAACAGCAGCTTTCAACAAGAACGCAAGATATGTAAGATTAACACCTTCACGCTTTTTGAACTCATCTTTATATTTATTGCGGAGTAATACTAGATTCGTAACATCAACTTCGATCATCGTCCAAGCATGTGGAATTTCACTGACGCTTTGACGCATGTTACGAGCAATTGCATTACGGATAGGCGTTATATCAATATAAGTTTCTCCACGACCTTGTGAATATGGATCATCAATTTCAATCTTAGGAAGACGAGGCGATTCAGATAAATGCATACCACCAGTTCGTACTTGTGAAGAAGTCGCTTCTTGTTGAGGCGTCGGTGTACGAACCATAGAAGCTTCCATAGCAACATAAGCAAGTACATCTTTACGTGTAATACGTCCACCCATTCCCGTACCTTGTACGTTTGCTAATTGAATTCCATGTTGTGCTGCAAGTTGTTGTACAGCAGGAGAGTAACGATTTCTCATAGAATCATCACCTTGAACTTGTATCGCTGCGGCCTGAGTATTCATTGCTCCAGTCGTTTGTGTTGTGGAAACCGCTGCAACTTCGTCATTGCTCGCTTCTCCCTCAGTCTCAATTAAGCAAATTACAGTCCCAACAGGTACATCTTCACCTGCTCCTACTAAAATCTTTGTTAGTTTACCTGCCACAGTAGAAGGAATCTCAGCAGTCACCTTATCTGTGTTAATCTCACAGATAGGTTCATATACTTCGATCATATCTCCAGGTTGTTTCAACCAGCGATCAATTGTTGCAGTTACTTGAGATTCAGCTAATTGAGGCAAAGTAATTTCAGTTATTGCACTCATGTTTTTCCAACTCCAATCGTCATAAATAAGCTATGCACGAATTTTCAGCATTTTTCTATATTTGTATTAATAACAACTAAAATTCAGCTAATTGCTTCATCGCTTCTCGAACTTTATCCGCATTCAACAAGAAGAATTTTTCTCCTGGCGGGTTAATTGGCATAGCGGGCACATCTGGACCACATAGTCGCATAATTGGAGCATCAAGTTCAAATAATAGCTCCTCTGCAATGATTGCTGCTACTTCAGCACCAACGCCACCTGTTTTGTTATCTTCATGAACAATTAACACTTTACCTGTACGACGAACTGATTCAAGTATAGCTTCTTTATCAAGTGGTTGTATCGTTCTAAGATCAAGAATATGTGTACTAATACCTTCTTCAGCCAGTTCAGCAGCAGCCTGTTCAATAAAGCGTAGAGGCAAACTATAACTAATAACAGTAATATCATCACCCTCACGAAGTACATTCGCTTTACCAATTGGTACAATATAATCATCATCTGGCACTTCACCACTTACTAGACGATAACTTTTCTTATTCTCGAAGTATAATACAGGATCTTCATCACGAATAGCAGCTTTCAACAAACCCTTTGCATCATACGGCGTATATGGTGCTACAATTTTAAGTCCGGGTGTACCGAAAAATACAGATTCGGGACATTGTGAGTGATATAAGCCACCGAATACACCACCACCGATAGGAGCACGAATAACAATCGGACAACTCCAATCATTGTTAGAACGATAACGAATTTTAGCAGCTTCACTAATAATTTGATTCGTTGCTGGGAACATAAAATCGGAATATTGCATTTCCGCAATTGGCTTCATACCATACATTGCTGCACCGATTGCTACACCTGCGATCGCTGACTCAGATAGTGGAGTATCAATTACTCGTTGTTCACCAAACTGCTCATGCAAGCCTTTCGTCGTTGTAAATACTCCGCCCTTAACACCAACGTCTTCTCCAAGAACGAATACATTCTCATCTCGTTCCATTTCTTCTTTCATCGCGAGACGAATCGCCTCAATATAATCTATTTTAGCCATTACTCTACTCCTCCCTTATTATCATTAGCATATACATGATCCATAACTGATTCAGGAGTAGGGAAAGGAGCTTTATCTGCATAGCTGCTCGCTTCATCAAGCTGTTTCTTAATTTCAGAACGTAATTCGGCTTCTAGCTCTTCATTCCATAAGCCATGATCTACCATATATTGTTTGAATTTCGGAAGTCCATCTAGCGTTCTATTATGATCGACTTCTTCCTTGGATCGATATGCTAAATCATTATCAGAAGTTGAATGTGGTGAAATGCGATACATCATTGCCTCGATCAAAGTAGCACCATCACCTGCAATTGCACGCTCTCTTGCTTCTTTCACAACTCGATATACCTCAAATGCATCATTACCATCAACACGTTCACCATGAATACCATAGCCTAACGCACGATCCGATACTTTACCTGCTAATTGCTTATGTATCGGTACAGAGATCGCATATTGATTATTTTCACACATTAAAATTACAGGTAACTTGTGTACACCAGCAAAGTTACATCCTTCATGGAAATCACCTTGATTACTAGAACCTTCACCAAATGTAACAAAGCTTACAAATTGTTTCTTATTCATTTTTGCGGCAAGCGCAAAACCAACAGCATGAGGAACTTGCGTCGTTACAGGACTTGATCCAGTAACAATACGTAATTTCTTACTTCCAAAATGACCAGGCATTTGACGACCACCACTATTAGGGTCTTCAGCTTTAGCAAACGCAGAAAGAAATAATTCTTTAAGTGTCATCCCTACGGATAGAACAAAGCCATAGTCACGATAATAAGGAAGAAAATAATCATTGTTCCGATCAAGCGCAAATGCAGCTGCGATCTGAGCGACCTCCTGGCCAATACCAGATACGTGAAAATTTATTTTACCAGCTCGCTGCATAAGCATCATCCGCTCATCATACATCCTTGCTGTGAGCATTTTTGTATACATAGCAATAACGGTTTCCTCGCTAATGCCTAATTGATGATGCTTGGCTTGCTGACCTGACGAAGACAATACTGTCATATTATCTTCCTCCTTCTCTATATAAATTATAACCAGGTACTAATACCACGTCATATATCTATTATACTCCTATATTTTAAAAAATAACATGTGACATTTATAATAAAAGTTTAATGACATCTATGAGTGAAACCAAACACTCCCAGCATTACCAGTAATGTGTACATTTGTGTACACGAGCGGTCAAACGTTCAACCACCTGAATTACTCAGCAATGTGTACACTTGTGTGCACAAGCGTCCAAAAGCTCGAGGCTTATAATAAAAGCTCATCCACCCAGAATCACTCAGCAACGTGTACACTTGTGGACACAAGCGATCAAACGCTCGAGGCTTATAATAAAAGCTCAAATCTTTCGCCTGTCAGCACCAAGAAGATGCCATGAAGCTAGGAAACGAGAAGCGCAGTGTACGTTAATTGGTACATGAGCATCACAGGCTTCCGATGAATGGCAGCTTCGCCGCAGAATACGCTACGTTAGCATAATCATCGTGATCACAGTCGGAAGATTTGAGTCTCCTCTCCTATCAAAAGGAGATTGCTCGTCCGTCTACTGCAAGCATAGCCTCCCCAATCGCCTCCGACAACGTAGGATGCGGATGAACCATTGCTCCTACTTCCCAAGGCGCTGCGTTCATCCAACCTGATAATGCAGCTTCAGATATGAGCTCAGTAGCATGTTCGCCAATTATATGAACGCCTAAAATATCATCTGAACTCTTATCTGCAATAACTTTTACAAATCCTGTTGGATGCCCAGATACAATAGCTTTTCCAAATGCTGCAAAAGGTACCCTAGCTTTCTTAATTTCAAAACCAGCAGCTACTGCAGCCGCTTCTGTATATCCATACGAAGCAACCTCAGGAGATGAGTAAATACAGCGAGGAATTAGATGTGCGGCTACTACATTAACTTGACGTCCAGCGATATGATCTATTGCTGTCAATCCTTCATGTGCTGCAGCATGTGCAAGTTGTACGCCACCGATACAGTCACCAATAGCATAAATATGCGGTTCACTAGTTTGACCATAATCATTTACTACAATGACATCATTTTTAACTCTAACATCCGTATTTTCTAAGCCAATCTCATGACAATTAGCTTTTCTACCAACGGAAACGAGCATTTGATTGCCTTCTAGTAGTACATTACCATCAGCTGTAGTGGCAGTAATAGAGAAGTGATTATCGATCACTTTATATGAAGAGACATCAAGTTGCACACCAGTGATGATGCGAATTCCACGCTTATCAAGTAACTTCGTCATTTCCAATGAAATTTCAGTATCTTCACCTGGCAATAGGCGAGATCCAAGTTCTACGATTGTTACTTGAACACCAAAGTCATTCAATAATGATGCCCACTCTACGCCAATTACGCCACCACCAACAATTAACATGCTTTCAGGAAGCTTGTCCATCGCTAAAGCTTGATCACTATTCAATATGGTGATTCCATCAGCTTCAAGACCTGGTAAGTTACGAGGAGTGGATCCTGTCGCAATAATTAGATTTTGACTTACAACAGACTCCATTTCACCATCTGGCAATTCAACCGCAAGTGTTCCACTACGAGGTGAGAAAATGGAAGGTCCAACCACACGACCTTTGCCTTTAATCACTTGAATACCATGACGTTTCATTAGACCTTGCAAACCTTTAAATAATTGTTCTACTTTCTCATCTTTTTTTAGTTGAACATTATTAAATTGAAAAGTTGAGAAATCTGTACTTACATCTATGCCATATTCTGAGCTGTTCAACAACGTTCGATATACTTCGGCACTTCGTAGTAAAGCTTTACTTGGGATACATCCTTTATGTAGACAAGTACCGCCAACCTTGTCCATTTCTACGATAGCTACTGATTTCCCCATTTGAGCTGCACGAATAGCGGCAGTATACCCACCAGGTCCACCACCGAGAATTGCAACATCTACTTGAATACTCATTTACTATACCCCCATCATTTCTATCAATATATGCAACGACTTGTAAAATATCCTCTTTCAATAAAAGTCCATATCGATCGTTGGTCTGCATTCGTGACGTTTCTTTAAGTAACAAATATATGTTTTCGATTTATGTAATGTGTATATCGATGATGTTACTTTTTGCTAAATATTATTGCTTAAGAAAACTTTGTATATCTTATTGTACATCTTTTCGCTAAGGAAATCATCGTTTACGTATTCACTGTACCGTTTATGGCGTTTTATGGTACTATAATTTACAGATTATGATAATCAATTCAAACCTTTTAGGAGATCACTTATGAGATTAACTGTACAGCGCATCATTGCTATGTTTTTACTAGTTATACCAGGATTAATTGCTTGTTTTGGATTTTTGAAAGTAAAAGATTCATTATATGATTATTATATTTCCTTCGGCATAGAGGGAGTCGATCCTTCACTTCAATGGTGGAAATTAATACTAGGTCTAATTATGTTTGTTGCTGGTACTGGATTTATTGCAGGTTGGACATTTTTCCGTGATCGTAAACGTAACTATGTTGCAACACGTTTCAAAGTAAAACGCGAAAAACCACCTAAACCTACAAAGTCTTCACAATAATTAACACCCATTTTATATAGCTTTAATATTCCATTAACAAACCTGCTCTATACTACTATTAAGTTAGTAGAAAGGCAGGTGAAATGAATGATCGTTTTCGATGTAATTGTAGATGGGACTAAGGTCGATACATTACGACCTATGGCTTCGAAACTTAGGGATCTAAGAAACTTTATCGATCAACAATTTGAGCTATTAGTTGAAAAGTATGGACAGAATGTTCACTTAAATAGACGATTCGAGTATTAATATCGAATTGTCTATTTTTTTCTAAATGAATAAACTAGCTCATATAAAGACTCCCCAATTTCCACAAAAAATCTAACAACACTTTGTTAGCACTTCTTCTCACCCGTCCAATAAGTTGTAGTAATTATGCCGATCAAAATTTTACCAATATATGTTTTGACAGTAAACTCTATCAGTAGTTATAATCCTGCTATTCTTGTAAATCTTTAGTATTTATAATCATAGGAGGTTACATCATGTCAATCAAAATTAAACATCGTTCTTCTAGTAAACTAGCAGCACTAGTCATTGCTGCAACTATCGCTATTGCACCACTAGCAGCGCCTGCGACTACGTATGCAAGCATTAACTCAGGGAATCTAACGCAGTCAGAGCAATACCAAACATTTTTAAGCACGAAGTATCAAATTAATGTAAATTCCCAATTAACTAAAGGTCAATATATTCAATATGTTGCCGATCTACTTCCAGGGGACGCAAACTCTTCTACACTTGCCTTCACAGATGTTGCTTCAACAGATGCTCAATATGCTGCTATAGTAGAATTGAATGAAAAAGGAATACTTTCTGGGGCAACAGTTTCAGCTAAGCAACAACTTGAACCATGGGTAGCTGCAATTATAGCTGTTAGAGCTTCTGGTCTGAAAGAACTAGCGCTAACTTACACAACTGCGAAAACAGATGCTGCATTGAAAAAGATCAATTCATCTTCAGCTCAATGGGCACCCCATGTTGCTCAAGAACTTGCAGTAGCAATTGACAATGAATTGATTCCTGAACAATATTATAAAGAATTCTCCAAAAAATCTGTTGCAAGTTCCGAATTAATCAATACATTATTAGGTCAAATCGTGACTTTCAATGGCCAATACAAACAATATCTTGGTAGTTCACAAGATGCAGATATCATAGCTGAACTTATCGCAGCATATAGCACATCAGATATTATTCAAGTTAATGATCTTCAAACTATTGTAAACACTGCACTTGAAAAAGACATTATTACAGGCTACAACTTCAAAGATAGTCGTTTTGATGCTAATTTTGTAGATGAATATGCACTAACATACGGTCATTCTGATCTGAAACACGCTATTCAATTAATTGGTTTACTTCGCAGTGAAGGAATCGAAGCGAAAGTTCAATTTGAACCAAAAACTTCAGCATTCCAATACTTGATAGAGTGGGGAGAGCCTACACAATCCGATACATACCAAGTTAAACAAATCGCTAATGGTAAATATGTAGCTTATTCGAAAGAATATGATCTTAAGCTTGAATTTACAAGTTTAGCGGATAAAGCTAAATTCCAAGATATTATTAATGCTTATGCCAAAAAAGATGCGGATGATGAGCAAGGACTAATCTATGCTTCTTGGTGGCAACCTTTGTATCATTCAAATACAGAGCTAGCTGATTATGAATCAGTTTCTAACAATACAATTTCGTTAGGCAATTATTACGCTCAAACATTCTCTCTTAATGAAGAAGTAGAAGAGATTGTTGCAGGTATGAAGCAAGTGAACCCTGATGTTGTCGTTAAAACGAACCAATTCTGGGTAAATAAAGCTTTCTTCAATTATTTAGGTGGTAAAGATCACAAGTAATAACCACAAAGATTGCAAGTAAAATAAAGAAGGCTTAAAACTTAAGCACGAGTAACGTGCACCAGTTTTAAGCCTTTTTTATGTGAGATTAAGAAAAGTTCGCTTTGCAAAAAGCAGTTACCATCTCAAGTTCATCGTCTTCCATTTCAAAATCAATATATTTGCCAACATCACCTGTCTGGAACTCGTGTTTTACGATTTTCTCAGTACCAGCGTCTACAACATATATTACACGAAGGATAACACCTTCTTCATGAAACAGTTCATCATCTTCTTCTACTTCGAGATCCATAATAAATTCGTATCGATCTCCCTCTAATATTTTGAACGGGTCAGCAATCGTTTCTACAGTAAATTCTGTAATCTTAAACATAGGTTAGCTCCTCTTGTTTCAACTTAACGTATTACTGATTATAACATTAGTATGTCAGATATGCTATCAATACATTAATTTAAGCTTAAAAGGCTTGTATTTCTTAGTTTTATTCTGTTATCTCAAGAACACAAATCTTCGCTAAATCCAGTAACTACCTATGAACAATAACACTTCTGTGAAAAGCTTCGCATGAATTAAAGCAAATTGGATGCCTTCAGTTAAACCATTCACATACTAAACCCAACTTTACTGAGAGTTTCATGAAAACTAAACATTAATAATATTGAATGCTCTTAGATACACAAATAACGTTGGCATACTAAAAAGCCCCATGCTCGCCATCAATGGCAACATGGGACTTTTTATCAATCGTCGATTACTCAACTTGTACTATGAAGCTGCTTCAACAAAACTTCTAAATATCTCTTTACTTACGTTATCTGCTACATATGAAAATTCAGGATGCCATTGTACAGCCATAAGATAGCGGTATGCAGGATGTTCGATCGCTTCAATAATACCATCTTGGGCAACTGCCATCACTTTACAACCAGGAGCAAGTATATCAATCGCTTGATGATGATAACTATTCACATCTAACCGCTTTTTCCCTACCATCCGATACAATGAACTTTTTCGCTTTACTTCAACTTCATGGGAAGGTGTAGCATACGGAGGTTGTTGAACATGCTTAAGTTTACTGTCCAATTGCGATGGTAAATCTTGATACAAAGTTCCACCTAGTAAAACATTGAAAATTTGAATCCCTCTACAAATACCTAACAGTGGCAAATCAACAGCAAGTGCTAATTGAAATAGTTTCTGCTCCATCTCATCACGTTCATGTATGCTTAAGCCACATTGTTCCAATCGCTCTTGCCCATACAACTTAGGATCAACGTCATGCCCACCAGTGAACAATAACCCATCCATTCCAGTAGCAATTTGTTCTAAATTCGACTGATCCACAGTTAGTGGAAGCATCACTGGAATGGCGCCCGCTTCCTCAAGTGCTTTCATATAAGCGGGCAACATCCAATAACTATCCTTCTGTTCATCATACAGTGGAAGTACTCCGATCAATGGCTTTCTCATATAGCTCACTCTCCAATAACCAATAGCTATTCATGTTAAGATGCTATTTTTCTCTATTTCATTATTGTAAATGAGTTGATCAAAACTCTGAATGAACTTAACGGATTATAATTTATACTTCGTGTACGAAAAGCATAATAATCTTTATAAAAATCTAACTTGCTGTAGCTAGCGTAATTCCTCTCTAGCACATCAATCTCAAAACCTGACTATACCTACATAATAAAATTACAGTACAATTAAATCTATCACTGAAAGTTGAATACGTAATAGGCGAAAGATATTGAGGTGTTATATGAAAAAGTTACTTAAATACATTCGTCCCCACTGGGTCGCAGCCATACTCGCTCCATTATTTATGATTTTAGAAGTTAGTATGGACTTGCTCCAGCCATTATTTATGGCGACGATTATTGATGATGGAATTATGGCAGGATCACAGTCACATATTTTACAAACTGGCCTTTATATGATTGGCGCAGCAATTATTGGACTTATAGGGGGTGTTGGCTGTACCATTTTTGCTTCTTATGCTTCGATGCGCTTTGGACAAGATTTGCGGGAAGATGTATTTCATCATGTTCAAAAATTTTCATTCCGAAATATTGATCAATTAGAAACTGGTTCTCTTATTACGAGATTAACGAATGATATTGTTCAATTACAAAATGTTGTGCAAATGCTATTACGAGTACTTGTTCGCTCTCCGTTATTGATGATTGGGAGTATTGTAATGACGATTTTTATTAGTCCTAAACTAGCAATCATTGTAGCTATTTCCGTCCCAATACTTTTCATCGTCATGTTTTTTATTATCCGCGGGACATTACCACTGTTCACAAAGGTACAATCAAGGCTCGATCGGTTGAATACGGTATTACAAGAGAATTTATCTGGAATGCGCATTTCTAAGGCATTCGTTAGACGCCAATATGAGAAAGATCGTTTCGGACAAGCAAATGATGATCTAACAACGCAATCCGTAAAAGCACAACGACTAGTATCTATTAATGGTCCGATACTATCGATGATCTTGAATGTCAGTGTTATCGCAGTATTATTGTTAGGCGGCAAAGATGTAATTAATGATTCATTCGAAGTAGGTAGTTTAGTAGCTTTCATTAACTACGTGACTCAAGTGTTATTTGCCGTATCTTCTGTAGCAATGCACCTTGTTCGTGTTAGTAGTGCAAAGGTTAGTGCTGATCGAGTATTAGAAGTGTTGAATACGGAATCAGATCTAATCGAACATACGAAACTAGATCGTAAAATTTTCGGACAAGTCGAGTATCATAACGTGTCTTTCCGGTACAGAGCAGATCAAGTCAGTGATACGTTGCGAAATATTAATTTTAAAGTAGAAGCCGGTCATAAGATTGCTATTATCGGTGCAACTGGGTCAGGTAAGTCCACCTTACTACAACTGATTCCAAGACTATACGACGTGTCCGAAGGTCAGATTCTTATTGATGGAATAGACTTGAAACAATATTCATTTGCTGCTTTACGCTCACAGACTGCGATGGTATTACAAGAGACAATTCTTTTCTCAGGTTCGATTCGAGAAAATATATGCTACGGCAGACCTGATGCTTCAAAACAAGAAATTATTGCTGCAGCTATCGCGGCTCAAGCTGATGAATTTATCGTTGCTATGAAAGATGGATACGATACCGTGATTGGACAACGTGGCATTAATTTATCAGGAGGACAGAAACAACGGATCTCGATCGCAAGAGCTTTACTTATGAAACCTGCTATTTTGCTACTAGATGACAGTACAAGTGCGATTGACACTCGTACAGAAGGATATATACAAGTTGCACTGCGTAAACTTATGCAAGGGCGAACAACATTTATCGTCGCTCAAAAAATTAGTTCTGTTATTGATGCAGACCAAATTTTTGTAATGGAACACGGAGAAATTATTGCTCAAGGTAATCATGAACAATTAATCGTTCACTCTCCTCAATATCGTGAAATCTATCAATCGCAACTAGGACAAGAGGAGGTCAGTTATGAGTAAGTCAACAAATACACCACCCCCTGCTACTCCAGACTTTAGTATGCGAGGCGGATCTCAAGGGAATATCGGTATGAAGAAAGTAAAACCGAAAAACACATGGTCTACGTTGAAGCGAATATGGAACTATTTATCTATGAATCGCAGCGGTCTAATCATTGTTATTATCGCAACAATGATTACAACGTTACTCTCACTTGCAGCTCCTTATTTACTAGGTGTCGCCGTTGACAACTATATTATCCCGCGTAATTGGAATGGGCTTGTTCAAATTGCGATACTGTTACTCATTGTCTATATTAGTGTCTCTCTAACCGCTTGGATTCAACAGCATATGATGGTTAAAGTTTCACTACTCACTGTACGAGATATGCGACAAACGATATTCAATGCGATGCAGAAATTGCCTATCTCTTTTTTCGATACTCGTACGCATGGTGAACTTATGAGCCGTACGACGAATGATGTTGAGAATGTTTCTGTAACATTGAATTCTACAACTACTCAATTACTGTCTAGTATAATTTCTTTAATTGGGTCGTTAGTGATTATGTTGTACCTCAATGTATGGTTAACATTGCTCAGTATGGTCACGATCCCAGTCGTTATGTTGTTCACCAAATACGTAGCGAGCTACACTCGCAAACAGTTCTCGGCACAGCAGAAAAAACTGGGCGAATTGAACAGTTATATTGAAGAAACGATTTCTGGTCAAAAGGTTGTACAAGTGTATGCTAGAGAACATGTTGTGGAAGAGCATTTCAACAAACTGAACCGTTCGTTAACGAAAAGTAGTATATCAGCTCAAATATACTCTGGCTTAATTGGACCGACGATGAATGTATTGAATCATAGTAGCTTTACACTCATCGCTGCTGTTGGTGGTTGGATGGCCTTTCATAATTACACATCAGTAGGTATAATCGTTGCTTTCGTTAATTATTCTAAGCAATTCCAACGCCCAATTAATGATCTTGCCAATCAATTCAATATGGTACAATCTGCAGTTGCAGGCGCAGAACGAGTCTTCGAGGTGATAGACACGGAAGATGAATATCATGATGTTCAGATTAAACAAGATAGAAAAACAATTGTTGGTGAAGTCATATTTGACAATGTTCAATTTGGATATAAAGCAGATACTCCGATACTGAAAAATATATCGCTCCATGCAAAGCCTGGACAGACGATCGCGCTCGTTGGACCGACAGGAGCAGGAAAAACTACGATTATTAACGTACTAACTAGATTTTACGATATTCAGCAAGGGCATATATGGATTGACGGACAAGAGTTACATCAATATGAGAAAGATGATTTACGTCGTCAGCTCGGCATCGTACTTCAAGACGCATATGTATACTCGGAAACTATTCGAGAAAATATTCGCTATGGTCGCTTAGATGCGACCGATGAGGATGTAGAACATGCAGCGAAGATTGCCAACGTGCACCGATACATCAAAGAATTACCTGCTGGATATGATACGATGCTAACAAGTGGAGGCAGTAATATTAGTCAAGGACAACGTCAGCTATTAACTATTGCTAGAGCCGTTCTCGCTAATCCCGCCATCCTCATACTCGATGAGGCTACGAGTAGTATCGATACAAGAACTGAAATGCATATCCAAGCTGCGATGAAGAAATTAATGGCTGGTCGGACAAGCTTTGTCATTGCCCATCGTCTTAGTACTATTCGTGATGCTGATCAAATACTAGTAATTAAAGATGGTTCGATCATTGAACGTGGTAGTCATGATGAATTGTTGAATAAGCATGGTTTCTATCATGATCTATATAATAGTCAATTCAAGCGAAATCGTTAATTGCAACCTTCTCCTCTACTATTCGTCTAGTAGGCATATATTAGAGTCATTGAGGAGTGTGAAATCATGCAAAAATTGATGATCAGTCTATTATTAATCTGTATTCTCTGTACAGGTTGTTATAGCGGAAATAGTAAACCTAAAACGATAAGTGAGCTCTATAAAGGTGACATTATGAAAGTAGATAGAATTGCAATTTTGGATGGAGGAACTGGAAAAGAAAAGACAGATGAGAATGCAGATCATATTGTCTCTTTGCTAGAAGTGATAAAGGATGAGACGTTGACTCTTAATTCTGATCAAGGAGAACGTGATGGATTCAGTTATGTAGTAGAACTATATGAAGGAGAGAAACTTAAGATGGTCTTCTCTCCTAATAGTTTCAAGAAAAAGTACTATATTACTGATGAAAGCTTGACGATTTCAATTCAGCAGTTCTTTGACGGGACGACTGAGTGAAATTAGATAAATTTAAGGGTGATTATTTTCGGAATATAGCTACCATCCCCATTTCATTTATATTTATCATTCCTTCAACTACTTCACTACATGAAACTTAATAACTATAACCCAGCAATAATTCCTCTTAATAAGCCTTATAATACCTTTTCCACGAAAAGGAATTAGTCATTTTTTGTCGAATAATATCAATTATATTCAATATTAGACTATACTGGAGGCATTTATGAATCAACTAGAAGCATTGCTCAAAGTAGCTCCATTATTACAAAAGCTTTATAAGAACGAAGAAACTATGGTTGCCATTACAGATCGTGAAAAATTTATTTATTTAGAAGCAGATCCATCTATGATTGTTACTGCAGTTGGAGAACCAACTATAGAGGGTGATGGTCTATATGAATCGATGCGTGATAATGAAACCTACTATGTTGAAATTCCTAAAGAGGTTAGAGGCATGGCATTCAAGGCAGTAACGATGCCTGTTACCGATGATGACGGTGAGATCATCGGATCATTCGGCGTAGGATGGTCTCTAGCTCAGAAAGATGCTCTTATTGCTGCAGCTACTAATCTAGCAGCTTCTTTGGAACAAATCTCTGTCTCTGTTACCGATATTGCGGATAAGGCCCAAACTTTGACCACTGCGCAAGAACATACTTCAGAGCTTATGAAACAAATAAGTCAACAAGCGAAACAAACCGCAGAAATCTCTAAATTAATTGAAGAGGTCGCTGATCAAAGTCATTTACTTGGTCTAAATGCTGCAATTGAAGCTGCTCGTGCCGGGGAACATGGACTTGGTTTCGGGGTAGTGGCTAATGAAATTCGTAAGTTAGCACAACATAGTCGAGATGCGGTAAAAAATATTGAGGGTAGTTTGAAAGATATTAATCAATCCATTCAGAACGTAGCGGATAAAGTTGCTAAAAGTACATTGATGATTCAGTCACAAGCAGCCGCTACACAAGAAGTTACAGCGAGTGTTGAAGAACTAAATTCACTTTCCGAAGTATTAATTGATATGGCCAAATAGTTGTCTCTCTGATAAAAAATAAAGTCTATCATATTATTCCTCAAGGAATTGTACATATTTCATCATGCCACCGTTCATACTATGGGTACTTATGTGGAGGTGAAAATGCATGGGAGAAAAAACAGTATTCAGTGCAGGTGAGAAAGCGCCCAATACCGCTCATTATATCGAAATTGGTGAAAAAAACCACGTTATGGGAGTTAAAAATCCACTGAAAATATCATTATCTGCTGGGGATACATTCCCAAACACTTCAAACCACAATCGGAAGTGGTCTAAGGTGGAGAAAGATTAAATAAGTTTTGAAAATAGTCTATCCGATAAAACAATTATAAGTATGAAAAATCTGCCTTCTAGTTAAGAAGGCAGATTTAATTTGTATAAGAGATAGCTGCATCGCGGTCCATTAGACTCGTATTCTAAGTAGTAGCCTTTTTCAAATGGAGCTTACTTACCCCATACTTCTTCAGAAATTTCTTTAATGAATTTTAATTTATTCCATTGTTGCTCTTCTGTCAGAATATTACCTTCCTCTGTAGAAGCAAAACCACATTGTGGGCTAAGGCAAAGTTGATCAAGAGGAACATATTGTGCCGCTTCATGAATACGAGCGATAATAGCTTCTTTCTCTTCTAACTCTCCGATTTTGGAAGAGACTAGACCAAGAACAATTTTCTGTCCTTGTACATGCTTCAATGGCTCAAATGAACCTGATCTGTCTGTATCGAATTCCAAATAAAATGCATCATAATCTGTAATGCTGAATAGTGTTTTCGCGACTGGGTCATAGCTACCTGCGCCAGCCCATGTCGATTTGTAGTTACCACGGCATACATGAGATGTGATGACAAGATCTTCTGGCAAATTAGCTACAGCATGCTTGTTCAACTCAGCATATACTTTACCGATATCTCCGACAAATATACCTTCTGCTTCTCTAGCATTAATGAATGATTCATCACAAAGCATTCCCCAAGTGCAATCATCAATTTGCAAGCTACGACAACCCGCAGCATAGATTGCTCTAATAAAACCTTGATACGCATTAGCGATATCATGCAATAGCTCATCAAAATTAGGATAATGTTGTTGTAATGCTGCTTGATTTTCAAATCGTTGAAGCTCAAGTAATAGTTGTGCAGGAGCAGGAATCGTTTGTCTAGCAATCGCATTTTCGCCCGCTACTTCTTGCAAAAATTTAAAGTCATTAATAAATGGATGTTCACTAAATCCGATTTTACCAGTTACACGTGCAGTTTCTGGACGTGACTCTACACCGTGGAATACATAACCTTGAGGTACTCCTGCTTTTTCAACGCCATCAAGTCCCCACATAAAGTCAAGATGCCACCAAGAACGTCTAAATTCTCCATCCGTTACAGCTTTTAAGCCAACTTCTTTTTGCTTCGCTACTAGATTAATTATCTCTTGATCTTCTACCACTTTTAATTGCTCGGCTGTAATTATTCCATCTAGAAACTGTTGACGTGCTTGTTTTAATATTTCTGGTCGTAGGAAACTACCTACGACATCATTTTTAAATGGTGAATTGTGATTAGTGCACATGTATAATCTCTCCTCTGAATACGGATCTTTTTAGTTATTTCTTCCTTGAACCGCGTCTCTTAGCTGTTGAATCAAGATTACCATAGCCAAGCTAATCATAAGTAACGCTAATAATCTATATCCAGGTATAGATTGAAACTATAACGAACTTAAAAGTATTGATCTATTCAATATGATGGTGTAAAGCTTCAATATACGATTCTGCAAGATGTGACAAACTTACATTTTTATGTGCAATCCATCCGATTTCAATATCATCAACGATCTCAAGCGGTACCGGTATTATGTCATTACCATTAAGATCTTTACTCAGTACACCTGATGAAATGGTATAACCATTCAAACCAATTAATAGATTGAATAATGTAGCGCGATCAGTTACTTTAATACTTTTCGGACGAGAAACCGTACTTAAAATTTCTTCAGAGAAATAGAAAGAATTATATTCTCCCTGCTCAAAGCTGAGGTAAGGATATTCCTCTAGATCTTCCATCGTCACAGATGTTTGCTTCGCTAAAGGATTATTGACACTTATAAATACATGTGGTTTAGCAATAAATAAACGATGAAACACTAGATTACCTTCTCTAAGTAATTTCGAAATAACTTTCCGGTTGAAATCATTAAGAAATAGAATACCAATTTCACTACGCATAGACTTTACATCATCGATAATTTCATGAGTTTTCGTTTCACGAAGCGCTAATTCATATTCAAGTTGACCATGCTGTTTCACAAGTTGAACAAATGCGTTCACCGCGAACGCATAATGCTGAGTAGATACCGAGAAATGTTGCGGAGATGGAGCAGCATCCAAGTAACGATTTTCTAATAGTTCAGCTTGCTCTACAACTTGGCGTGCATAGCTAAGAAATTCAATACCTTCCTGAGTTAACGTTATTCCTTTATTGGTACGCTCGAAAATTGTAATGCTTAGTTCATTTTCAAGCTCTTTAATTGCATTAGAAAGGCTCGGTTGCGAAATAAATAGAAATCTTGCTGCTTCATTCATTGAGCCACGCTTATTAATTTCAAGTACATACTTCAATTGTTGTAATGTCATCAGTTCCTCCTACAGACATAATATAATCTCATCATAACGAAACCTGATTATATTGGCTAGTGCTACAAAAAAAAGCATATGCATTTTGATATGCACATGCTTTTCCATCCATATTAAGGTCAACCTACTTTATGTCAATTAACGAATTGTTTTTAGCGCAGTAGACCAAGGAATAACTTGATCAAGCATTTGATTCACAGAATCAGCTTGAACTTCTTTTGGCTTGAATACTGTACCATTTTCGAAATCAGTGAATAGAGAAAGTGCAGGATGCACACGAACATCAGCGACTAGTAATTCTCCAAGAATTCCACGTAGATGCTCAGCTGCACGTGCTCCACCTACTGAACCATAGGATACGATACCAGCAGCTTTGTTGTTCCACTCTTCACGAAGGTAATCTAACGCGTTTTTCAATGCACCAGTAATAGAGTGATTGTACTCTTGAACGATAAATACGAAACCGTCACAATCTTTAATACGAGCAGACCATGCACCTACTCCAGATGCGTCTCCACCAGGTTCACCTAAAAGCGGTAATTTGAAATCAGCGATATCAATAATTTCATATTGAGCATCATTACGTTGGTCTGCTATGCTCTTCACCCATTCACCAACTTGCGGACTTACACGACCTTCACGAGTACTACCTAGAACGATACCAATTTTCAACATTTCAATTCCTCCATTATTTTCATCTTTTTTTGTACCAAATAACTTACTTAATATGCCCATTTTACTCTTATTACTCCTTTGTAAATTCGATTGTGCTTCTTACTGTATTAATAGGTCTAACTTGACTTTCAATCTGTGCACGCTTCGGCTCAAGGAATGGTGGCAGTGATAATTTTTCACCAACTGTCTCATATTCCTCGTCTCCCATGAAACCAGGTCCATCTGTTGCCAGTTCAAATAAAATTTGTGGTGCAACACGTGTATATAAAGACTCGAAGAAATGTCGATTAACATATCCCGATGTGTTAAACCCAAAACTTTCAAATCTCTCTGTCCACTCATCTAAGACAGCTCGATCTTCAACGCGGAAAGCAGCATGATGCACTGTTCCAAAACCTTGTCTGGCAGGAGGTAAGCTGTCATTATGCTCAACTATAATTTGAGCCCCATTACCACCTAGACCGCCTTCAAACAAGTAAAAGCTATCCTCTTGTGCAATTTCTTTGAAAAGCATTACTTTCTCAAGCATTTCCTTGAAGTATTTAAAGTTAGCAATACGAATGAAGATTGGACCTAGCCCAGTTATCGCATATTCCAATGGAATATGACCTTTTTGCCACGGCGTTCCTGATTCAACACCGCTGTTGTTCTCATCTGAAATTAGCTGATATTGTTGATCATCAAAATCGACGAATGATAATGTCTTCTTACCAAACTGTTCTTGTATACCATTATGTTCTACTTTTAGTCGATCAAAACGTTTTACCCAATATTGTAGAGCGGCATCCGTCGGAACGCGGAATGAAGTCTTTGAAATTTCATTCGTTCCATGAACTCCCTTTGGAATGTTCGGAAAATCAAAGAACGTCATATCTGTCCCAGCAGATCCTTTATCATCCGCAAAGAATAAGTGATACGTTTGAATATCATCTTGGTTAACTGTTTTCTTTACTAATCTCATACCCAATGTATACGTAAAAAACTCATAATTTTTCTCTGCACTACTCGTTATCGCAGTTACATGATGAATACCTTTTAATTCATTAACCATTTCTACACCCCTCATTTTTGCAGATTAGATTATTTTCTTATAATGCACAATTCGAGTGCAAACCATTATATATCTTTAATTTAAGATATATAATAAAAACTAAGATCAACACTTTCTTAAGCAACTTATTTTCATGTATTTATTCACAGATACATTTAATAACTACCCATTGATAAAGTGTTTTGATTATATTTCAAAGTTAAGTATCTTTAACTTAAGACAATGTTATCATGAGTATTCTTCTTTGTCAAACAAAAAAATACTTTTAATTAGTTCTTAATAAATATATGCAAGCGACGCTGCTTACTACATGGTGCCGCTCGCATTTTTTCTATATTTATCAAGGTAACTTATTTTGCAATTCGTTCCATGTACTAAGTGCTTCTGCTCTTGAGTTTGCTGGTGCAACGATCCATAAATCTTTCGTCGTTTTTAAATCTTTTTTCATTTCCGTTTCTTCCGCCGTATTCGAATCACTATCTAACGGTTCAAATATATTGATGCTTATTTTGGAAAAATCATCTGACATTCGGATAACTCCATTAAAGCTTGAACTCACAGTTCCATTTAGAAAGGATGAGATATCTATAAAACCAAATAAGTGATTGTCTACTTCTTGGAGAAACGAAATATAGCTTGAATTCTCAACTTTTGTAAACTCATTATTATGAATACTAAATGTCCCTTCAAATCTCTTGTAGTTAAACCACTGTGTATAGTACTTGCCTTTAATCGTAATTTTCGTATTTTCTACAATTGTTCCATCGTCCATACGAAATTGAACTGCAGAGAGTTCTTTATCAATGTTATGTGGAATACCTGATATTAAATATAATATCCTCGTAACAATAGCTAGACAAATTAAAGACACTATAACGATTATAATTGGTTTAATAATTTTATGTAGCACATCACGTTTTTTCTGAGCAGCTATAAATTTCTCATAGGCAAGTTCTTTCTCTTCCGCAGATTCAGTTTCAAATTGTGATATTTTATACTGATATGCAAATTTATGTAATGGAGTACGGCTTACTTCAACTGACAACCGTTCAACAAGATGTTTGGCATCTGAGATCACTTCCTGCTGAATACGTTCAATTGCTTTGATAACAGCAAGATCTTGATTCTCTTTTTGAGGTGAGACATTAAGTTGTTGAGACAATATGTCATTTATCTGCTCAGGTTGAGTTTGTAGTGCAATTATATGCTCCATACTAAAATTCCATTTTGTAAGAGCTGCGGTTACTATTAACTGTTCTATGTTGTCTTCGGTATATATATAATGCTTCTCACCATTAATGGTTTCAATATTAGGAGATATCAGCTTTCTTTCTACACATTCAAGAATCAATTGTTCAGTAAGACTTGTTCGAGAACAGACTTCCTGTATTTTCATGCTTATTTTAACTCCTCTTCATCCCGATACTACTATCGTGTAACAAACGTTAACCATAATTAAAATAATGTATATCGCTATCATCACTTATAACTTGTAATCGTATTATAATATAACACTCCAATAATTCCCATGTTTATTATATTTTCTCTGCAACTGAATCATTTCATCACAAATAATCGATACAGAACAAATGTTCGTATATAATAGTGGTTGAGGTGATAGAAATGAACGAAAACATATCTTTTCAATCGACTAAGCAACATTGTTGCTCCTATATGACCACTTACTCTAATTACGATCAGTTATTACAGGAGATACTAATTTCAAAATCTCAGCATGTTATGATTGAACTTCAATTATTTGATGATTATGAAGACTTACGCTTAATAGGCATAATCGAGGATATCGATACGAAGAGTGGAACGATTCGAATAGATGGTGAGTGGTTTCAACTCAATAAAGTCAAAGGGATATCGCGGTAATTTAATATTGTACGATAGAAGTAAATAATGGCCGCATCTGTTCACATCATCAGTGAGCAAATGCAGCCTATTGAAATAAAGGAATATAATAAGGTTCTTCACTTATTTATTTCATATGAGTAATGACTCATTGTTCTACACATAGTCTCCTGGTGCCGTTTTACTACTCATCGCTACTCCAAAATCTGTATAGATTCTTTGGCTTAGATTATTGCCTCTATCCTCTGCAATATGGTAGGCAAGCACCTGGAACGGAATGACAAGAA
This sequence comes from Candidatus Pristimantibacillus lignocellulolyticus, assembly GCA_023639215.1. Taxonomy (NCBI): domain Bacteria; kingdom Bacillati; phylum Bacillota; class Bacilli; order Caryophanales; family Paenibacillaceae; genus Pristimantibacillus (SeqCode); species Pristimantibacillus lignocellulolyticus (SeqCode). Next base: position 4,751,415 of record CP097899.1, read on the forward strand.
CAAGCGGTGCCATCCATTCATTAATATCGAGATCTAATCCAATCGTACGAGTATCACTTGATGCTTCAAGTTGGATACAATACGTATAAGCTGTGTACTTACTTTCATATTGCTTTAATCGTATCATACGATCTCTAACCTTACTTTCTGTTTCAATAAAGAAAATACGATGTTCTTTATTAACTTCCAAATAAGGACCATGCATAAATGCTTCTAGCTCTATACCTCTTGTCGGCACGCGGACAGTCTCAATAAATTTCGTTTCAAATTCATTTACCGTTCCAACAGAAGGGCCATAACCGACAGCAGTAAACTTAGGTGCTATTAGAAGTTCTTCCTTATACTGTTCATAGAAAACTTCAGTTTTATTAATAATTCGATGAATAGAACGACATGCAATATTAAATTGATTCAATTGACTTTGAACTTCTTTTTCAGTAACTGTACCACTCAATTGGCCTATACGTAATCCTACAAGCATCAACGTTAATACGGTTGCTGTGAAACCTTTCGTGACATAGCCTACTCGCTCTTTGCCACAACCTACATCAACCATAACGTCTGCAACTTCAGACATTGTGCTTTGAACATCACTGGAAAGAGCCGCAATTGGAAGGCCACTCTCTAGTTTAATTCGTTCTAGCGCGCCGATAGTTGACGTACTTTGACCGCTTTGTGAAACACCTACAATATAATCGATGTGATCTGACAACTGATCATAATTAGTGAAATGAAATGGTTCTCTTACATCCAATAGCGCACCAGTCATTTTCTCTACATAATAGCGAGCACTTTGTGCCGCGTTTATACTAGAACCAGTTGCAAGAACTAGCCAGTACTTTTTCCCAAGAGCTTGTCTAGCCATTGCCTCCACACTACTTGGATATTGACTTAAAATCTGCAAGGTCATTTGCTCTTGCTCAAGAATATATGACTTCATCGTTGGCTTAATCTCCATCCTAATCCTCCTTTTCCATCTCGTCATACTTGATGATGGAATTTATCTGTATATGAACTACATGCAATGCGTAAGATCTTCTCGTGGATCACCTGACAAATGACCTTCTCCTGACTGGATGATCATTCGCGGATCGGGAGCCAAATATCTTGCTGCATTTCGCAGTACCTGACGAATCTCCTCTTGATAATAGATCGGGAAAGTCTCATGGCCAGGTGTGAACCCGAAAACCTTCCCTCTTCCACGATCATAAAGAACTCCACTTCGGCAAACATCTCCGCCTTCCCACCATGCGATAAATAATAATTTATCGGGATCTGGGATGATCATAGGTTCTCCGTACATTTCATCTTTTGGAATCTCGATAAAGTCAGATATTCCTTGGCAAATAGGATGACCTGGTGTAATTACCCATAAACGTTCCTTCTCGCCTTTAGGCATTGTGCGAAAACGTCCCCATTCACCCGCTTCGAATTCAATTCCTAACAATCGTTGCCATGGCTTGGAGAACGTTGCAGAATGTAGTGCTACAAAACCCATACCATCTTGCACGACACGTTTGCATACCGCATTAGCTACCCTATCGTCCAATAAATTATTATCGATATGACTCCACCAGAATAGGACGTCTGTACTGTTAAGCACTTCATCACTTAGACCATGCTGTGGCATATCTTGAGTAGCTATCGTAACAATAAATTCTTTGTCATCGAAGGCTGCTGCAATCGCTGTATGCATGCCATCGGGATAAACACTTTTCACAGGCTCATGTTTATCCTGATTATGTTCACAAAAAACGGTTACTCGTATTTTACTCATTGTAAACTCCCCTTCTTTGATGATTCGGGTAATTTATTGATCAAATTAATATCTACTGCTCAGAATCAAGTTCTTGGATAAACTCAATTTCTTCTCCATCAAAGCCGATAACATAAGCAAAATACATATAAACGGGCTTTGGTTTTGCTTCCAAAATATCTGCATAAGTAGGTTCAAGCTTAGGTTTAGCACCAGCTGCAATTGCCCGTTGATAGCTTGCTTGAATATCGTCAGTTCGAATGGCAACATGTAACCAACGCCCCATTGGCGGAGTTTCCTCTTGACCACCATCGAATACTTCAATACAAGCGCCATCTCCCATATCCATCATATAGACTCGTTGATCACGCCCCCATATATGCTTAATAGTAAAGCCCAAACCTTCTTGATAAAACTTTATTGTTTCATCAAAATTAAAAGAAGTCATCCCAATATGGTGAACACTTGGTTTAGTAACGTTCATCCTTAATCTATCCTTTCACCGCTCCTGCAACGGAGTTAATATAATTCTTTTGGAAGAAGACAAAAATAATGATGATAGGTACGATTGAAATTATTGTTGCTGCAGCAATATAACCAAATTGGAAGTTAAATGCCCCTTGAAGATTATTTAGCGCTGCTGCGATAGGATATTTATCCGAATCGAGTACAATAATCGGCCATAGGAAGTTATTCCATTTGTTAATGAAATCAAAAATAATAACTGTAGAAACGGTTGGCATAATTTGAGGCACCATGATGCGATACCAGATTTTAATCTCTGACGCACCATCAATTCTAGCTGCCTCCAGAACCTCATTCGATACGGAGAAATACGCTTGACGAAATAGTATAATACTAAATACGGCAACTGAGCTTGGTATAATAACAGCCCAATAACTTCCCATCATACCAAGCGCACCCACTGTTATATAATTGACGATAAGTCCCGCAGCCGCCGGAAGAATTTGCGTTACTAGTAGAACAGTAATAATTAACTTTTTTCCGTAGAAATCGAATTTCGCAAGTGGATAGGCACATAATGATGCAAAAATCACATCTAGTAAAATACCAAAGAAGGTCATATATAATGTATTCCATATATATTTGTGGAGTTGTAAAAACTCTACAACGCCCACATAGTTTGCGAAAGTTGGATTCTGAGGTATTAACGCCATCTCGTAAATGTTTTCATTGCCCTTAAAGGATGTACTTAACATCCAAAAGAATGGTCCAGCACATATAATAGCTACAATGATTAAGATGACATATAAGAGCGCTTTTTTAGCCATTGTCTGATCCGCCCTTTCTACCATAAATAAAGATTAATAAACTGAAGAGCGTCGTAATAACACTCATAACTAATCCTGCTGCTGCAGAATAACCAAATTCAAAGGAACTAAACGCTTTTTTATAAGTATAGAGATTCATAACCATCGTCGAGCCATCAGGTCCACCTTTTGTCATTGCAAATACCACATCGAATACACCTAGCGCTGATAGTACACTAAATAGTGTACAGAACCAGATATACGGTTGTAGCATTGGAAGTGTAATCTTGAAAAATGCTACCCTTTTATTCGCACCATCAATCATTGCTGATTCTAGTAACTCCGCTGGAATAGATTGAAGACCTGCCAAATATAGCATCATATAATAACCAAGACCTTGCCAGATGGTAACAAACATAAGAGAGAATAATGCATATTTCGTGTCAGCAAGAAAATAAATGGGAGAATTGATAATACCCATATCAAGAAGTAAGCTATTAATTATTCCATCCTGATTGAAAATAAAACTCCACATAATAGAAATAGCAATCATCGACGTAATAACCGGTATATAATACATCACTCTGAAAAATACGATACCTTTTAATTTAGTGTTAACAACTACAGCCAATAGAATAGATAAAAATTGCAATACAGGCACACAAGCCACAAAAAGAGCAGAGTTTTTCATAGCAATCCAAAATTCTTCATCTTGGAAAGCGCGGTTGAAATTATCGAACCCCACATAATGTGTATCACCTATCGCTGAATAATCTGTAAATGCTAACGGTATGCTGTATACGATCGGATAAATAACAAATATAGAAACTAGAATTAACGCCGGTGCCATAAAGAGATAAGAAATAAAACTCATTCGAAGCTTTTTGTTCATTTTCTTCACTGGCTTAACGTTATTCTCTGTGGGAATATAGCTTGAAGCCGCGCTAGTACGTGCCATATGATTCATCTCCTTCATTGTGTGGTCCGCTACTCTCATTACAAGAATGAGGCAAACAAAGGACAATTAAAGATGGATCTGACAGATAACTTTTCTGTCTGTCAGATCCAAAATAACTTATTTCAATAACGCATTTACTTTAGCTTCTACATCAGTTAGTACAGTTTGAGGATCTTTATTAGCTTGCATGATAGATTCGAACATGCCGTTAATTAACGAGATAACTTCACTTTCCTTCTCAACTCCGAGACCCAAATCAAAGCTCACTGCAGTCGCTTTGGCTGCTTCAGCGCGTGCTTGACCTGATAACGTTTCTGTATCAGATGTGAAGAATGGATCTGCAGCAGCTGTTTGCGTTGTTGGCATAATTGCTGCTAGTTTTGCGAATTCCAATAAATACTTATCACTTGATACAAATGTCGCGAATTTAATCGCTTCCTCTTGATTCTTGGATGCTTTAGGAATAGCTAAACTTTGAAGAGCTCCTTGAGCAATCCCAGCGTTCCCAAGTAATGGTGCTCCTACTGCAGTTTTACTAACAGATCCTGGAGCTTCATTTTCAATTCTGGTAACCGTTTGTGCACCAAGACTAATTAGAGCTAGCTTATCTTGAGCGTATAGCTTAATCATTTGATCCCAGCTATTCCAATCCGTTTTAGGCATCCAACCTTCGTCTACACCTTTTTTAAGTTCTGTTAGAAGTGCTACTGCCTCTGGTGTATTAAAAGCTGCTGACTTCTTGTCTACACTTAATAGCTCGATACCATTACTGTAAAGCACTTGTGCCATCTCATTAGGGAAATACAGGAACGCACCAGTGTTATCTTTCACTTGTTTAGCCATTGCAAGCATTTCTTTATAGTCTTTCGGTGGGCTATCAAGTCCTGCTTTTTGAATTAGTTCTGTATTGTATGTGGAGATTGGAGGAGTTACATACCAAGGTATCCCATACATTCCATCACCGATCATGTTCGATTTTGTAAGACTTTCCAAGTATGGCGCTAATTGTTCTGCACTTGCAGCAGTATTTAGATCAACTAGTGCATCCTTACCAGCCATACCAAGCAATAACGTAGTCCAAATATTCACAACGTCCGGTGACATGCTACCAGCAATTTGTGCTACTAATTTGGATTGCATCGCATCATAAGGCAGATCTGTCCATTTAACTTTGATTCCCTCATTCTCACTTTCAAAATCTTTAATAATTCCGTTAATGTAATCTGTAAAAGTAGGTTGTAATGATAATGTCCAGAACTCTAGCGTCACATTTGATTTCTTATCTCCACCAGTATTGCTTTTCTCTGTATTTACATTTGCTGGTTTAGAATTCCCTCCACATGCTGCTAGAACAAAAAGCAATGTAAATGTCATTAAGATAGCTAATGTTTTCTTCATTTGCAATTCCCCCTAATTTGATATACACCAAAAGTCATTTTGTTTCAGTAAGCGTTGTCATTCATTTCATTACAAGTTGCATACTTTTTAGATCTCGTTCAGCGACATCTAGCTTACCTCCTAATGTTACTGCTTCATTCTCAATCGCAAGCCATTGACAATGTTGTAAGTGACATTGATTGATAATAGTTGACCAGCTATTTAAATCAACCGGTGAGGCTATCGCTGTTTCAATCCCCCCTTCCAAACTATACGGTTTAGCATGAACAACCTTAATTCTTCCTACTGCTTCCTGTAATGCTTTCACAGGATCATAATGAGCCTCTAAGCAATTTCCAGTATCAAGCTCTAGAAAAATAGATGGTTTCGTGTGTTCAAGCAATATATTCCATGGCGATAAACCATCGAAATCATCTTCAAATTCATGTGCATGAGTATGGTAGCCTAATGTCATACCCGCCGCTTCAACTTGCACTGCAATTTCATTCATTTTTTTGGCATGCGCTAGCCAAGTTTCCTTATTATTTTCTGCTGCTGTATGTGCTACATTCCAAGGACCACCCAAACACGGAATAATGATATTAGGATTTCCTAATTCATGGTGGTACTGTAATGTTTCAGCGATTGTCTCAGACTGTAGTAGTTTCCACTCAACATGCCAGCCGCATATTTCTAATTCATTGACTTCCAACAGTCGCTTCACATCAACCGCTGGCCAGCTAGTTTCTCCATAAAATTCAACTCCCTGATAGCCCATTTTTTTAATAGCTGAGAGTGTTTCTTCTAGGCTTTGCTGAAGCTCTTCATATACGGTATACATTGCAAGCGCTAATTTCATTATCAATTAGCCTCCTCACCCTTTGTTAACCAATTAATAGTGTTAGTAGCTAACTTAAGCATTTCCGGATCATTTTGCATTTCAAGTGTATGACCTTGACTTATTGCTACCAATTTACCTGAACCATAGGCATGACACCAAACACTAGCAGCTGTAATATCAACTGAAGTCGCACAAGCTAGCAGATTCGTTCTAGTAATATCGACCTGACAGAAATAATGCTCGTCTTTTTGGGTAAATGGTTGAATCCCTTTCGTTATCGGATGATCAACATTCAACAGTGGTGTAACAGTAACTGATGTTTGTTCAGGATGATGAACAAAACGACCGGAATTCAGTTTCACATAGAATGGACTCTGCTCGTCAATAAGTACAAGACCCGCATGATAGAACAATATACCCATACCAGCTTCAACCTTTTCAATGACAAGCTCTTGTTCTTCAAAAGTAATATCAGCTTCTCCATCAGGTCGACCATTCGTATAAAGAATTGCAAGATCAGGGCTTTTCTCCATCTCAATTAAATCTCGTAAACGCTCAGTTGTTGTCACTTCCCACCCTTCTGCAAATAGCTTTTGAACAGCAGGAGCAATCACTTCTTTCGGATGATAGAAATCATTCCAAATAATTACGACTTGTTTTTTCATAGTACTTACACTCCTTTTGACGTTTCATTTATTAATATAAAGTTTCTTGCTTAGCAAAACCAACTGCTGCTGCTCCGATTAATCCGACCACTGCTGGATCCAGTTGTGATAACTGCACACCTTTATGAACTGATTTCATTGCTCTAATATGAAGTCGTTTAGGTAACTCTGTGCGCATCCAACTACTCCCTGCGACGCCTCCACCTAATAGAATAAGTTCAGGATTTGTTACTCTAACCAGATTAATAATTAACTCTGATGCTGCATCCACTGCATCATGTGCAATGAGCCTCGCAAGTGGATCGCCTTCATCAGCAAGAGCAAATATGTCTCTTGCATCTACAAAACCAAGTGAAGCAAGTTTGAGTAGAGGTGATTCCGGATATCGCTGACCAAGTAACTTAATCCGTCGATCCATTCCTCCACCTGAAGCAAGTGCTTCTACACAGCCAAAGCGCCCGCAAACACAAGGTGTATTACTTTGATAATTTACTGATAAATGACCGATCTCTCCTGAATCATTCTGATAACCTCGAATTAAGTTTCCCTCTGATACAAAGCCGGCCGCGATACCTGTTCCAATATTTAGATAAATAAAGTCCTTACTGTTTTGCCCAAGTCCAAACCTTAGCTCAGCTTGAGTAGCTGCTTTCACATCATTATCGATGCCAATTGCCATTTGGAAGCGATCTCCTAATATGTTAGCAATCGGTATCGGGCTTTTGCGATCAGGATCTATCATGATCCATTGACCACTACTTTGATCAATGAGTCCCACAATTCCTAAACCGATCACTTCTGGATATGGTTCAACAAAACCCACTGTCGAAATATAATCTTCTATTGAAAGTAATATAAGTCGTAGTGCTTGCTCTTGATTAAGAAATCCTGAGGGATACTGCTTACTTCGCAATATCTCCCCTGACTCATTTACCTGCCCAATTAATAGTTTCGTTCCACCAAGATCTACCCCAAGTACCGTTCTTTCCATCACTTTCACCACCTAGTTAGAGCGAATCTCAATTTTATTTTGCATGATACCATTAGGAATCAGTACAAGAAGCCAAGGTTTATTATCATGTTCTATAAGTGCTGTATGCTTTGTTACTTGGCCAGGACTAGCTGTCATAACTGGAGAAGTCTGTATATTGTTAGCACGACATTCGAAGCTAACTTCATCATCACCAGTCACCAAAATTTCAATATGAACGGACCGTTCTTCTACCTCATACTTGATTGCATAATTATTAAATTCATTTGTAAGTTCATACTCTGCGCCATTTACAATCGTTAACTGTGTAGATTTCTCGTCGCAGATGAACTTATACTCACCACTTGGAAGTTCTAGACTGAACTCACCTGTTCGAATTGCAGTTTGCACACTATATTCCTTCCCAGTAAGCAAACACACTGCTCTTAGTAACGAATCTGCATGTTCTGACAGCCATCCGTAAACTTTAGATTTTTTATTAATATGACTAGCAAGTAATAAGTAGCGAACACTTGGATGGATCCACATTTCTCGATAAACTGCATTGTTACTCTGTGGCCAATATGGAACATCCTCATTACGATAACTTTGGATACCTACACATAACGAACCGCTCAATGACCCAGGTAAACAAACATATTGTGCTGCATAATTATAGCCTTCGCCTAGCATTAACGATTGACCGAATGGATTTTTCCCGACGATCCACTCCAATTGTCTCTGCGCTAGTTGTTCAAGTTCGTAATCATTTCGAATGGTAGCACCATAAGCTAGAGCATTACCAGTACCAAGTACTAGACCATTATTTCCTCGATAACTGAACCAAATCGGATATCTTCTTAAATAGTAGCCTTTTCCTAGCGCTATACCATTTCTAACTTGCTCCTTGTATTCATCGAGCATTCCAGGATGTGCAAATGCTTGCTGTTTCAGGAATAGCTCAGCATCATTATCCGCTTCATCCTCGTGATATATCGAAGCAGGACTCATCTCATAAGGAGCTGTAATCGCTATAGACTGTTTACAGTATTCTGTATAAAGAACGATAGAATGATACCAACGTGTCCAGCTCGGATGATTCGGAAGTAACTGACATAATAAACTTAAGGCCATTATTGGTTCGTGCTCATGCGATCGATGATTATAATGCTGAATCTGATTTTTCTTCTCATCTCTATAGAAGAATCCAGTCATTGGAATATCCCAATCTGGATAATCTTGCTGCTGACATGCCATTACTCTCTCCGCAATCTCTATCGCTTTCTCCAAATAGTACTCATCACCATCTACCTCATAAATATGACAAGCTGCTAGTACTCCCACACTATACAGAAGAACTGGTGAGGATACGCGCGCTGGATCCATTGCCTCGGTATACTCTTCAAAGTCGATCTTCTCATATGCGAAGCCCCAATCTTCTTTTGCAACTTGCTTTAAGTATCTGCTTTGCTCCGGATCAGCGTCCTTCAGTACCATTGATGCTAATGCTTCAGCTGCAGATGCCATGAAATTCTCAATTGCAAGGTTTTGCGCTTCACTATTCATTTGATCACAGCTACCAATAATGTTACTCGTCCAGACTGAGCCGCCACTTCCCATTGTTCGATATCCATCACCAAAGCGAGTACGAAGCATCCAATCTAATCCCCATTTTCCTTCTTCAATCAATCTATCGAATAATTCAATATTATCTTTTTGATTAATTGCTGCTTGGAAGAAGGAATAGACTCCTTCAGCAGTGTTGGTCAAATTTTGAGACATATCAGCTGCATCATGCCATCCGCCATTTGCGACTACGCTTTTGTCACCATGATGATTAAGGACATTACCATGACAGTACTTATGCACTCCAGGGACCTCGTATCCACATCGTTCTGCGAAAAACAGATTGATCGTCTTCCAAATCGAGTTTTCCCAAACATCATCAGCTATCGGGAAGGTACGGGTAATCTTCTCACCACATACAATTAGATAGTTACCTTCGTCTTTCACCACTGAGAAGTCCATAATCGCGAATTTTCCTTGTTCATTCTCAATGCGTTCAAGTTCACTCTCGAACACTACTTTACCAGTGCTAGCATCTACTACTTTGAAACGGTCTGCTAAAGTATGATGAGCGATCGCTCTCTTAATTGAGCCTGTTTGATATCCAGTACCACAAAATATAATTTCGTTTTGTGCAGGTTCCCAACCAATCCACTTAGCTGTTTTTTCTAACTTCTCTAATTTAATCTGTGAGAAGTAAAAACAAGCATGATCCACTGCTTCTGTTTCATTACCTACCATATCGTAACCAATTTTGAAGGCTGTAATTTTATCTCTAGCAACGTTAGGAATTTCTATACTTACATGGTTCCACTCATGATTTCTCAAATTAATATTGTGACATCCCTCACGTTGATATCGATCCGGCACTGGCTCCTTACCTTCGTTCACAAGTTGAATATGTAAACTTACGAACTTAAAACCAGGCATTTCAGGACGAATACTTAAGGAAATACGATCAAAGTCAGTCCAATCTTCATTATTCACAACCCGAGTAAGATAAGGCGTATAGTAAATTCGTGCGTAACTACCCGGCCAATGATCAAATCTTGTGGGGGATACAAATTTAATGTTTTGTTGTTCATCTAAACAATAGTCAGAGCTTAGCGACATCTGTGCAGCACTATCAACCTCCCAAAACTTCAGACTAATACACTCATCTAACACTCTAGACGCTATTACCGTTGTATCTTTAATACTATTTTCAAAGTATTCTGCTTCATCTAGCGGTAAAGGACGATGAACCATACCACTTTCTTCTAGTTGCTTATAGAACATGCTGTTGCGCATAGGGCATTATCTCCTGTCGAGTATCATAATTATTCGCAATGTGTAACGATACACACCGTTTGTAAATAGAATATATCAGAATTCAAACCAATCGTCAACAGGAAACCGCTTACTTTTTAATGAATTTCAAAATATTTATTATACATACCGAATAAATATTAATAACTTGTGTAATAATCAAACAAAAAAAGCACTGACAAATGATATCAGTGCTTTTTTTGTTTGTTTTACCTATATAAAGGAAAAAGTGTGTATCGTTATATATCAGTCTTATATCCTACTTTTACAACTTTCTCTAATGATTAGATTAGTTTTAAGTACTATTCGTTCATCTGATATTTCAGGAGTATTAACCTTTTGAATAAGACGTTTAATACCAGTATAACCAAGATCATATAAAGGTTGTCTCATCGTTGTTATTCTTGGACTTGTTGATCCGTAGTCTGCAGGATCCTCATCATCAAAACCTATGATAGATATATCATCAGGTACAGACAACCCAGCCTCCTCTAATGCTTGCATTGCACCAAACGCACAAATATCCGTAGCAAAAAATATAGCATCAGGTAAGTTACCTGCGTTAATCAATTTCTTCATCTCTCTATATCCAGCGGTGTAGTAAGAACGATCCCCCCGCGGGAAGCGGTCACCATCATCAAAAACAGTCTCCTCTGGATCATAGGAAGGATGAATAATTAGATCACTAGAAATCGGAATTTGATAGTCTTGTAGCGCTCTAATATATCCATTCATCCGTTCTAACGTAATTTTTAAATTCATATTTCCTGCCATATGCGCGATCCGCTTATGTCCCTGTTTAATCAAATGCTCAGTCGCTCGGAAAGCTCCATCAGCATTATCAATAACGACTTTATCTACCTGTATTCCTTCAGCGTCATTCTCGATCAGCAAAAAGGGGAAAGTTGATTCCGCTAATTCGGATATTAACGTATCATCTGATGTTAAACTACCATAAATAATTATACCGTCAACTCTTCCTTGTGTTAAAAAATTTACATGACGTCTCTTTTTTTCTAAATCACCATTTGAAGAGCAAAACATTACATTGTATTTATTTTCTTTATCAAAATCTTCTGCTCCTTGCTCAAGTCCAGATATCAATCTAGCAGCAAAAGGAGCACATAAATTATCTAATACAATTCCGATGCTTTGTGTTTTTTGCAATACTAAGGAACGAGCTAGCCCATTTGGACGATAATTCAACTCTTTAATAGCCGTTCGAATACGCTCTTTCGATGCTGGACTCACCCCAGAACGCTCATTTAAATATCTAGAAACAAGCGTAGTTGACAGTCCTGCACGCTCCGCTACATCCTTAATTGTTGCCATTGAAACAACTCCTAAAACAAAATTTCAATTATAATTCAAGATTTCTCCAGTCATAGATAATACATGTTTTGGAGGTAGTCTTACTTAGAATTGATTGATAAGCAGCATCACAATTTCGGGGATCTGCTAATTCATAAATACCTTTAACCTTCAGGTCACCATCTTTAATCCACTGCATGCATACTGCAAAGTTACCATAATTACTAGCAGGAATAAAGTCGATGGGATGCTTCGGAATACTCCACTCCCATCCAGAAGTAATTGTTACAAATCCGTAGAATATCTTTTGAAGTAATTCGTGAGCAAATGTATCTGTACCTCTATACCAAGGAACACCTACTAAAGATAGCTCGCCACCTTTACGTAGCACTTCTAAAGCACTCAATGTAGCCTGCTCAGCACCTGAACATTCTACAGCAAGACCGATATTTCCTTTTACCGGAATATCTTGAACTTTTTCATATACATGCCGTATTCCACACTCTTGCGCAATTTCCCTTCTATTCGCACCAGGATCAACAGCATAGACTGGATAACCACAATGTTGAAGCATCTGTGCGCACATTAATCCTACAATTCCCAAACCAGTAACAAGCACAGGTTCAATCGGACGGATTCCAGTTTTCAACATACTTGTCATTGAGATTGCCGGAAAACGACAAAGAACGGCTTCCTCCGGCTCCATACCTTCAAGCATAAGTACAGTATCACTAACATCGACGATATTATAAAGTGAATGAGGAGCGCTTGCAAATACTTTGTCCCCAACTGCGACTGTTGTAACTTGATCACCTACCTCAAGCACCTCCAAAATCGCCGCATAGCCTGTTTCCATCGGATACTGTTCCGGCTTAAAATCTGCCATGTAGCCACCAGCCTCGGAACCTGAAGATATTAATGAAACTAGTGTTTTACCTAGTATTTTCGTACCTTCTAGTTTAACATATTGCAATTCCTCTTTTCGTAGCTCAGCCTTGCCTTTTGATACAAATTTTACACATTGATTAATAATTGTGTTCATAGTTGGCACTCCTTTAGAATTAGAAAGATTACATTACAATCAGTGTGAATCGATACACACTCACATTAGCATAGTAAAAACGATTATGTCAACGTCATTATTCCCTAGTTGCATTCATTATCGAAACTTTATGATCATTATTCTTTTTCCCCCACATGAAAGACAGTAAGAACAATAGCATAGCTGCTGCAATAATACTCATGCCCGTCCAGTAAAGTGGCTTAATGCCAAAATTATCAATTACTAATCCACCACTATAATTGCCGACAATTGCAGCTAACCCCATACCGATTGCACTTACTAGAGTTTGCGCTGTTACTTGCATATCTTTCGGCGCTAGCTGATACACATAGTTTAATGTCCCTAGCAATAATAGACTATAAGCTGGTCCTTGCATAATTTGTCCCAGTGCCACTTGAAGAGGCGACTCCGCTAAAGCGAACAACAGTTGAGACATGAAATATAAGCTAGAGGCAAAGAAAATCATAGCCACATGACCGAATCTCCTTAATAATAATGCCCCAAACAGAAAGGCAGGAATTTCAGCAGCAGCTCTAAAAGAATTGCTCCAGCCGTACATTTCTACACTGCCACCTGTTGCTTGAAATAAATTTGGAAGAAAAGTGCTAGCTGGAGAATTAGGTAAAAAGAGCATAAAAACAAAACATAACAACAACATATATCGATTATTACTGATAAGTAATTTCGGAGAAAATTTCAGTTTTTTTCTCTCCTCTTTGATCGGTAAATTGCTACCTGCGTATCGAATAAGCAGAAAGAATGCAATCAGCGTTAGTATAGACACTATAATGTAGACAGGAAACATTGACGCAATCGTTCCACTGCCGACAACTTGTGAATATATGAGAACAGCACCAGAAAAGCCGATCGATCCCCATAGACGAATTGAACCATAGTTTTTACCTACATGCGCTAATATCCAAACATCTAGTATCGATGCAATCGCGCACTCAAAAAAACTAACTGATACAAGAATTACCCCCAAAATAATTGGTACTTCTGTAGTTAATAACATACAGTACATAATCGTAGCCATAGTAAAACAGGCGATAAGAATTGGGATTCTAGCATTAAAACGATCACTAATATATCCCCATAATGGTTGTAGAAAAATAACGATAACTGCACTTATTGAAATAATTAAGCCGATAATTGTATTACTTAAACCTTTTTGTTGGAGATATAACACTGTAAATACTGATTTTGCCGTTGCTGCACAATACATTAACTGCACAAACGAAAAGATTATATTATTACGAATCCCAGGTTTTATTGCCATATACGATGTCCTCCACGCCGTTCAATTCACACTATCTATTTTTCAAAACGAAACGATTGCAAACGTTCTAAGTACGATTCAAGTCTGCAATTAACCACATTAAGCGACAGGTAGTATGAACCCACACCTCTTTATAGGTAGGTGCGTTTTGCATTGGGAAGAAAGGCTCGTCTAAATTTTCAAACGTCTCAAAGCCTACAGGAACAGCTCCAACTAGCTGATCAGAAAAAGCGACATACAACGGATGATAATCATACCCTTCACCGTAGACACTGCTTATTGCAAATGGATTATAACCTAACAACCACTCGACTTGACGCGTTGCAATATCTTTTAATTCTTTATCCGGTAGCGCTTCATCAATAAAAGCAATCGCTTTCGCTTTGCCCATCAACGTAGCATGAAAACCACGGAACTGATAAGCAACAGGGAATCTCCGAATATAATGGGTATCATTCAATTGAATTCCTTGCAATACTTGCTCATTATACTCATCCAAGGTAGGCTGACCTACAGAATTATCACCTTCGTGATATAATCCTGTAAAATCACAATTATTCAGTTCATAAATTGCATTAGGTAAAACACGATACGGCTCAACCATATGTGCAATTGTTTTAATATAGCTAGCATAAAGTTCCATACTTCTCTTCCACAGCAATGCATCTGCATGATTCGGTGCAATTGTATACAATCTACCTAACGCTTGCATTGGCGCATGTTCTAAGCTCGAATGGAAATAAGCTAATATTCTTGATTTTGCGCGACTTTCATAGAAAAATCCAGATAAAGGAGTCTCAAAATCTACTCTTAACTCTAACTGCTGACATTCGATAATTAACAGCGCATATTTAACTGCGAATGCCAAATAATGTTCTTCCCCTGTCAAAACGTATAACTCGTAACCAGCTATAGACGCTTGAGCAAATAGATCAATCTCCCGCTTGTGAGGAAGCATGCTTTCGATTTCTTCTAAACCAAATGCAAAATCTTCTATCGCTACTCGTTGGCAAAGAGCCGAAAAGTTCGCGTCCTCGGTATATATTCCAGCAGCTTTCGCACATAAAGCTGCCGCATTCAAATTACTAATAGCATTATTTTTCGCTTCCGTGCGAATATCATCATGATCTCCATGCACATTATTAGTCCAAATTCCAATGATGCAACCAGTATTTCTATATCCATCACCAAAGCGAGTTCGTATGATCCAATCTAATCCCCATCTAGCCTCTTCCAACAAACGGACATAGAGACTTGTTTCTTTCTCCTTTATTGCAACCGCCAGCTCTAACATCGCATAGGCTGATTCTATAGTATTAGTAAGCCCTTGAGAAACATCGCCTGCATCATGCCACCCACCTGATATAGGAAGTGTTCTTCCGTCGGGATGAACACAAAGCACATCCAGATGACAAGCTGTGTGAACACCAGGAATATCAGCACCACAACGCTCAAGATTAAAGAAATTAAGCGTCTTCCAAGCAGCAGATAAATATGCATCGTTACCTATGGCAAAAGGACGAGAATTAATATCTCCTATACGTAACGTATACCATCCTGATTTTTTATAATTAGTGAAATCCATCTTTTTAAAGTCATCATTTAACTGCAATGTTTCTGCTTCATAAACTACTAGACCTTCTGTATCTAGTAATTGAAAGTTACTTGAATCGCAATGTTGGACAAGCGCTTCTTTGAGAGCCTCTTCACGGTAACCACTATGGCAATAAGCAATACTATTTTTCCGAAGGTTAAACCCTAGATAATTCTCCTCTTCCACCACTTCAAAGCTAAGATCAGAGAAGTATACTTTCAACTCCTTCGCAGTATTAGGCATGCTTCCAAGTAGCGGCACCGCTAAGGAAACCCCTTCTACACAATCACGATATATATATGGGATTTCCCAGACAACATGATGCCATTGACCCGGGGCAAGGCACGGATGATGTGTTCCTTCAAATCGCCCAGGCTTAGGCATAATATTTTTACCCTTATTATGAATAGACATTTCCAAATAAACGGCATGAAAACCAGGAGCATCAATATATACCCATACGGATAACCGATTATAAGCGCTTAAATCTTTTTTTTCAAAACTAATCATACATTGACTTATCCCGTATGCACGATTATTGTCTTTTTTTACTGACAATGTAGTTGGCGTCTGGATCAATAAGCTTCGCGCTTCATCTCTAACATAATCATAACTTATCTCCGAATGCCCTGGACCTTGATGATTAAGCGATACAGATGCAAACTCAATCATTTTTCGTTGGTTAACTTTTTTCTCTCTCCACCGCTTTTCTCCCGAAGCAGTCATATCGGGTTGCATTCCTTCACGCAAAAATCGACTCTTCTCAAGCTGTTGTTGCAACTCTGTATACATTATGATTCACTGTCCTTTCATCATTTCGGTAAATTGGCGTTCTTTGAATTAATGCCGATATAGATTACGCTTACAATTCATTCTAAAAACAAAATGTGAAACGTTACACACTCACATTAGCATAGAGAAAACGAATTAGTCAACGGGATTATTTTTACGAAGGGCAGCTAGTTTAATATTGAACATATAAACAAAAAGCTGCATCTGTTCATAATATCAATGAACAAATGCAGTCTATTGAAATGAAATGGCTAGTTATTGCCAAACAAAAAAGAACCCATACTAATCAGCATGGGTTCTACTAATTCAATTATTATAAAGCCTCAAGTAATTTCAAAATATTTCTTGGCATCATATTAGCTTGCGCGAGCATAGCAACACTTACTTGAGCTAACATTTGAGATTTTACAAGTAACATCATTTCTTCAGCCATGTCTGCATCCCTAATTCTAGATTCAGCGCTACTTAGATTTATTGACATATTAACTACGCTATTATATCGATGCTCTAACCTATTTTGATACGCACCAAGCTTCGCACGCCCGGTTGACACATCATCTACCGCTCCTTCTAAAGCACCCATTGCCGCGCCAGCACCTACAGCAGTCGATATATCGAGTCCAGCTATACCAGCAACTGCATCCAAAATATTCGGCATATCAAAAATAATATGATCATCAGCGCCTGATCCTGCCTGTATAATTAATCCCTGTCCAGGTAATGTCAGATCACCGTTAAGTAGCTTTATTCCATTGAAATTCGTTTTTCCAGCTATATGATTAATTTCTTCCTTTAATTGAGCAAATTCTAATTGAAGTTTTACTCGATCCGCGTCCGAATAAGTACCGTTAGCAGATTGATTCGCTAACACACCCATTCGTTGAATCATTGCATGAATTTCTTGCATAGCACCTTCAGCCGTTTGAATTAACGAAATACCATCTTGAATATTTCTAGAAGCTTGATTTAACCCATTAATTTGATATCGCATATTTTCAGAAATAGCTAAACCTGCAGCGTCATCAGCTGCTCTATTAATACGATATCCGGTAGAAAGTCTTTCCATAGATTTAGAAATTTGATTATTATGAGCGTATAAATTGTTGAGAATATTAAGTGCCATAACATTCGTTCTAATATACATGAAATTTCCTCCCTCTAGATATTGTATTCTTATATTTCTATTATAGTGATCTCAAATTTATTATACAATAAGGAAAATTATTATGTAACTTCCAGAAAAGCAATTCCGAAAGTATGTTGATTTCATATTATAGCGATAATAAAATACCACTCCCTCTTAGGTTTTAACCTAAGAGGGAGTGGTATTATTTAATCTACTATCTATATGGTTTAGCAATTACCGACTTGTTATATAATCAGTCATCTAATTCTACACTTTCAATATGACCTTCAGCATTGATAACCCATTCAATCTGTACTCCACTTTTCATTCCAAGATTATCTTCATCCTCAATGATAATTTCACTTGGTATAACGATAGTCTTCTCTTGACCTTGCTCCACCTGAACGATAATCTTATCTCCATTGACCGATTTGATTACTCCATCATATTCAATGTTTTCCATAACTATTTCACCGTTAGGGTCTGAAATAGTGATTAACTTTCCGCCATCTGTAAGTAATTCGACTTTCTTCAGATAGTCTTTATTTATCGTAACCTCTTTAATAACTTTTTTGACAGTAACCCCTTCAGGAATCATAGTTTTGTTCAGTTGATCATTATTTATCGGTGTTTCATTGGTGGCTGTTGGTGAGTTTGAAGGTGCTGTTGTCGTATTCATCGGTGACGGTGCTACTGAAGGAGTAATTACTTCTTTAGGATTCGCATCAGTATTTGTATTTGAGCAACCACTTACTAACATTCCTAAACTTAATGACATAAGTAATAACACGTTAAATGATGTACGTAATCTGCTTTTTCTCGTTGTCATCTTACACCTCATGTTCTTCTATTTTATCGTATTATACTTCAGTATGTACTTTTTTCCCAACTTTAATGCTTAACTTATTTCATTATATACCCATATATCCTCATTTCGAATCACCCGATGTTGCAACGTAACCTCCTACATCCCGACCCAAATCACAAGTATATACCCACTCCACAATGTCTCCATCTTGTAATGTATATCGACTAGCTCCATAATTCGGGAACCAATCATTAACTTTATACATCCATCCACTTAATTCACCACAATCGAACTCGTATATATTATTGATTCCTTGAATGTAGTTACTGTTATAGATAGGTGTCATCTCGAATTCCATATGAATCTTATTGGCTTTCATCTCTCGCAGTAAAACATCAAACACTGATTCTCCTTCATAGAAAACAACTTTTTTTGCAGCGTATATGATGCCATCTTTCGGAAGAACCTCTAGCTTATCTTCATTAAATATATTTAGATTATTAAGAATCGTTGCTGCTGAAACAGAAAGAGTTACGGTAAACTCTTTTTTCTTATCAATTTCAACATCTTGCCATTCAACTGGCTTTGGTTTTCCAGATGGAACAGGATCTGTTTCATATTTTTCTTTTTCAGTTTTCTCTGGAGATACAGTAGCTTTCGGCGTAATGACAGGAGTAGTCGTTGGTTTAACCGTTGGAGTACTAGTCGAAGAGGAAATTGCATCAACCGGTTTCGTCTGTTGCTCTGTTCCCGTTACTTCCTTTGTTTCATTCTCAACCGCATCAGTTGGATTCGGTTCTATGGAATTGCTATCCGTACTAGACTCATTCGTTACATCTTCTTTTTCATTAGAGCCGTCCGTGCTAAGTGCGTCATTGACTTCTTTATCACCTATAATCAGCTCGGAATCTCTCATATTGCTACTTCCATCTGCAATATCAACATTCGCATTTAAATCTGCAACTTCAGTAAGAGGATCAGTTATCGTTACTGTTTTTTTCTGGAAGTCTCCCCCCCAGAAAAATGCTACAGCAAGAATACTAACGATCACAATCGCTGTTAACCATTTCTTTCTATTCATCGAATAACCTCCACATTACACAATTAAGCAAAGGCACTAATATATGCCTCTGCTCACTGTGCAAATGTTTATTTTACATCTGTCATATCATAAAGTCTGTTCTTATTAGTAATGAATCTCTCATAGGAAACCAGGGCATAGAAAGCCTGATCCGTCGCCATTAGATCAACTTCTCCTGGCTTTGCACCTCCATTATCTGATCCGCCAGATTTCACGTGATAAAATCCACCGTTAGATGCGGTATAACCTAGCAGTGCGTCTACAATAGATTCACCATGTTTAATGAATCTTGTATCTTTATCAGGATTAATTCCAAGGCCAGTCAATGCTACGATTACTTGTGCAATACTTTCAGAGTTAGCCGCACCCCAACTTGTATAAGCACCATCAGATTGCAGTTCATTTGCTAACCATTTGAGACCACGATCAACTGCAGATTTCACTTTTGCATCAGTCTTATAATATGGTGTCAATCCTTGAATAGCCATCGCAGTAATATCTGTGTCTGCTGCCGTAGGATCACTTCCTAGTGCCCAACCTCCACCAGATATTTCTCTATCCAATATAAATTGAATTAACAACTCTCTTGTTGTTTGCGTTTTGACACCTTCAACTATAGGAATTTCATAATTGTTACTATCTAGAGCTATAAGAGCAAAGATGGGACCATTGATCCCTTGTTTAATTAATGTTTCATAATCAGCAAGTGGCTTTCTCAAATCATAGCCCGCTACATCCTTGATGTCTTTACCAAGCGCAGTTAGTGCTAAAATCACTCTGTCATATTCTGTGTATTTTACATTATGTAGTTTCCCAGCTTTATCTTTAAGTGTCTGTTCTACATTTCCATAATAATTATTGTAATAGGCTTGATTAATTTGCTGACCAGAACGAGCTAAACCGAACACCGTCCAATCGCCACCAACACTAGCTAAAACAGGATCAGTTACTGAACTTAGTAAAAACTTAGCTGTCTTTTGTATTTGATTATTAATTTTAGTAACTTCTAGCGATGCGATATAAGCATCAGTGTCCTGTTTATATAAATAAGATCGAACAGCTACTACCGCCGCCATTTCTCTCGTCACTGCAGCTTGAGGATTAAAGCCAGTTGCATCACCAACGATTATTCCTAATGCAACGACCGCTTCAACATCTAGCTTAGCCCAAGATGATACTTTATCGATGTCTTTAATTGAACTTGTAGAGACATCGGTTGTCAGTTTTAACGCTCTTGCTATAATTACAGCCATCTCTTCACGAGTAATGGTTGCCTGTGGATTAAATTTATTGTTATAACCGTTTATAAGACCGTTTTGATAAGCTACGTTAACAAAAGGATAGAACCAATCCTTAGTTGTAACATCACCGAAGGATATAGATGGTTCAATATCTGTGCTTAGATTAAGTAGTGCTACTAATATTTTGGTAAATTCTGCTCTAGTTATCGATGATTTTGGATTAAACTTACCGTTACTTCCTTGAATAATACTCTCATTAGTTGCTTGTTGGATGGCATCAACTGCCCAAGGTGAGATTGTATTATAATCACTGTATAATACTTTAATTGAAGGCTTAGACGTTTGATTTTGATCATTCACACTATTAGAGCTTTCACTACTGGAAATATTATTTGCCAATGTTACAGATACATTAGACATAAATATCGATAAAATTAAACTTACAATCAGCACCCCTGCTAACCATTTGTTTCTTCTCACTATCTAAACCCCTCTCTAGCTTCTCTATTAGATCCATAGTCATAACAAAAAACCTCTTACCTAAAGACAAGAGGTTTAAAATTGCGATAGCTCATCATTTGCACGCAAAAATAAACACCTTCCTATCCATCGTAGAAAAATTGGTGTGACACATTAGGCAGGTATTCTGGCTTAAGGATCATCATTTATGCTGCCTTCCCAGTTACCCAGTGGCATTAACATAAACTCCTCTTTTACAGCGGCGGGACCGCGTGGGAATTGCACCCACTTCCCTTTTAACCAATATTGAATCGATATCGAATCAACATTGGCACCTAAAGTTGGATATATAATTATTTGTTCATCATAGCTTAGTAAACACTATTTGTCATGGTAATATTGTTCTCGTATTACATACGAAAACACTTTACATTACGGATTTAATTTTGTATAGATCAACTCATTTGCCACAGCATTTTTTATATTTAAGCCCACTACCGCATAGGCAAGCATCATTTCTACCAATCTTATTAGTACCATTTACCAGTTTAAGTTCCTGCGGTTGTGTTTGTCCCTCTTGCGAGAAACTCGCTACCTCTGCAGGAGTAAAGCCAACATTAGACCATAGTCTCGTATCATTATATAATTCTATAACCAATCCAGTTATTTTTTGGATTTGCTTCATGTCTTTGAATACTACATCTCTTTTCTCAATTTCGAACACAATATCGTTTAAAGGCGCTTCGATCGAACAAGCAAACTGTACATCATCAATAATTTCCTTAGCTAACATAACATTGACATGTAACTCATCAATTAAGTGACGATAAAGCCTCGTATAGCTAGGAGTAATTTCAAAATACAAATCATCTGCGAACTTTAAGAAGTCCTCTTTACTTGGAACATATCTTGGTTTATCCTTCACTAGTTCAAGTAAAGCTTCATGTTCATCCATATTTTCCTCATCAAAAAAAGTACATATGAATCGACCATTGTACCAATCAAAGGTTTGTGATCTTTGTAAATAGAAATGAGCAATGTTCTCAAATTCATCCATTGTAATCTCTTGCCCATTTTGATTACTATATAGATCAACGAGTTCTTGAAGGCTAATGGTTCCATATAAATGGGATGCTGATAAGATATATTGAAGAACTAGCTGTTTCTGTTTTCTAACTTCCAATACTTCATTCCAATCTATCTCATCATATAGAGCTTTGATTTCAGCAGGAATTACGAAGGTAAGCTTCTCTTGGTGATAGAATGAGTACAATATACCTTGCATTTGAAGGAAGCGGTACTTTCCAGGTATGATCTCTACCGTCAATTGTTCTGGATTATGGTATACATCTTGCCAGAACTCAAGTTCTTGATCCGTCGACAACATAAGACTTTCAACTAAATACTCTTTATTTGCAAGATGTTGTGTTGAGGTAACCACTAAATCTTCTTTATTCAGTTTAGAGTAACCTACTAATCTTAATTTCTTCGCAAATTGTATTAAATCTTCTTTTTTAACTTGTGTTAACAGTTCAGCTAGCTTGTGCTTAGCTTCACTATGAATCGCATACTCTATATTCAAAGCATGATATATTGACGTTTCAGATGCTTCCTTCATGTCCAACCCTCAATCTATTTAATTAATTTCTCTACTACATATAGTACTGATACCATATTCACAATATACACTTTATATATTCGATGTGTTAAACTATTTCCCCAAAGAAGATTGTCTAATCATTAGCTCTGAATCGATAATAAAATGCATTTTGTCTAGAAACTCATTATCTGTCAAAGAATCGATAATCTTTTCTGCCATTATCGCACCCATTGTATTTTTAGGCTGCTTTACAGAGCTAAGTGGTGGCAATAAATAATGCGCAATTCTAGTATTATCTACACCAACAACAGCAAGCTCATCAGAGATAATTATTCCCTTCTCCCTGCACGCCTTGTATACCCCAAGCGCCATCTCATCATTGGCGACATATACAGCTGTAATCGGTATGTTCTTGTTAATAAGGCGTAATAACGCAGCATAACCGCCCTCTTCATCGAAGTCTCCATTATCAATCAGATCTGGTCTAAACGGTATATGATGCTCTTTAAGTGCATGCATATATCCTTCTAATCGTTCATAAGTTTCGATTGAATCTGGAAACCCTCCAATGTAAGCAATGTGCTGATGACCCTGCTCGATCAGATGATTAACAACTTGAGTCGAGAATTTCACATTATCTGTCTTACATGTTGGAATACGGTCATGTGTGACGGTTTTACCTATAACACCGATTGTATATCCTCTGTCAGCATAATCATAAAGAACTTCGTTATCACTAAGCGGCGTGACGAGAATCATTGCATCTACCGCACGATTAGCAAGTAAACTCAAATACTCCTGTTCCTTCTCAGACTTGTTATTAGAATCACAAATGATGACCTTATATTTACGAGCATAGGCCATATTTTCAATCCCTTTAATAATTTCAGCAAAGTAGGCTATGTTAATTTCAGGCACAATAACACCAAGATTCATCGTCCGCTGTGAGCGCAGATGCTTAGCGGCAGCATTAGGATGATAATCCATCTCTTTAATCGCTTCAAGTACTTTAGCCTTGGTTCGTTCTTTCACAAGAGGACTGTCATTCAGCACTCTTGATACGGTTGCTGGAGACACACCCGCACGTTTAGCAACATCTACAATTTTTTTATCCACAATAACTATCAACCTTTGTCATAAGACCATATTTTCTTTATTATATGATTAATTCCATATTAATAAAAGAGGCTACCCAGCAAGTCGATACCATCTCGACATTGGGTAGCCTCTGAGTACTACTTATCTAAGTTTAGCAAACGTAAAATCATTACAGTTGCTTCAGCTCTAGTTGCGTTGTCGTTCGGTACAAATAAATTACCGCTACGACCTTCCATAATACCTTTATCAACAGCTAGCTCTACCCAGCCTTTCGCCCAGGTTGGAATATCGCTACTATCAACGAAGGTTAGTTTTTCGCCGTCAGAAGCTTTCAAGTTCAAACTACGGGCAACCATTACTGCAATTTCTGCTCGTGTTATTTGTTGATCTCCTCTAAAGCTATCATCCTGATAACCTTGGATCAATCCCGCTGTTACCGCCTTTGCAACGTCAGTTTTTGCCCAATTCGGAATATTACTTGCATCAGCGAATTCAAGCTCTCCCTGTACTTCTAGTTGTAACGCTCTAGATAGCATTACGGCAAATTCTGTTCGTGTAATAGAAGCGTTTGGCAAGAACTTCCCACCTGGATATCCATTAATTAGGCCTTTACTTGCTGCTTCAATAATTGACTGTTCAGCCCAATGACCCTTAATATCGTCAAATGAAATAGGGTTCACAATTGCATCCGAAATAACTAGTGATGCCGTTTTATTGACTACATAGCTATTTGTAATTTGTTTGCTATCGATCACTTTCATAGCATTCCAGTTTACTAATGTTGAACCGCTTTCCTTCGCTTTAAATGTTAACGTTCCAATGAACACATCACCATTTTCGCCCGCCACATTTCCAGTCTTCGTATGAGTGATTATTATTTCATTACCTTTTTTAATTGGAGCTTCCGAAACTCTTTTTAACTGCGATGTAGCCTCTAACAACTCCAACTTAGTAGCATCATAAGTGAACTTAGCTTCATAAGCGTACATGTCATTTACTTTTGAGCCATTCATCGTTAGCGTAACCATTTCCCCTGATTTTAGCTCAAGCTTATCAGCTACTAATTTAAATTCTGGTGAACTTAATACATGATCAGAGCCTTGATTAGAATCAGGATTACTTGGCTCTACTTCTGGTGCTGGATATTGGTACAGCTCAAAATCATCAATAGCAGCCCAGTTTCCACCTTTAGCATCAGAAGTAATACCAATCTCTATTTGTCCATTTGTTACTTCGATTCCATCAATCGTAAAAGCAGTCCATGTGCCGCCACTAGCACTGCGCAAGTCTTTTGTTTTTTGATCTCCACCATAATTTTTCGCTTCTAACTGTAAGCTATTTTGACCTCCACCAGTACGTACCCATACTTTTAATTTATACAAACCATTAGGTACTTCTACTTTACGGAATGTAGATTGCTTATAATCTGCTCCAGCCCAATGTGTAAGCTTATATTTTCCTCGTGCCCCGTCATCATCGACAAAGCCAGCAAGACCCTGACCTTCTGGATGCCACTGCTGCCAATGCGTAAGATCACCTAATTCGAAGTCCATATTAGGGAGAGAAACCAGTTCAGCTGCCGCAATTGGTGTTCCTGATACTATTGCTGATTGTGCTGATTCATTAAGAACATTATTGACTGCTGATACAGAAAATGTATAGTTTTTCCAAGCTTTCAAATTAGTTACGGTATATCGCGAATCTATTGCAGAATCTACAGATGCAACCTTAGCTCCATCTACATAAATATGATATCTTAAAAATTCATTTTCTGTATTAGCTGCCCAGACAAGTTTTGCTCCATTAACAGTAGGTTCAACCGTCAGTCCAACAGGCGTTTGAGGAACCATTTTATGTGATCCCGTTGCCGTTGTTGCGACTACTGCAACTGATGCCGCAGATTGCGCAGAAGATTGATTTGCCGTTACACGGTAGGAATAAGTCATTTCTCCTCTTAATCCTTTATCTGTGTATGAGCTTACATCTCCTGATACAACACTGATCAGTTGATAGTTAACATAACTAGAATTTTCTTCGTCATCAGAATGGATCACTGAACGGTAAATATTATAGGAATCCGCACCAGTCGATGATGACCAATTCACTACGATATTGTGTCCGTCTTGTACAACTGCCCTTACATCTTGTGGGGTATCAACTACTTGATCTCCTTGAGCAGCTACTGGAGCTTTTGGCGTCTGACGGAATAATTGTACATCATCAAATGATGCCCACTCATTAGCTGCATTATCAGAAGTGATTGCTAGCTCTAGTTCACCGTTCGTAACGGATATCGCAGGAATAACAAGCTGAGTCCAGTTACCTACATAGTCTGTAGTATGTGCAGCCACACTTATATCTGCTCCACCATATTGACTTGCATTCAGACTTACATTCGTATTTCCACCCTTTTGATACCATACGGATGCTGTATATATTCCATTGGGCACTTGTATCTTACGATAAGTTGTCTGTTTATATGCTTCACTCGCATAATGTCCTAATTTATAATTACCTGTTCGTGGGTTATCTCCATCGACTTTATGAACAGCAGCTTGCCCTTCTGGTGTTCTGCTTTCCCAGCCTACAAGATTACCTTCTTCAAATCCTCCACCAATGTTTAAGTAGTTTGTATTGTCTTGAAGGGAATCTGTTGAGAATTGGAACCAATTCAAGCGAACTGAACCACTTAGTACAACGTAAAGATCATGCGTTCCTGTCACACCATCGATTTTAACTGACTTCGTTTTCCATGATTGTAGACTGCCGGTATCAGAAACATTGACTTCACCAACATATTCACCTGTGGGACTACCTAGTCGAAACTCAATTTTCCCGTCTCCTACAGCTGCTGCCCTTACTTGTAAACTAGCTGTTCCATGTACGAATTCAGCTTGATCGAACTTGACATAGCTATTACTGCCATTTGATTCTACATATTGGCCACCACCATCATCGGTAGCAATACCTGCGGTTACATTATTCATTTCATTGTATTGTTCAGCTTGCGTTCTAGCATAAGGATTCATCGCTGAAGCTCCTACCTGTGTTCCCTCCCATACAAAGGTCGCAACTGCACCCGCTGGAAGTGAATAGCTAAAGTTACGTGATCCCCATTTAACCTTTAATGATTTTTGTTGCGATGAAGAATTTAGAACGATTAAAGCTTTTGAACCGTCGACATTTTTAAAGGCAACGTTTTCAATATTACCAGAACCAAATGTATTTGACTGTATACGAACTGCACCAGGCAGTACAAAGCGACTCGCTTGACCAAATGCATAATATTCTTCATTATATTTCACCGATTGGTCTTTCTCGTTAATTGTAACGATTCCTCGGCAGTCTTTACAACCACCTACTCTAGGTCCATATTCTTCATTAAGTGCGATATTCCATTTCAAAGAAGTTTTCGCCCAATTTCTCGTAGCACCAATAATTAAGTTTTGTACATCCCATACGACATTGCTGGCGAAGTCAGGAGCAAATTCTCCTCCAGAGCTTTCTGTGAAATAAATATCCTTATCAGGAAATAAATCTTTTACTAGCGATTGACTTTCCACTTTTCCTGCGTACCCATGGAATGCTGTTCCTGTAATATATTTGTTTGCTTCAGCATCCTTTAGAATATCAATCGGATAATCTGGTTCATCCCAGTTATGATCCCACACAATAATTTTAGTATCGATGTTAGCATTTTCTAAAGCTACACCAAGATGCTTCGCTAGTTCTGCTTGATCCTCTGGCTCCATTAGCATACTAGGATAATCAGAAGACTGATGATGCGGTTCATTTTGCAAAGTTACAGCATCAATAGTAATACCTTCTGATGAATATGCTTGAATAAATTTTACAAAGTATTGAGCATATACGTCATAATACTCTGCCTTAAGCTTACCACCCATAAGTGAACCATTTTCCTTCATCCACGCTGGTGCACTCCACGGGGATGCCATTACTTTAAGTTGAGGATTAATCTCCAGTGCTTGCTTAAGAACAGGAATAATGTATGCGCTATCATGTTGAATTGAAAAATGTTCTAGATTAGGGTCTGTTTGACCTTCTGGAATATCGTTATATGTATAAATACTTCTTGCAAAATCACTCGCTCCCATCGGAAGTCTCACATAGCTGAATCCAACACCCTCGCCAGTTCTACCAAATAAATTATTCATAAGTTCGTCACGAGATGATTTTTCCATTCCGTGTATAAGCCATGCTGAGGAATCTGTGAGAGAGCCACCAAAACCATCCATAGTCTGATAAGTTACAGACTCGTTTACATTTATAGTATATTGTTCATTCTTAAGAATTTCGTCAGTAAATTCGAGTGAACCCGCTTGCTTCTCAAGAAGCTTTGACTTATCACCAGTCGTCATCCATACGTTGACTGACTCTCCTCCGGCCGCAGATACGCTAGGTGTGCTTGCACTACTAAAGCTCGTAAATAAGAAACTTACCAATAATGTATGAACTAATAATTTCTTTATTTTCATGTTGTCATTACCCCTCTCAATATTATTTAAAAATCTATCATTTCTCTAATTGCTGCCTTCAAGCTTCAGCTATTATATAATCACCTCCCCTTTCTATTTCCATCGTCTTTCGGAACGAAGATTACACACTTTCTTAATGTTGATATGGTGTGTTTATTGTCCCACTAAGCAGATAATATCATTTTATGAAATCGATTTCAATAATAAAATACAAAAATAGTAATTTAATAAAATGATAATCCCTTGAATATATCGATTTTATCACACATTATAGTGTGTACATTATTTCCCTTAAAATGAAATCGATTTCTTATATGATTATATAAAGCAAGTGATGCTGTGAGGTGAGTGCGAAGTGTTTCAAGTTTAAGTATCCTTTAGAATCTATCTCCATCATAAAAATACCGTAATGTATCGGATCTCTACATCCATACATAACGGTATTTCCGGGGGTTAATCATATCCATGTATATATTGTACCTTTTACTACTTTAATTCCGTTCTCCTCAGCCCATTGTTCCCACTCACGTATTTGAAGTTCACTATTATGTTTAAATCTAAAATGTAGTTTCGTACTTACAAATCTTTTCCCAATTTGTTTAATACCTATACTTTGGATAAAGTATCCTTGTATTATTAATTTTTCTATCTTATTTATAGGAAGCTCCAATTTCTTCGTCTTTAAGCCATTTTCTGTAATTTCAATTTCTTTAGTAAATCCTGCATTTGAGATCAGTTGAATAATAATTACAGATAAAGATAACACAATAATAACCCAATTTAACAAATTAGAAGTAAATGATATGTTATCAAATCTTATAAAAAAAGACAGCTGTATTACCAAATGTATTGAGAAAATGATCGGTTGTCCGTAGGCAGAAATTGGCAAACTAATTTCACATTTCTTATTCAACTTTTGTCCTCATTTCACAACATTCACTAAATCTATCCCTTAATTTCTTTGCCACACTTCGAGCAGTAACTATATGAACTATCATTTATCTTGTTACCGCAATAAGGACAGAAACTAAAACTACTTGTATTACTTATTTGTTCGTTAAATTGATTATAATCTTGCCCCTGCGTATTATTGATGTACCTATTCAGCGGATCTGGTTCTTCATTAGTTTCAGTAATATCAAATAGAGACATTCTATTTTTTGCTGTTGCATTATTATAATGATAAATCGCTTGAGCAATAGAAATTCCTACAAATATTATTCCAAAAAACACAAAAAAGATCGGAGCACCCATGCTTGCCGCCGTTATGGTCCAAAAGATTCCGAATAATCCAATTGCTACACTTCCTACAGCTCCCATTGCAGAAGGACCTCGACCTGGTTTTACACTTTTACTCATTTGTATCACCTCTCCTATAATGTAGTAATAAAATATGATGAATTTGCCTTTACTAACTTATATTATGGGTCATATTTCCATTTTACTAAAGAATCGATTTATTAGATACAGAGTTTTATTCCTAATAGGACTGTTTTAATACGATTTTTACTATCAACATTGCTCCTCTCTTGATTCTTATAAAAAAACCTTCGGATTTATAACATCCGAAGGTTTTGAGAATTACTTATCTAAACTCAATAGTCTTAATATCATTACTGTCGCTTCTGCTCTTGTTGCGTTATCATTCGGTACAAATTTATTACCGCTACTACCTTGCATAATTCCTTTATCAACTGCTAGTTCTACCGATCCTTTAGCCCAGCTTGGAATGCTGCTACTATCAACAAATGGTAGTTTGGAACCGTCAGCAGCTTTCAAGTTCAAACTGCGAGCAACCATTACCGCAATTTCTGCTCTAGTTATTGGTTGGTCACCTATAAAGCTATTATCTTGATAACCTTGGATAAATCCAGCTTTTACCGCTTTAGCAACATCTGATTTTGCCCAATTCGGAATTTTGCTTGCATCAGTGAATGTAAGCTCGTCCTGCACTTCCAGCTTCAATGATCTTGATAACATTACTGCAAATTCTGTCCGTGTAATGGAACCGTTTGGTAGAAACTTCCCATTAGGATATCCATCAATCAAACCTTTGTTTGCTGCTTCAATAATCGATTTTTCAGCCCAATGACCATTAATATCGGTAAATGAGACTGGATTCACGATCGGACCTGCAATAGTAAGTGATGCCGTTTCATTCACTGCATAACTATTTGCTTGAAGTTGACTGTCTACTACTTTCATAGCGTTCCAATTCACTACGGCTATACCGCTTTCTTTCACTTTAAATGTTAATGTTACAATTAATAAATCTCCATTTTCGCCAGCACTATTTCCAACTTTCGTATGTGCAAGTGTGATTTCATTATCCTTTATCATTGGAGCTACGGAAAATCCTTTTAATTGTGATTTAGCTTCCATAAATTCTAGCTTAGTAGAATCATAAGTGAATGTAGCTTCATACGCGTACATATCTTTCAGTTTTTTTCCATTCATCGCCAACGTAACGACTTCACCTGGTTCCAGTTCTAGCTTGTCTGCCGTTAATTGAAACTGTGAGGTACTTGCTGCAAGAGCTGAACCTTGCATGAAATTAACTGTACAAATGATACCAACCAATAAAAACATTAATATTTTCCTCTTCATATATGTCCACTCCTTTTTTGATGTTTCGATTATCGTAAGTTAGGAGATGATTAATCTTTTCCTAAATTACGAGTATATACGCTTGTTAATTCATTAGGATTGCTTGCATAACGATTGTCAAATCTACGATATCAATTTTGCCAAAGCTACAAGATCCTCAATATCAATCTTATTATCATTGTTAATATCAGCAAACTTTACATCGTTCCAATCTGCATCACCAAACTTTTTACCATAATGTTTTGCAATATGTGCTAGATTCTCAATGCTTACTTTATCGTTACCATTCACATCTCCTGGAACCCCGATAGATACTGCAGACTTAAACGTTTCTAATGCCGTATTCAAAGTAGCTACCGCTTCGTTAATTTGCAATTGCGTTGCATCAGTATCTTTAGCTACATCAGCTGCACTATGAATTGCATCCTGCAAGACGGCTTTCGAACCTACCGGGTATTGACCAGCATTTGTACCTTCCAATGCTGCATCATGTGTTGATTGTGCTGTGTTAATTAGATCATTTAGAGCTGTACGATCAACTTGAACTACAGTAAATTCATGTGCACCGATATCTGGTTGTCCTGCATATAACGGCGTGCCGTAAATATCATGTGCTCCCGAGTTAGGAATAACTACTCCTGCATCAATTGCAGGTGAATCAGCTGTAAGCTTGAAGTTAGCTATATTCGTATCCCATATTTGCTGTGTCCAAGTGTCCATGACGATACTTTCTGCATCAGGACTAACAAGATTAGCAGGTCCTGTTACTAATGTTGAATATGAATTCGGGCTTCCCGGTAAGCTTGCTACGCTCGCTGGATAGAACAGATTGTTCGATACATTTGGAGCATCATAAGATGTCGTCATTTGTGAATATTTTTCAAGCTTACCTTCAACATGTACGATATTGTTTTTGAAGAACATGTTTTGAATATTGTTTTCTTTGATCAAATACAGCACCTTCATACCTTCTCCAATATAGATCGTATTGTTATAAATTGCAGTACGATCATTCATACAGAAGAATATTTCTGTGCCGTTACCATCATTTTTACTAATATTATAACGGAACACATTGCCTACCCCTGCGCTCGCCATTGTTAGCAGGAAGCCGCCTCTATTATTATGACTGTAATTATATTGATAAATATTGTTTGTTGCACTAATATCAAAATCAAACGCTTCGCCGTCATTATAGCCATGAACCCCATCATAAACTTCGTTGTTTTGAATTAATACCTTATCGGTTTGATACAACCAAAGTCCCGCATAGTTTCTAGATTTAGGGCTCATACTGTGTCTTCTAATAATATTTTTTTCTACCAACCCGCCCGAAGCCATTTCGGAAATAACAATACCATCTCCCAAAATATTTTCGATCAAGTTATTTCTAAACACGACATCGACATTTTTGATACTGCCTGTATCGCTGCCGTTTTTATATGTTTTGGTACGAAGGCCTTCAATAGCAACATCTTTAATGTGAGAATTTTCTACAAGAATATCTCGGAAACCAGATGAGACATTTGTGATATTGCCTTTTTCATCAACGGTATCCCCTCTGAAAATAATACCGCCTGATATTTTTTGAGCGTCGTCATGTGAGTTTATATCATGTACATATACATCTTTCACATGAACATGATCAACAAATCCATTACCACCAGCTACTACCATAATCCCTGCTCGCGCAGCCTCTGATACTATAGCACCTTTATTCGTTACTTCTATTCCATTAATCTCCCAATAGGATAAGTTGTATAAATGTACAGCACCTTCGGCAAATGCATTATTCGTATCTTTATTAGAAATACCGCCACCATTAATAATTGGTCTACTCGTTGACTCACCATATACATCTACAATAATTGGCGCTTCTACTGTACCTGATCCTTTAGGTCTAAATTGACCATTCCATATTCCACCACGTTTAAATAATATTTTACTGCCCGGTTGCCATTGAATTGCATTCAGTTTTTCAAGCGATTTCCATGCCGTTTGTTCACTTAATCCATCGTTATTGTCGTCACCAGCTTCACTGTCCACATAATAAACACCAGTTGCTGCACCTTGAAGACGTGTCACCGTGTACATTTTCACAACCGTATTTCCCGCTTCATCACTTGCTGTCACTTTGATCGTATTTGTTCCTAATTGCAATGGGACATCATATTGACCATTGATGTTTGGTGCAACTAAATCATCATTAACTATTACTTCTAGATCCACTTGAATCGTATCATTCACACTTTTCGCACTAATCGCTACATCTTTAATACTTTCTGTTGAATAAATCGCTTGATCCTCGATTCCCACTACTTCTAGTGTAGGAGCTGGCAAGCCTTCAACGAGTACAAGGCGTGGCGCTTCTGCTTGAGAGTTTTCTTTACTTAGGAAATAAGCACCTTTTTGATCATGTCCATTGTCAATTTTCAACACGAAATAGACGAGTCCAGATTGTTGTGCTGCTAACTTTTTGTTAATAAACTCACTGATATCTAATCTGACAAACCTATTTGGATATGCGTTAGCAGATACCCTACTGTATGCAGCATCGGCTACTTTCTCACCAATGGCAGGTGCATTACCTGAAGTTAGCGTCGTTTCATCGAACCCAGAAACCTCATAGATATTAATAACTTCCGATGTTCTTTCATTCCCCATCAGCTCTGCTAAAAATAACTCAATGCCTGCTTCCTTCACATAAGGTACATTACTAGGTAAAGCGAATGACAGATAAATATTTCTCGTTGTTCCGCCACCCACTGGCTCTTTTAATTGCATTTTTGCGCCATTAAAGTTCTTGTTTAACTCTCTAATATCTGTATAGGTATCCCCCGTTACAGGAATCACTTGTGACTTCGAATAATTAACAGTATATTGTTTTGTTTCAGATACATTACCTGCAGCATCCATTGCTGCAATCGTAATCATATTCTGTCCAGACTTCAGTCTGATTGTATTGCTTCCATTTGCAGCTGTTACGGGAACTCCATTCACCGTCAACAAAATTGCCGGATTAGCATCTACATTATCTAAAGCCTCGATCGTAAACGTTAAATCTTCCTCGATTAATTGCTGGCCATCTGTTAATCCGATAACTTTAACGGTTGGAGAAATTGTATCCACATATTCGGATTGATAAATGCTTAAATATGGTTTGTATTTACCTGATTCTTGGTGCTGAGAATAAAAACGGATTCCTCCATTGTCTGCCTTTGCCTTCGGATAAAGAGCTAAAGCAAAAGGTGATGTAGCATCTGCCTGAAGTGATTCCTTCAAATCAGTCACATCAATTTCAACCCATGTGCCGGTATTCGCATCCGTAAACGTCTGTTCACCGATTGCAACAGCGTTATCCATTAACCCAAGCGTATTATTCCATGTCCAGTTTTCTTCACTTATTGAAGGTTTTTCTGTTCTGAAAACTTGAATCGTATCTGTCTTATCGTTACCTGTATGTTCCTTTAAAAACATCGTCAGCTTAATACTTTGTACATTATTCCAGTCGATGTTCGAGCTAGCAGACATATCAAACTCCATATGTCCTCTTCTGCTAAAGCTCATATCGCCCGCCCATTTCGTTTCAATGAGTTCTTTAGCAATTGTAGTGGAGCCTGTCGTTGCCTGCTTATCAGCATGAGAACCTCCACGTACTGTCGTACCATATAACGAATTTGCTTTAATCGGGGATGATGATTGATCATCCCCTGCAATTACTGGATCGATTATCTCTGCAGCAGAAACCGATCCGCCACCTACAAAATTCAAACTTTGTGCAATCATCATTACCGCCAATAAAAGCGCTGTCATTTTAATTCGAATTCTCATCATTACTTTTCTCCTTTAAGTTTATTTCATTTGAATTTGATTGAACCATTCTTCATTGACATACATGACTTGATTACTTTTCTCTTTCTCA
Organism: Candidatus Pristimantibacillus lignocellulolyticus; assembly: GCA_023639215.1. Classification (NCBI taxonomy): domain Bacteria; kingdom Bacillati; phylum Bacillota; class Bacilli; order Caryophanales; family Paenibacillaceae; genus Pristimantibacillus (SeqCode); species Pristimantibacillus lignocellulolyticus (SeqCode). The sequence continues at coordinate 4,786,604 of CP097899.1, forward strand.
ACCTGCTGCATAAAGTGATCATCCTGCAAAACATCTTCTATCCACAACTTTGCTTCATCAAACGTACTAACTGGCTCTTCCTCTCTATCCAAACAAACGACTATATACGTCTGTCCGCTAATTTCAGTTGGTGTGCTCGTTTGACCAATAATTAGTCCATAAGCAAGTTCCTTCAAATGTGCTTCAAGCTCGGATGAGTTTTCGTCTTTCCCTTCATCTATCCCGTATTGTTTATGTTGAATGACGTAACCATACTGGCTGAAATACTTCTTCTTAAGATCATCTATCTTTACTCCGCTATGAATCTCATCAATAAGATTCGAAATCACTTCATCCATATTCTCAAAATCTAGTACTTCCAAAGTAATGACAAGAGCTTCAACTTGATCAGGTAATTTGAAACGAACTGCTTTGTTCAACTCATAATACTGAAGCAGTTCAGTTTCTGGTATGGAAACCGCTTTCACTTTAAAAGAGTTTTTCGCATCCACTACCAATTTACTGTGATACACCATATATTGTTGGATCCCATCCAACGATTCCACACCAAACTGATTATCCTCCTTATCCATTTGCTTTTTAATATGGTCATACGAAACACTTCTAATCAGACCATGTTGGACTGCTAGCTGCTGTTCAGCCTTTACTTGTACTAGCTTGCTTAACGCTTTTTCTCTTGCAAATTGTATCGGATTTTCACCTTCGAAATCGGTATTCCAAAAATGCTCATTGTACTCTGCACCATATGTTTGTGAAAAATAGTCCGCTGTAATTGCTTTTTCGTCTTGAAGAAACATTCTGAATTCTTCTTCCGGTATCTCTATACCGTTAATGGACAACAATACAGAACTGCGGCTCGTAGTTGCACTTTCGATCGAAGCCCCGCCTAGCCAAATGCCGATCATAAGGATTACTAGCACAGGTAGCCCGAGCAAGGCTAGACGTTTCCAACTTCGTCTACCTTTTTTTACTTTCATCGAGTTTAAATCCCCCCTCTTTACACGTCGAATTTTCATAACTGCATACATTGCGACTAGCTAATCAATACTACCTTTTATATGATCCTACTCATATTAGCAATCTGAATTATCGCTAACAGTATATTATTTTTACTTTTTACTAACAAATTCGACTTCTTTACATAGACGCACAAAAAAAACTCTGGATTATACTGCATCCAGAGTTTTTCCTTGCTACGTTCTATTTCTTCGACCATAAATAAGTATTCATTTACTTCCATGCAGTATATTCGCTAGGCTTTATCCCCATCTCTCTTTTAAACAGTTTAATAAAATAACTTTTATTGGCGTAACCCAAATAATCTGAAATTTCTTCAACCGGCTTATTAGATTGTTGTAGTAATTCCTTCGCCTTCTGTAGCTTCACCTTGTTGACATACTCAATAAAGTTTTGGTTTGTCTCACGTTTAAACAATCGGCTAAAATAGCTTGAGTTTAAATTCAAATAATTAGCCATATCTTCCAATGTAATCTTCTCTGTCACATGTTGAATAACAAATTGCTGAGCTTTTATAACTTCCGTCCTCGTAGAACTGACTACTAACATGCTTAATTGTTTCGTTACATTGCTTAAATAATCGACAATCCAATCTCTTAAATGATCTAATGATTCAATAGAGTTCACTACATCATACAACTTATCTCTTGTTGAATCTTGTTGAACTTGAAGGGTAATCTTCGTTTTCATCTGTAGATCTAAAAGCAATTGCAACACCATTTCTTTCACATCGCTAGGATGAAACTTTTTGTTTCTTACTTCTTTGGTCCATTCAGTAATCTGAGTACACAGCGCATCCGGTTGATTAAGTGCAATACTATTATTAATCGCAGAAAATAACTGTGAATATTCCGCATATATATCTTCCTTGGAAAACACAGTTACTTCAAATCGATGAATCCTTGATTCATTTAAGTAAAAACATTGCTCCGTATTTTTCAACATTGGTCTCAACACATTTTGAATTTCTTTCGGATTAAGAGATCCCTGACCTTGAAAACAAGAGACTGATATTTTCAAATACTGCTGAATCGCTGAAATACATTGCTGCATCGCATAGTAAATGGTTTGTTGCTCCTTCGCTGGATCATCACAGCAAAAAAGAATCACTAGCTGTCTGTAACTATACTGAAAAATGGTACATTGACTAGACTCCAAAATATCTTGCAAAACGTTTTCAACGGCAAAAGAAATGGTGTAATCGTTCATTTTACGTGAATTAGCAAGCGTTGACATGCGGTCGATTGACACGACCATTGGTATGTAATATTTTGCCTGCATAGAGATACCTATTTGACGTGCTTGTTCAATCCAGGCCACTTTCGTCCAATTCGATTGATATAAAGTGTCCTTCAGAAACTTTTCCTTTAATGCCGATTGATTCATAGACTCTTTTTGTTTATACATGATCATTTCTGCTGAACGCTTTTTCTCAGAATTTATTTCTAGCACTACTGTTCTCAAAATCTCTTGCAGCTGATCCACATCTAAACTTTCTTTTAAAATATATTCTCCAACATTTAGTTTCATCGCTCGTTGCGCGTACTCGAACTCATTATGACAAGACAATATAATAGCTTTAAAGTTAGGATTGACGGTTGTAAATTTCTCCAACATTTCTAATCCATTCATTTTGGGCATTCCAATATCGGTAATAATAATATCTGGATTTTTCAACCCTGCAGCCTCCCAAGCTTCAAGACCGTTCGAATAACAACCAATAAGCTCAACAGCTAGTTCTCCCCATTGAAGAGACTTTGAAAGATATCTTACTACCGGATAATCATCATCTACTAGAATTGCTGTTAGCACAAAGATCACTTCACCTTCTATTTTGATGGGAATTCCATAATAATTTCCGTGCCTACATCGGGCTCACTTTGAATATCGAAATGAAAAAGTTTACCATGAATTAATTGTAGCCGCTGAACGACGTTGCTGACACCGATCCCCGAGAAACCTTTAATCTTATCAACCTCTGTAATATCCTGTTCTTCTTCAATGTTTAATCGAACCTTTTTCAACTTATCTAGCTTCTCTTTCGACATCCCTTTTCCATTGTCCCGAACTGATATTTTCAAAAATGCGGTCTCATCCTTGTATGTACGATTTGCTTCGATAACAATTTTTCCATCAAATTGTTCAAACCCATGAATAATAGCGTTTTCAATTAAAGGTTGTATCATAAATCGTGGAACTAATAACTTGCCGCATTCATTATCAAAAGCATTTTCCAGTACAACTTGATTGGCATGTCTAAAATTCATCAATTTCACATAATGATTAACCGTGTTCACTTCTTCTTGAAGAGAGATGAATTCGTTATCACGATTAATTGTCATCCGCAACAAAGATGAGAGCGAGCTAATTAATTGTGCATTTTCTTTATCGCCTTTTTCGAGAATATTGAGGCGTATCGAATTCAACAAATTAAACATGAAATGCGGATTAATTTGTGATTGGAGCATTTCAAGCTCAGCTTTGCGCTTCTTCGCCTGTTCACTTTCTATTTGTTCAAACATCGACTGGATACGATCTAGCATTTGATCAATCGTCCGAGCTAAACGACCAACTTCATTAGGGCCTCTAATTCCGTTCCGAGCATTAAGCTGCCCCTCTCCAATGGTAGTGACAAAGTTGCTTAAGTTTCTAATTGGTTTAGTTAATGCAGAAATAAGAATAATTAATACGACAAAAAATAAAGTAAAAAATAATGCTTGAACGATAAAACTAATAAATAAAACCTGATTATTCTTTGCAATGGCTGCTGAATAAGGAATTAGGCTAACGACTCGCCAATCATTACTTTCCAACCACTGCTCTACATAAATATACTTTTTCTGCCCAATTTCTATCGTTCGTGGATTCCCGTCCTCCGACCACCAAGACATCTTCTTGCCTATTTCCGTCGAATCAGCATGAGAAATCACTGTTCCTTCATTATCTATTAACATCATAGTTTGATTATCATCATTTACTAGACGAGAGCGAATCATTCGTTCATTCACATTCACAATCACGGAACCAATTGAATTATTAAGCGCTCGCTTAATCGGGCGACCAATTGTAATCCAATGAGCTGAATTTTTATTATAATTAAAGTTTTCTCCCTGCCAGTAAGAAGAAAAAACAGGCATATTATTCAAAAGAGGAAACCATTCTTTTTCGTAAAATATGTTGGGATTAAATTCACTATACGAGTAATTTGTATAAATATAGCCATTCTTTCCTAGGATGGTTACATAAAAATCATCCTTTGGAGCAAAGAGATCATCCAACGTACCGGATAACCGACTATAGCTGAGATTATAATCTTGTTTTTTTTCACTCGTTGTTAATTCATCCCGATTAACTAAGAGCATTTGACGAATCTCACTACTCATCAGTACGAAATTCGATAATTCTAATGTCTGTTCAAAAACACCATTAATTTCGGTTGTCGTCACCTTCAGCGTATTTTCTGCGCTAGATATTGCCCTCTCTAATATAATGTCTCTCGTAAAATAATTCGTAAAAAAATATATTATGATGAGCGGAATTAGAATACATAGTAAAGCCGACCATACCAATTTCATACGCAAAGAATATTTTTGAATAAACACAGATGTAGTCTCCTTACATAAATTGAAATTGGGACAGGAAAATTTACAATTTCCTGTCCCAACTTATTATACATAACCTTCATCCGAAATCTACATCAACATTTTCTTGCTTAGTTATTTTTAACAATATCTGCAATTTTTTTGTCAATGTTCGCGATCGTTGTATCCACATCTTGTTTGCCTAGAATATACAATTCCGCCTCAGGGATAACTGTATTTTTCGCTTCATCAGCATACTTCGCAGGAACTGGAGCGACACCTGGATTAGTGTTTTCCATTGTATATTTCAATGATTCTACATCGATCTTGGATGGGTCTTTAGCTCCAGCCACGATTGTATCAACAAGTTTGTTTGTATCTGAATTTGCCCAACCAGAGAATACACGTCCTCCGATTTCCAAACCTTTAGTTGTATACCATCTAACGAAAGTATAAGCTGCTTCTTTGTTTTCTGACTTAGCTGCTACCCCCATAAAAGTCGGTTGTACTGGAGAATAGTGCTTGCTTTCACCTTCAGCTTTTGGAATTGGCGCAAATGCAGTTACAAACGAAGCAGGAATAGCGTCTGTACCGCCAGATTCAGCAACCATCCAGTCGCCGATTGGCAACATTGCAGTAAGACCATTGAAATATTGATTACGATAAGCTAGCTTCTGAGAAATAATATCTTCATACATGTTTGCACTTTTATCTTCATACATCATTCTATTCATCATTTCCAAGTTTGCTTTAAATAATGGATCTGACGCATTTGATGTTCCATCTGCTTTAAGGAATGTATTATCTGTAGACTTACTCATTAATTGTAATTGGAAATAATCTGGCCAGTTATGCAAATATGCACCATAACGCTTAGTAGCACCTTCACCTTGCGTTAATTGCTTCGCATAATCTTCGAACTCTTTCCAAGTCCAGTCAGTTGGCACCGGCAATCCAGCTTCATCCAACATATCTTTGTTCAAAAGAACAAACCAACGTTGCATAGATGATGGAAGTGCATAAATCTCATCATTTACTTTTGTATCAACAAGATATTCTTCCTCATACTTATAACCTTCTTTGTCAATGAAGCTTGTCAATGGCTCAAGTAACCCAATATCCGCACGCTGAGCATAGTTTGTATAAGGTAGCTCGATAATGTCTAGCTGATCCTTAGATGCTGCCATCAAGTCTAGCTTTTGCATAGCTGCAACAGAATCGCCTTTTTCATTAAGTAAATCAAGTTCTACTTTAATGCCAGGGTGTTCTTTTTCAAATTCTGGAATAATGACATCCCACTTCGCTTTGTCATTAGGTTGCCAAGTGCTTAACTTAAGAACTACTTGCTCCGCTTCTGATTTACCATTAGCATCTGCTGGTTTATTAGTAGCGTTCGGTGCATTGTTTCCATTACCTCCGCATGCCGCTAAAGACATTGCCAACGTCAAACTTATTAATACTGTTGAAAATTTTCTCTTTTTCATCTAAAACCCTCCTAATTAATAATCAATACTAATTGTAAATGCTTACAATATTATGCTAACATACTGTTTTTTCACCTAAAGTACTCAAATTTTACTGAAAAGAAACTATTTTGACTTTCTTTAACCTTTTACACCACCGGCAGAAATACCCGCAATAACTTGTTTTTGTCCAATTGCAAAAATGATAAGTAACGGTAGAATAGCAGAAACTGCTCCTGCCATCATAAGCGAGTAAACATCACCATATTGGTCACCGAACAAACGTATTCCTAGTTGAATCGTAAATAATTCTTTTGTTTTAATGAAAATAAGTGGATATTGATAATCGTTCCATGTCCATATAAAACGTAGAATAGCATATGTCGCTACAGCTGGACGAATTAGTGGGAACGCAATTTGGAAAAATGTACGGAGATGTCCTGCACCGTCCATACGAGCCGATTCAAGGTACTCATTGTTAACACCCATGAAAAACTGTCTTAACATAAATGCACCGATAATACTAAAACTATTAATTAAGATCAAACCAACATGAGTATCAATTAAATTTAACCAATTAAACAATAAAAACTGAGGAACTAGTGAAGCTTGCGGCGGTACCATGTACAAAGCAAGTACAACTACAAACATCGCATCTCTACCTGGGAAACGTAACTTAGAAAAACCATATGCAGCTAATGCACATACAAATACATTAATCAAAGTCGTTGCTAGTGTTATATAGATAGAGTTCACATAGTACTGTACGAAATCGCCAGTCCATACTTCTTTGTAATTTTCAATTGCATTCCAATTTTGAGGAATCCATTGTATCGGAAAAGTAAATACATCTGCCTCTGTCTTAAATGAAGTTGAAAGCATCCATAGAAATGGAAGTAAAAACACGATACCTAGCAATGCCATTGCCAGAGTCCAACCAATTTTTGGTATATTTATATTTTTCATTATCTATTCCTCCGAGCCCAAGCTTAGTAGTTAACCCATTTCTTTTGTGCCAGCATTTGCAAACCTGTAATAATAAGACAAATCACGAACAGAATAAGTGCCATACTTGATGCATATCCCGTTTTCAGCTGATTGAATGCAGTGTCGTACAATTCATATACGATAACCGTTGTTGAATTGGCAGGTCCACCTTGTGTCAACACTTGAATTAAGTCGAAAATCTTGAACGTTCCGATGATACCTGTTACTAGTAAGAAAAATGTCGTTGGTGAAATACAAGGTACTGTAATGTTAATGAATTTTTTCCATACATTTGCACCATCAATATCGGCAGCTTCATATAGATCTTTCGGAATTCCTTGCAAACCAGCTATAAAAATAATGATATTATAACCAAGTAAAATCCAAACTTGGATCATCATTAATGATGGTAAGGCAAAGTCAATATCAGCAAGCCATTTCGGTGGATTATCAATCCCGATCGAGATCAAAAAGTTATTAACGGGTCCAAGTGATGGATGGAAAAGAACCTGCCACACCATAGCTACCGCTACAACACTTGAAATATACGGCAAAAAGTAAATAACTTTGAAAGTATCTTTAAGATATACGTACTTATCAAGTAAAATAGCTATTAACAATGCAAGCCCGATCGTAATCGGCACCGTAATAATAAATATTAGATTGTTAAGTAAACTTTTCATAAATACATCGTCATTAAATAATCTTATAAAGTTATCAAAGCCTGCAAATTCAATTGCTCCAACCCCTGCCACGAAGTTCCAATTCGTAAAGCTTAGTAATAATGAAGCGACAACTGGTATTAAAGTTAAAATAACCAATCCGATCATTAAAGGAGCAACAAATAAGTATCCTGCAATTTTTTCTCTTGTCCCCATACTTAAGCGGGCCCGTTGTTCATTCTGTTTCATCTTTCTCCTCCTCAGTATCCTTTTCAATACTATTATTGTAAGAAAGATAGCGACTGCTATTAAGAACTAGAATTGTTCAATTTGAAACTTTTTTTACTTTTAACCGACAATCTTGGGATGAATTCACTATGAATATTAGTAAAATAGAAGGATGCACTAGTGTAACGAAAAAGAACTGATAGAAGAATTGACTACTTTACTGTAGTCAATTCTTCTATCAGTTCTTTTTTTCTTTGGCTTTGCCAAAGGGTTGATTTGGCTTAAATCTACTTGCAACTTGTAAGCTAATTAACATATTAGTTGAAATAACTAATTTATAAGAAAAGTAATAGATATGTTGCTCAAAATGGAAATATTCACATAATTAGTAACTTGACTTTCATAGAACAAAAAAGACGAATTAGATTTTTTATAAACATAGTTCGTCTTTTTGAAATTAATATTATTATGATTAATGCTTCTATATACTTATGCGTTTAAAATCTTCAAGATATTCTGTGGCAAAGTATTAGCTTGTGCTATCATAGCTTGCCCCGCTTCTGATAATATCTGAGACTTTGTTAAATGTGTCATTTCTAAAGCCATATCAGTATCCGTTATGCGAGAATGTGCAGCAGATAGATTTTCAGCACTTGTGAGTACGTTATTTAGAGTGTGTTCTAAACGATTTTGATATGCTCCCATTCTTGATCGTTCCGAAGATAATAGATTTATTGCGTTATTAATACTGACTAATGCTGTTTTTGAAGTGTTATTAGAAATTAAATTAGCATCACTTATCCCTAGAACTGAAACTCTTACATCTGGAACAACAATCTCAAGATAATTTTCTGCTTCTACACCTTTTTGAATCGCAATGCCTTGCGAGACCATTGCATCTTTTGTTCCCTTATATATATTTCCAAACATTCCAACTGCTATGTATTCTTTTCCATTAAATACAATTGCTTGTGTTTGAGATCCACTTCCAATTTTAGAAACTTCCCAATTTACTGCATCAGTTGAACTTAAAACAGTTGATCCCGCTACCATATGATAATTCTCGCCATCATAAAGCAAATTGTTTGGAGCAAACCCCGCTATTGGTATCTGTTGCTTCACCCAATTCTGTCCATCGTCAGACGTTAAAACAGTTCCACTTCCTACTGCAACGTATTGATTATTAGCCCATACTACCTGTCTCAAATCATCTGACACACCAGATGTTTGTTCTGACCAAGTAATTGCGTCTGAGGATTTTAAAATAACCCCATTTTTTCCTACTGCTATATATTCACTCCCGTTTGAAGCAACATCCATGAGCATTTCGCTAGTATTAGAATTTTGTGCTACCCAAGAGTTCGCCACATTAGGATTAGTAGTAGTAGCAATTGCTCCATTCTCTCCTACAGCAATATATTTTCCTCCCACATAATCTGCTATAAATAACCTATCAAAATGCGGTGGAAAAGAATAACTATACCCCGAACGATTTACGCCATCTGTAGTTGTATAAATTTTTCCACCTTCAGTTATTAAAAATTGACTTCCGTCCCACTTAACACTATGTAAATTTACTGATGTTACGGGTGAATGTGGTTCGAACCAAGTTGTGCCATCATATGAGGCTAACGTATTGCCTGCAAACCCAACAGCTAAATACTGTGTTCCACTCCATGCTATATTATAAAAGTGTTTATCAGAACCTGAATTAACTTTTTCCCAATTAATTGTATCTGTAGCAGTTAGCTGTCTGTTCCCATTCAAAACATTTATCCCGTTAAAATTCGTATTCTCTGCTATACTATTTATTTCACGCTTTAACTGTTGGAACTCTAAATCAATCTTTGCTCGATCCGAATCAGAATATGTCCCGCTAGCAGACTGATTTGCTAATACGTTCATTCTTTGCAACATCGCATGAATTTCCTGCGTCGCACCTTCAGCAGTTTGAATTAAAGAAATACCATCCTGTATATTTCTAGATGCTTGATTAAATCCATTAATTTGATACCTCATATTTTCGGAAATAGCAAGACCTGCTGCATCATCGGCTGCTCGATTAATCCGATATCCGGTAGAAAGCTTTTCCATTGCTTTTGCTCTTTGATCACTATTGATTTTTGAGTTTCTATGCGCGTTGATAGAATTAAGGTTAGTGCTAATATACATATAAGTTACCTCTTATGGAATATTGTTACAGATTATCACTATTATAGGCATATAATTATTATTATTCAATCCTTTTAATTAATTTAGACTACAAATTAAAAATCTTATCGATTGCGGCTCCTATTTCTTGGACTAACTGCAACAAAGCATAATATAATTCTGTAAATCAGTTAAATCTCCCTATAATGAGCAGATTAATAATTACGAATTCGGTTAAAGCGATAAAGTGTGTTTGGATTTCAGTTGTCTACACGGATACGTGTTTATCGTCAGATACGATTGTTACGTTGATGTTAGACATTAGCGCACACCACCGCCTGCTAGATCTTTGTTTAACTTATCCAATATCAAATCCGCATTTATTATGTTACATCTTCGATACTCTTAGATTTCGTTTGCCACATTTGACGAAGCGGTAACTTTCGTATGTTAACCTTCATAAAGCGTTTCCTCCCTCGGATACAATCTTAGTTTCCATACAGTCATCTGACTGAACGTTGTCGTCCCTTATTAATGATACTAGGGCGTCACTTACGCTCCTTGCAAACTTCACATATTTCATAATCAATTTTGAAAATGTGACGTCTACCGTTTGATTTCCAAGTCACATAGCTAGAATGTGCTCACTCCACTTTCGCCTAAATCGTATTTAACGTGTCCGTGTACGGATGCGTCCCGAACCTTCTCCGCTTTTACGATAGGCACGCCTATCAGCGACGAGTCCGGAACGTACGGAGCCAACGTCGAATTTTACGATCACGAAAGAATCACCTCCGTTTTCTGCGCATACAGCTATATAGTAGTACGAGTATCCGAATCGGCACAATTTGAGGGTTATTAATTTTCAGACACTACGTTACCCTTTCGTTTAACTTCGACATTAGCCGTCCCCCCCCCGTGACCTATCGAATACCCTAGGAAATAGGTGTAGCCCGAAACACTATATCTATCACGGTTATAGAAAAACGTATATAGAACTTATCGATATATTTGGTATACGAAGATAATAGTTGTTACTAGATCTTACGTTGAATTACATTGGTACTTATAACATTGACGTTGATATTAAAAGGATGTGTAAGTAAAACAGATAAACAAAATACCTAGTTTACTAGTCAGGATGATCCAAATTACACCTCAAAGGAGTACATGTCCGAATATACCGTTTATGGTAAATCGTGGAATTTGAAAGAGGAGGTAGTGGTATATAGAAAGTATGAGAAAACGGCTGCGCAACTTAAATTAGCAATAAAAGTTGAGAGGTTACGCGTTGAGTTACTCGAAGAGCAGACGAAACTTGACCTGGAATATATGCCGAATGCCGTTAACGCTGCTTCAAGGATATTATGCGTATAGTTGCAGAGATTAAATCGTAGACCACCGGTTAAAGAATTACAAGTCGTCGGTTACTTATATTCGTGGTAAATATCTTTCAATTTACAGTCACTTGACGACTATATGCTTTCATTTCAGAACGATAAACACGTCGCCGCCAGTTACGTAGATGCTCTAACTATAATAAAAGAAATCATACCGAAAACTCTAAAAGACCCGGAGTATACTCACAATAAACGAAAAAGCAAAGAGCCTTAGACGTAAATGTCCAAGGCTTTTTTGCTTTTATAACCGATATGCAAATATGCTTTTGGTTCGAATACGAACGAAATTTATCGGAAGTAGGTGAAAAAATTTATCGGAATAGTTACTGAATGAAATACCGTAACCGTGCTGGGCTAAGACACCTTATGCTCAATTCTTAGCTTATCCGCAACCATCGCGATGAATTCCGAGTTCGTTGGTTTAGACTTGCTAATATTGACTGTATAGCCGAATAGGTGGCTAATGCTGTCGATGTTGCCTCTTAGAGCCATAAGGGTTTTAAGATTTTTATTAACCATATACTTTTCCCATCTCACAAGGCATTTATAGGTTTTATGACCACAATTTGTCTGTCTGTGATTATTGTAATATGTGATAAATTTGAACATAAGTTCAAAGTGTATAAACTTATAAAGTAATTGCATATGCACTTACTGCTTCAGTTGTTAGGAACATAACTGCAACAGATGCTGCGTTTTGAAGAGCTGCTCCTAGATATTATCGATTTCCCTTATGTACGATAGTTGTTATTGAAGAGTCTGTTTTCACTTTCAGATTAAATCAGCTTTCATCGTACTTTTTGAAATTAATTTAACAATCTCTTTCTGTATATGAGTTAAATAATTACTTAGAAATTCATCACCTATTATTTTCTCAACTTTAATTAGAACTAATCGAAGCTTATTAATAAGATCTTCATTAAGTTCTATAAACTCTAAAGTCTTTAGATATATGTCAACTTTATTTCTAATCACATTATTTTTTAAATCATCATCAATTTTCAATTCTAATCTATGTATATTTTCTTCCGCTATAGAGTTACTAAATACTTTCAAACCTTCAAAAATTTGATATTCCATCTTTATGTAACTATAGGGGGCACCTTCATTAAACTCTCCTTGAAGAGCTTCCTCCCAATAGTCAATGATTTCGACAATACTTTTACTATTAATATATTCTATGTGAGCTTGAAACTCTTCGTCTTTATTTTTAAGTTCAGGAAAACAATTGTAAAATAAAAGGTTATCAATAGTTTTTCTCATAACAAGGCTATAATCCACGTAATCATTCCCTGTAGAAGCATAGTAAATGAAATTTTTGGATTTGTTTAACTTATCTAGTTCTGAGGAATTCCCGATTCTTTTTAATGCATTGAAAGCCGCAAGATAAAACCCATCATTAAATATTTTTCTCTCATATGCAATAATTGCGGTATCATTTGGAGATATGTTATCGATGTTATCCTCATACTTGATACTACTCGCTACATTTTCGCAACCCTCAACTATTCCACGGCTAACGCCCATATCACTCGGGAAAAATTGAAAGGAAAAATCACCTTGATTATACTTAACATCATTTTTTCGATCTTCTGTGTAATGAGAATAGTTTTGCTCTATGGTTTTTTCAAATGAGCTATCTGTATTTAAATAGACATAGAAACTATCGTATTCATCAGCATATAAATTAAAGGCATAAACACCTTTGTTATCATCAGAATTAACAAATCCATTAATAATATGTTTAGTACCCTCAAAAAGCGCATCCTCTAATTTTTCAAATGTAATAATTTGAACATTAAAAGGAGCAATGTCAGAGTAAACAACTCGACCATCCTCAGTTTTAACAAGATAACCATTGCCTTCTAATTCCTTATCGCCATTTAGAAGTTGACATATTCCTGTATAATATAAGTTCACATCAAAACCCCCACTGATTTAGATTAGGCAATATTTCATAAAAAATCATTCTTTCATCAATACAATAGTACCATATAATGGTATAAAATTCCCTATCGTATAGCTATATGTTACTCTTGAGTCTCTGAACTTTAACAACACAAAAAACCACTCCCTAATAGAATTATTAAGAAGTGGTCATTGCTTGATTTATTATTTATAATCTACGATAAATTCTAAGCATTCACCAATTCTCCCATGTGGCTTCACATTCATCACAAATGAAATAGATTTTAAACCTTATTTTTGTTTTATATACAAGCCATTTCCATCACACCTAGGACAAATTACCTTCCTTGAAATGGTTATACTGACATATACCCATCTCTTATAGCGGATTATTCATCACACTTATCAAATATCAATTCGAAGTCACCTTCTAATATTAGATGCCCAACCACTTCTTCAATGCGTTTACGACTGCATTCATCCACAAGTAACATGTCACTTCCCCAAAGATACTTTCCATGTAGGCACTCGCCAGTTTGTTGATTTTTTTCTACTAATGTCTGTATGTTCTTAAATGTAATAAATGTAGCAATCCATCTTGAACCATCTTCAAATGCAACTATTGCATCAGTATTATCATCGTGTATGTTCCATTCTCCTTCCGGCCACTGTTCAGCTTCAACCCAAATGGAATACTGCTTACCCTTCATCCAATTACCTCCGATATCATGCGATAAATTATCATACCATAAAATGGTATATGAGTCTTTATCGAATCGCAAAATATACAAATTACTCTCTAACTCTACCTGCTTAAATAGACATTAATAATAACTCATCATATGTTGAATTGGATAAGAACAATATATAAATAATAATAAGCCTATTAATAAGAATTGATGTAATATTTTTCTTAATAAAAAAAATACCGTTATTTATTGAGTTTTCAAACCCAATAAATAACGGTATTAGTTGGCTCAAAATAAGGATTTCCATACCCAATTCTGAAAATTAGTTGGTTTATGTATTCCTTAAAACCCTCCTCACTACAGCAATCAGCTAACCTTATGCTCAATTCTTAGCTTATCCGCCACCATCGCGATGAATTCGCTATTAGTAGGTTTAGACTTGCTAATATTGACCGTATAGCCGAATAAGTGGCTAATGCTGTCGATGTTGCCTCTTGTCCAAGCGACTTCGATCGCGTGACGAATGGCTCTTTCTACACGAGATGGTGTCGTTTTGAATTTTTCGGCGATAGCTGGATACAATGTTTTTGTGATTGATCCAAGTATTTCAATATTGTTATATACCATCGTGATTGCTTCACGTAGGTATTGATATCCCTTAATATGTGCTGGAACACCGATTTCATGGATAATACTTGTAATGTTAGCATCAAGATTTTTACCTTTTCCGATTGGAACAACATTCGATCTGCTCATTGAAAGGCTCGAATTGAATGTAGAAGAACTCATAGAACTTGATTGAGAACCTACTAATTGTCTAATGCGGTTAGAAAGCATATCCATATCGAACGGTTTTAATATGTAATATGATGCCCCTAATTGTACTGCTTTTTGAGTAATGTTTTCTTGACCGAATGCCGTCAACATAATGATCTTCGGCATAGGATTAAGATCCATCTCTCTAATCTTTTCAAGTACTCCTAGTCCATCTAAATGGGGCATAATGATATCGAGAATTAATACATCTGGCAACTTTCTAGCGCTCTCCAAATGTCTTAATACTTCATCTCCATTAAATGCTACTCCACATACATTCATATCACTTTGTTCAGAAATAAATTCCGATAACAAGTTAGTAAATTCTCGGTTGTCATCTGCCAATAATACGTCAATCTTCTGCAAGATGTAAGCCTCCCTTTAAATTATATGAATGTCGAGTCGAATTTTTCTGTCTCACTACAGTTTCGACATGAGAATATGATTTCCTTCTGTCGAAAATCATTTTTCTTTATTTTTTTTCAGTATTTCGATATAATAAACATTTGACTACACACTTCGAATTAATTCGACATAAGCTCACAAGATCAGCTACTACAATTATAGAGAAGGTCACCATTACATTTTCTTGTAATGGTGACCTTCTTATCGTTATGAAGCAACATTTTGTTCAAGATCAGTTTCTGAGTGTAACAATACCCCTGCATCTTGCAACATCCATTCGATGAAACAACCGTATCCAGAAGTCGGATCGTTCACGAATACATGTGTAACAGCTCCAATTAATTTCCCATCTTGAATTATCGGACTACCAGACATCCCTTGCACGATACCACCTGTTTTACTAATCAATCTTTCATCCGTAATCTTAAGCACCATACCTTTTGTTGCAGGCGATGATTGCTTGGCTACATGAACAACTTCAATATCAAAACGTTCTACCGTTTGTCCATTCAACACGGTTAAGATTTGAGCAGGCCCTTCCTTCACATCTTCTGCGAATGCAACTGGAATTGCATCACTGTCAAAGCTGTGAGTAGGCATCTCATTCATCTTACCAAATATTCCGAACGGAGTATTGCGCTCTATACTACCTAAAATCTTTTTCTCTTTTACAAAGATTGCTCGTTTTTCACCTGGATCACCATTTTGACTCTTGTTAATTGAGGTTACACTTGATTGTAAAATCTCACCATTACCAACTACGATCGGAGTTCCCGTGTCCATATCCGTAATGACATGTCCTAATGCGCCGTATACACCTTGATCTGGAGCATAGAATGTCAACGTCCCGACTCCTGCAGCAGAATCACGAATATAGAGACCGATTCTCCAAGCTTGATCACCTTTATCATAAATTGGTTTAAGCTTTGTTTGCATCGATTTTCCATTACGAATAAAAGTGATGTTTAATGGTTTTTTGTTTGAACTATATTTTTCACATAGTTCACCCAATTGCTTAACATTTTGCACTTTGTCTTTATTAATGCCAACAATAAGATCGCCTAGACGAAGACCCGCTACTTCTCCAGGAGATTGTTTCTGACTAGATTCATCTAATACTTGATGATGACCAACAACTAATACACCAGCTGAATTCACTTTTACACCAATTGTCTGCCCGCCAGGTACAACTTTAAGATCTGGCATAACATCTACTTTCACTGTCTTAAACGGGATCTTACCAAATAATTTTACTTTCATCTGGGTTTGACCAATTTGATAAGAATGTAATGATAACGGATCTTTCAAACTTACTGACAACGAAGATTCTGATGAACCATTTACTTGCAAACTTTTCGGATCTACCGTTAACTGAGCGTGCACGGGCACACTATACTGTACGTTTTTTAATTGCCCACTAAATAGCCTGAGTTCATCGGGAAAAGCTACAATCTGCTGCATCGGAGTAGATATCCCGACAAGACCGACCATAATTACGAGAATTAGTCCAAAAATACGTCTAGGTTGCTTTGGGTCCAATCTTTTCACGCTCCTGTCATTCCATCGCATGACGATAGGTAGATCGCCAATGGCGTACCTATAAGTTACCCCGAGCAACAAGTTTTATGACCACAAAAACATTCCCATATTTCCTTACATTACGCACCTTTCAAGCCCAGAGCCAAATCTAACATTTCTTGAGCATGATGTTTCGTTTTTTCAGTTATTTCCACGCCACCAAGCATACGTGCAAGTTCATTAATTCGTTGTTCACCTGTCAGCTGTGAGACAGACGTATATGTTCGTTCTCCTACAAATTGCTTACGGATTTCATAATGATGATCTGCCATACACGCAACTTGAGGTAAATGGCTTATAGAGAAGACTTGACACTCTCCTGCAAGCGAAGATAATTTTTCTGCAATAGCTTGTGCTGCTCGTCCACTTACTCCAGTATCTACCTCATCGAATATAAGTACAGGAATTTGATCGATTTGCGCAAAAATAGATTTCAATGCCAACATAATACGTGACATCTCTCCTCCTGATGCTACCTTATGTAACGGCTTCAAAGGCTCGCCTGGATTCGTACTCATCATAAAGACTGCATGATCAATTCCAGTGGCGCTTAATCGTACTCGGTCCTCAACGTCTTGTGTAGTGTGATTGATCTCCACTTCGAATTTGGCTGCACCCATTTGCAAACCAGTAAGTTGTTCTTTTATCTCATTAGAAAGCTTGATCGCAGCCTCCTTGCGTAAAACAGATAATTGTTCTGCCAACACATATGCTTGCTTATATTCTGCTTCTTCTTGTTCTTTCAATACTTGTAATCGCTCATCACGATTTTCCATCTTATCACGTTCATCTGTGATTTTAGCTAAATAGGCGATGATTTCTTCAATACTTTCACCATATTTACGTTTTAATGTACGGATAAGATCAAGTCGATCTTCTACATAAGTAAGCTGCTCTGGATCAGACTCAATACCATCACGATAATTACGAAGTTGATACATAACATCTTCTGCACCATAGTAAGCAGCTTGAAGCTGTTCAATCATTGGAGATAATGCAGATTCATCATAACTAACGATATCTGTTAAGCGGGTTATCGCTCTACTCAAAGCTTCTATCCCTTGTCCATCATTAAGCAGACCATAGGCTTCATTGACAGATGTGGTGCGTTTTTCAGCGTACATAAGCATTTTACGTTGTTCTAATAATTCTTCATCTTCACCAGGTTTTAATTTGGCTGCACTTATTTCTTCAATCTGAAACATATACAGATCTTGCATCTGAACATTGTGACGAGAAGTATTTTCTAATTCATGTAATTGTGAGCGAATAAGTAATAATTGTTCATATTGTTGTGCATAAGCTTTTTTATTATTCAGAAGGCTCCCGCCTCCATACATATCTAACCATTCTAGATGCTGCTCGTTTTTAAGCAGAGATTGATGTTCATGCTGACCGTGAATATTAACAAGGCTCTCTCCGATTTCCCGTAACATTGTAATCGTAACAAGTTGACCATTAACACGACTGCTAGTTTTACCCGTAGAGCTTAGTTCCCTACGAACAATTAACATCTCATTTCGATCATGTTGGATTCCAAGATTTGCTAACTTCGACCAGACAGGATGTTCATTGGATAAATCAAACATAGCTTCAACCTCAGATTTATCACAACCGTAACGAACCATATCAGCAGACCCTCGTCCACCGACAACTAAACTGAGTGCATCAATCAAGATTGATTTACCTGCACCAGTTTCACCCGTTAAAACATGAAAACCATTATGAAATTGTACACTTGCTTCTTCAATAACTGCTAAGTTGCGAATAGAAAGTTCATGTAGCATGAACATACGCCTCCTAAAACTTTTCATAAGATAATGGATAAACTTCATTGCGATGAAAAGTTGCTTCGAAAGCATGAGCTTAACTTTTCATAAGATAATGGATAAACTTCATTGCGATGAAAAGTTACTTCGTAAGCATGAGCTTAACTTTTCATAAGATAATGGACATACTAATTTAATAATAAAATATATATCTTCTTCTTATTTCAACATATCTAAAAAACGCTCAACAACTAATTGACTTTGAGCACTTGACCTACAAATGATAAGAATTGTATCGTCGCCTGAAATTGTTCCCATAATATCTGGAGTGTCCATCGTATCAATTAATGCGGCAATCGTATTAGCAGTACCAGGTAAGCATTTCATAACAACAAGATTATCTGTATAATCTATGTGTGTAAAATGATCCTGTAGCGCTCTACGAAGTTTATGAATTGGATTTGGTTTTTGACTTTCACCAGGCATTGCGTATTTGTAACTACCCGATGCAGAAGGGATTTTAATAAGCATTAACTCTTTAATATCTCTAGAAACTGTTGCTTGTGTAACTTGCATCCCGCTATGGCGCAATGCTTCCACTAGATCTTCTTGAGTTTCAACATCTCGAGCCGTAATAATTTCCTTTATTTTAAACTGTCTTATACCCTTCACTTATAAAACCCCTATTCTTTATTATTCAACAAAGTGAAACGCAATTTTCCGAAGCGTTCCTTCTCTATAATTAATATATATTATTCCCGACATGTCTGGAACTAATAACGAATACAACAACAATCGATCACGCATTTCGTTATTGCTCCACTCCATAGGATGACGTTCACGTTCATACTTTACAATATACATGCGACCCTTTTTCTCTGCAACATAGTCCACATATACATTTGTCGCCTTATCTAGTACAATATCGTCTAACTCAATCGCGATTGGTATTGTATGACGCCCCGATATAACTACATATCCATTCTTCGTTAGTAAATTAACATTAGGATCATCTTCCTTAATCCTTCCGCCTTTACCAAGCTTAATTCTAGACATGGTCTGTGCAGTATGTAGCCAACGATATAACCAGCGGTATGCGAGTAGCAATAATACAATGGCAGCAACAATCATAATAAACCATTCACCGTATGGTGCCAAATCATTCCCCTCCTATACTTTTCAACTTCCATAAATACTTTTACAAATTATATACATCCATGGAGTGAAAACCGCATCTGAGGTTAATATAGAACATTTGTTTGTATTTACAGTTTATCTCAATTACTGAGTCCCTGTAAAGAGAAAAGATGCCTCACGATAAATAACCGATTGGCATCCTTCTAGATGGATATTATTTTTTCGCGTTCACCTTAAAAGTTTCGTTAGCTTCAAGCACGATACTCTCAATACGTTCAAGAGGGATTTCTTCACCAATTGGAGTGTTCTCCCAAGTCCAATGTGCTAAGAACTCAATGTTTCCTTCGCCGCCTGTAATAGGAGAAAACGTCAAATTTTTAAGGGAATAACCAATCTCGTTAGCCATACTAAGAACTTTTACTAACACTTCTTTATGAACACTTGGTTCACGAACGACACCTAGCTTACCGACTTTTTCACGGCCAGCTTCAAATTGCGGTTTAATAAGTGCAACTACTGAAGATCCAACTGGGAACAATGTAGATAATGTAGGTAAAATATGTTTTAACGAGATAAACGAAACATCAATACTCGCAAAATTCGGATTTGGACCTTGTAATTCTTCTACTGTTAGATATCGAAAATTCGTTCTTTCCATCACATTGACTTGCTCATGTTGTCTTAGTGACCAGTCCAATTGATTATAACCAACATCGATGGCGTACACATAGGATGCACCATGTTGCAGAGCACAATCTGTGAATCCGCCAGTTGAAGCTCCGATATCAAGCATAACTACATCTTGCATATTAAGATCAAAGCTCTTAATTGCTTTTTCTAATTTCAAGCCGCCTCGACTAACATACGGGTGTATTGAACCTTTTACTTTAATAGCAGAAGAACGTGCAACTTTCATTCCAGCCTTATCTACTGGCTCTTCATCGACGAGGACAAGTCCAGCCATTAAAGCTTTTTTCGCTTTCTCTCGACTATCAAAGTAACCAAGCTCAACAAGTAATACATCAATTCGTTCCTTTGGAACTGCTGTCATTGTATCCCTACCTATCAATTGTGCAAATTAGCACTTTTCTTACGCTTTGGCAACATATCATGAATGACATTAATAACGCCATCAGCATTCAATCCAATTTCATCTCGTTGCTCGGCAATACTTCCATGCTCCACAAATAGATCAGGTATACCCATCAGACGAATAACCATATCATCAATATGTTGTTGCGAATAATGTTCAAGAATTGCGCTGCCTAGTCCACCTAGTTCAGCACTTTCTTCAATTACAATTAATTTTTTATGTTGTTTAGCTAATCGTTGAAGCATCTCATGATCCAACGGCTTAACAAATCGAGCATTAATAATTTCAACGTCGATACCTTCACGTTTCAACTGTTCTGCTGCTTCCTTCGCAACTTTAATCATTGGACCAAGTGCCAATATTGCGAATTCAGATTCTCCCTCTTTCAACACTTCCCAAGATCCAATCGGAAGCGCTGTTAATTCTGGCAGAAGTTCAACACCTTCAACATTAATACGCGGATACCTTATTGCAATCGGTCCATCATTATATTCAACAGCTGTTTTCATCATTTGGCGAAGTTCATTCTCATCTTTAGGCATCATAATAACCATATTTGGTACATGACGTAAGAAAGGAATATCGTACACACCTTGATGTGTTTCTCCATCAGGTCCAACAAATCCAGCTCGATCAATCGCAAAAATAACATTCAAGTTTTGACGACAAATATCATGGACAACTTGATCATACGCACGTTGCAAGAACGTAGAGTAAACCGCAAATACAGGCTTCATCCCTTCGATAGCAAGTGCTGCCGCCAACGTAGCTGCATGTTGTTCTGCAATTCCTACATCAATCATGCGTGTAGGGAAACGATTAGCAAAGTCAATTAAACCTGACCCGCCTGGCATTGCTGGTGTTACCGCAACAATACGCTCATCTTTTTCAGCCAACTCAATGAGTACGTCACCAAAGATTTTAGTATACATCGGAGGTCCAACAGCCTTGACCATTTTACCTGACTCAATCTTATAAGGTGATGCGCCATGCCATGCATGGGAATCATTTTCAGCAGGCTTGTAGCCTTTGCCTTTAGTGGTGATGACATGTACAAGTACAGGTCCATTAATCTTATCAGCTTGCTTCAACGTTTCCATTAATGCTTCCAAATCATGTCCGTCAACCGGTCCAAGGTACGAAAGACCAAATTGTTCAAACAAAATGCCGCTCATTAATAGGTATTTCAAGCTGTCCTTGAATCTGCTTACAGTCTCAGCAAGTTTCCCACCAATAGCAGGAATTTTGTTAAGCATCTGATTAACATCTTCTTTGGCTTTCTGATATTGGCGACCAGTACGAATTTTACTTAAATACTGATGTAGAGCACCAACATTAGGCGCAATTGACATCTCGTTATCGTTCAAGATAACAATCAATTTACGTTTCTCATGTCCAATATGATTTAACGCTTCTAGTGCCATACCACCGGTTAGTGCACCATCACCGATCATTGCCACAACGCGATTATGTTCACCTTTAAAGTCGCGAGCCATTGCCATGCCTATAGCCGCAGATAGTGAGGTACTACTATGTCCAGCTTCCCACACATCATGTTCACTTTCATTACGTTTCACAAACCCACATAAACCTTTATATTTCCGTAAAGTATCAAATTGATCTTTACGACCAGTAATAATTTTGTGAACATAAGACTGATGCCCAACATCAAATATAAATTTGTCTTTTGGACTGTCAAATAAATAGTGCATTGCTAGAGTAAGCTCAACAACTCCAAGATTTGGAGCGAGATGACCACCAGTAATAGACAATTGACCAATTAAAAACTGACGGATTTCTTCTGCTAATTGTTCTAATTGTTCTGTTGATAAATGTTTTAAATCTTCTGGGCCATCTACATGTTCTAAAAGCACATTGCTTTCCTCGCTTTCAAAAAAAAGATTGTCATCCCAATCCCTTTATTCATTACCATATATTATAGCACAATCATTGAATACTACCTAATGGTCGGTTAAGAGTACAACTATTACGCTCCCTATTCGATGTCGAGTACTCTACGAAGTTAATGATCGTTATCAAAGTCGGAGTTCTGCACTTCCAACCTAAAAATCTCTGTTTACAAGGTAATCTGCAAGCTCCAATAATTGTCCCGGTTCCTGTAAATTAGCTTCTACAATTGCTGTTTTCGCTTGCTCAGTAAGCTTCTGAACTAGTGCAATACTTTCATCCAAACCTAGAAGGAACGGATAAGTTACTTTTTGTTGCTCGATATCACTTAGTACCGGTTTGCCAAGCTTCTCAGCATCTCCAACCAAATCAAGAATATCATCTTGTATTTGAAAAGCTAACCCGATATTTCTACCATATAGCTCAAGTTTTTCAAGTTGGATCGCACTTGCACCAGCAGTCCTTGCACCTGAAAGTACAGAACAAACAATAAGGTCACTTGTTTTGTGTTCATGTATATATTCAAGTTGTGAGATCGAAGTTATCCCTTGCTCTCCTTGAATATCAGCCACCTGTCCACCAACCATACCTTTAGCACCGGCATATTTAACGAGGTCATCAATGATATCTATTGCGACTGCAGCACTGATATAACCTTTTTTCGCCATGTCGGTAACAAAACCAAAGCTTTGTGTAAGTAATGCATCTCCAGCTAGAATTGCCATTCCCTCGCCAAAAACTTTATGATTCGTTGGCTTACCGCGACGGAAATCATCATTATCCATCGCAGGTAGATCATCATGAATCAGTGAATATGTATGTATATACTCAATTGCGCAAGCAGCGCCATATGCTTTTTCATAGATGTCGGTTTCTCCGTGTATCGCATAAGCAGAAGCTAATACGAGGTACGGACGAATACGCTTACCACCAGCGGTCAAAGAATATTCCATCGCCTCTATAAGAGTAGAAGGAGCTCCTTCTAGTACTTTTAGTGATAATAGAAGTTGCTGACCAACTTGCTTCGCTACTGTTTTCACATGCTCTTGTATCGTAATTGAGTCATTCACGAGATTACTCTCCTTTTTCTAATTGAGCTGTTGGGAATGGTTTCGTCTCCGTACCATTATCAGTTTCAATAAGCATTTCTATTTTTGCTTCTACTTGCTTTAATTTACCGTTACAAAGATTAGAAAGCAGCATACCTTCCTGATACAATTCAATCGCTTGCTCTAGCGGCACATCACCATTTTCCAATTGTGCAACTATCGTTTCAAGGCGCTCCAATGCCTGCTCAAAGCTCTGCTCCTGCTTCTTACTCATTACGAATCCCCCCAAACTTTTCATTGCTACGAGTAAATCTTCTCATATATGAAAAGTTAACTCGAAAGCTTATACTTAACTTTTTATTACTTCTAGTATTACGACACATAATATAAAAAGTTACTTCGAAAGTGTATTAGTTATTTGCTGTACTTCGCAACTCAATGTTCCATCTGCTAATCTCACTTCAATATGATTCCCAATTTTAACCTGATCTATATTCTTCAACAGTTGTTGATTATCTGTATAGGTCAAGCTATAACCACGAGCCATTACTTTAAGCGGACTTAACGCATCCAATTGTCTCATATTAGATACGATCTGCACTTTCTTGCCATCAATAACACGTTTCATCTGAACGTCTAATTGATTCTTCAAGTAGCTGACATTACGAGCCAGTAGCTTTATTCGATGTTCTGGATGAAGTCGTGCTAACTTACTTTCTTGTGCAGACAGCTTTAACTTATGACTGTCCAGTTGTTTTCGCAAATTAACTTTTAGTCCCGTTTGCAAATAGTCCACTCTTTCAGCTTGTTGCAAAAAGAACCTTTTTGGTTGTACAAAAGTGGGTGCTTGTTGCGCTCTGCGAAGTCGTTCAGTTAATCTATCTAGTTTGGAATTCATCGCATAATGAAGTTTTTCATTAAATCTTGCAACTGTAGAAGCAAGCTCTTTAGTATGAGGAACCGCTAGTTCTGCTGCAGCAGTTGGTGTAGCTGCACGAATATCCGCAACAAAATCAGATATCGTGTAATCTGTTTCGTGTCCTACAGCACTAATAACCGGAATACGAGAAGTAGCGATCGCTCTTACAACTATTTCTTCATTGAAAGCCCATAGTTCTTCGAGTGAACCACCACCACGCCCGACTATCAGTACATCACATTGCGAGGTTTCATTCATCATATGAATTGCTTTAACAATGGATGGAGCAGCTAATTCACCTTGAACTTGAACCGGTGCGATTAACATATTTGCCATTGGATAGCGACGTTGTAAGGTTGTAATGATGTCTCGAACTGCTGCGCCAGTTGGTGAAGTAATGATACCTATGCTCTTAGGAAAAAGAGGAAGTGTTCGTTTGCGTGTCTGTGCAAACAATCCCTCCTCCTCTAATCGAGCTTTCAATTGTTCATATGCAAGATATAAGCTTCCCAAGCCATCGGGTTGCATTGCATTCGCATAAAACTGGTATGCACCATCACGTTCAAATACTGAAATGGTACCGCGAGCTAGAACTTTTGTCCCTTCTCGCGGCATAAATTTCAATCTGGCATTATGAGAAGCAAACATCACACATTTGATACGACTTTCTTTATCCTTCAACGTGAAATACATATGACCACTTGAATGATGGGTAAAGTTAGATACTTCACCTCTAAGCCATACATCAGATAATACTGGATCAACATCCATAGCCATCCGAATATATTTATTGACTTCCTTTATCGTATAAATATGAGGCTCATTTCTCATAAATGGCTCACATCCCGTTTGCTTTTTTTGCTGCAGTAATCGTATTTTTCATTAACATTGTAATCGTCATAGGACCTACGCCACCTGGTACTGGTGTAATGTGCCCAGCTACAGTTTTACAACTTTCAAAGTCAGCATCTCCAGCTAATTTACCAGTATCAAGTCGGTTAATACCTACATCAACAACGACAGCTCCTGGTTTAACGAATTTGCTATCAATCGCATTAGCTCGTCCAATCGCAACAACTAGAATATCAGCTTGTTTTGCAATTTCTTCAAGATTCGCTGTACGAGAGTGACAGATCGTTACGGTAGCATTTTCACGAAGTAGTAGCATGGCAACTGGCTTACCAACGATATTACTGCGTCCGATAACTACAGCATGTTTACCCGCAATCTCTACTCCACTACGCTTAATTAATTCAATAACGCCTGCTGGAGTACATGGTAATAAGCTATCATCGCCGATAACTAGATTACCAACACTTTCAGGATGGAAACCATCAACGTCTTTATCAACACGAATAGCATCAATAATTGCTTTTTCATTAATATGTTTTGGAAGAGGTAATTGAACAAGAATACCATTAATAGAATCTTGATTATTAAGCTTATCGATAAGTGCCAATACCTGCTCTTCAGAGCTGTCGGCATCCATACGATGAACTTCAGAATACATACCTAATTGAATGCATGCTTTTTCTTTTGAGCCAACATAAACTTTAGAAGCAGCATCTTCACCAACTAATATTACAGCTAAGCCAGGAGTTACTCCTTTTTGTTTCAATTCAGCAACCTCAGAAATCATTTCATTACGCATATCAGCAGAAATCTGTTTTCCATCAATAATCTGTGCACTCATGAATTATCTCTCCCTTAACTTTTCATTATGTCATCTCGATATACTTCTCGCTAATGAAAAGTACATCGGAAGCGTATGCTCAACTTTTCATTATGTCATCTCGATATACTTCTCGTTAATGAAAAGTACATCGAAAGCTTATACCTAACTTTTCATAATTCTCGATGTATTTCATCAACTTCCATTTGATGCCTCACAACGAAAGAAGCTTATCGCATCATTCGCGACAAGCTTATGCTTTTTCTAAATCTAGGTTTTGCAGTAATTTAGCTAGTACACCATTAACGAATTTGCCTGATTCCTCAGTACCAAAATGTTTCGCAAGTTCGATAGCTTCGTTAACTGCTACTTTTGGTGGAGCATCTTTACTGAATACCATTTCAAAACATGCAAGTCGTAGTATTTGAAGATCAACTCTTGATAATCGGTCAACTTGCCAACCTGTTAGATGACTCGTCAATAAATCATCAATTGCAGCTTTATGTTCATTTACACCTAATAACAACTTACGTGCAAATTCATCTGTCGCTTCATCACTTATTTTATCACTTACTTCATCATCTGCTTTAATTTCCTCAATAATCATTTCTAATGCTTCAAATACTTCTACATCATTTAGCTCTAATTGATACAAGCTTGATACTACCATTTCTCTCGCTAATCTACGTTTCATATGCCCTCCACAACAATTTGCTCAAAATCAACAGTAATCTATGATCTCATCCCTGCCCCGAATATTTTACAATATCCGAAGTACGGAGCAGACCACAGCTCTAGCGATATGGCCTAAATAGCTTTAAGAAAGTTTGCCATAATTGCTCTAATGGTGCTAGTGGATGTGAAGCATCTTCCTTCTCTTTTCCAATCCAGTAACCAACTCCTACAAGCAATGCTACAAATAGCATATCCCAAAAACCAACTATTAAATATATAATTCCAAAGAAAAGACCAATGCCAGCACCAATTATTCTTTTCCAATATACAGGCCAAATATCTTTCCACATAGATAGCTCACCTCTATTCTACGCGACTTTTAATCGTATTCGTTTGAATAATGTTTGCTATATATACAGATACATTAGTAACAGGAATACCCGTTATTTCTTCTAAATAATTTTTCACAGAGATTTGAATTTCCTCCGTTAATTGCGGAATTGAAACTTCACCGTCAACAACAGCACGAAGAACAATGTCCATACCTGTATCAGTAGCCTTAACTCTAGCTTTCAAATCTTTTACACCACGTATCTTCATAGCCGCTTTTAACGCTAAGTTTTCCATAGTTTCAATCGAGATCCTAATGTCACCATATTCAGTACGTTGATCAACAGATTGAGAAGAAACTGCACTACGAGAAAGTGAAACTATAAAAAATCGTAAACTAATTAAGAACAATACGATACCGACAATAGCTAAGGCAATAAGATAATTATTATTGGTATACAGCGTTTCGATGAATTCAATGGAAAGTGATTCGTTAATCCAAGCGAAGCCAACAGATACGAATACTACTGAAATAATACCGATAACAATGCTGTACAAAAACAACAATAGCTTGTCCACTACTCTGATCAATGATCTTCATCCTCTCGATTTATTGAAAGTTCAAATCGTTTCGTCTAACAGCCCTTCAATGAGTACACGAGTGCTCAAAAGCTCGAATTATCCAGTGAAGGTTCAAATCGTTCGATTGTCAGCACCAAGAAGATGACATGAAGCTACCTCTAAATTAATATAATCAACCCCCTTGGCAGAGCACCTCAGCCCAACACAAGGGGGTTAATTGTTCTAGTTTACACGCTTCGTATGATCTTCATTCTCAACTTTTCCATCAGGTTTAAGATGTACATCATGTACATGTACGTTCACTTCAACAACTGAAAGTCCGGTCATCATTTCAATAGAGCGTTTAATATTTTCTTGAACATTGTTTGCAACTTCTGGAATTTTATGTCCATATTGGATAATAACAGAAACGTCAACTGCTGCTTCTCTTTGTCCAACTTCAACTTTTACGCCTTTAGCAACGTTCTTTTTACCAAGAAGCTCAGCAATACCACCAGCTAAGCCACCACTCATACCTGCAATACCGTCAACTTCAACCGTTGCTAGTCCTGCAATTACTTCAATGACTTCTGGGGCAATTTGAATTGTACCCATGTCTGTTTTTTCATATTCAGCAATAATACTCATGCTGGTTACACCTCCAAATAATCAATACCTGCCTAAGGTCATGCTTACCTTCGTTACTTATTTCTATACTATAACATTCAGTAAGAATTATGACAAACTATATTGCTTAGTGTATTGATGGCTTAAGCTGTGCCATTAATGTCATGTTCCTCAAGGAACTTAATGTCAAAGTCACCGCTAATGAACTTCTCATGCTCAAGCACTTTCAAATGGAACGGAATAGTTGTCTTAATACCATCAATTGCAAATTCTTGCAAAGCACGTTTCATACGGCTAATCGCTTCATTACGAGTTGGTGCCCATACAATAAGTTTTGCAATCATAGAATCATAATGTGGTGAAATCGTATATCCTGGATAAACTGCACTATCTACACGAACACCGTTACCACCAGGTGGCAAGTAGAATGCAATATTTCCTGCAGATGGCATGAAGTTACGTTCAGAATCTTCTGCATTAATACGACATTCAATAGACCAACCATTTATACTTAGATCTTCTTGAGCGATTGAAAGTGGATTACCTTCAGCTACCGAGATCATTTCCTTAATCAGATCCGTATTTGTGATCATCTCTGTAACGGGATGTTCAACTTGAATACGAGTATTCATCTCCATGAAATAGAATTGATTGTCAGGACCTAATAGAAACTCTAACGTTCCTGCACCAGAATAATTAACTGCAAGTGCGGCACGAACAGCAGCTTGCCCCATCGCCGAACGAAGTTCAGGAGAAAGCATTGAACAAGGAGCTTCCTCGATTAGTTTCTGACGACGACGTTGTACAGAGCAATCTCGTTCAAACAGATGAATCGCATTACCATGCTTATCAGCCATAATTTGAACTTCAACATGCTTCATACCAGTCAAATATTTCTCCAAGTATACTCCACCATTACCGAAAGCTTTTTGAGCTTCCTGTTGTGCAGTAGAAATTTGGGTAATCAGACTATCTTCATCTTCAGCAATACGTATACCTTTACCGCCACCACCTGCTGTAGCTTTAATGATGACAGGATATCCGATATCACGTGCAACCATAATCGCCTCGTCCATATCTTCGATAAGTCCATCAGAACCAGGAATAATAGGAACGTTAGCACTCTTCATTGTAAGTTTTGCAACTGCCTTATCACCCATTTTGCTAATTGCTTCAGGCGAAGGTCCGATGAATGTAATGTTGCATGATTCACAAATTTCTGCAAAATCAGCATTTTCAGCTAGAAACCCATAGCCTGGGTGGATAGCATCACATTCGGTAATTGTAGCAACGCTCATAATATTTGTTAGATTTAAGTAACTGTCTTTGGAAGCGATTGGCCCAATACAGTATGCCTCATCTGCTAGCTTCACATGTAATGAATCACGATCTGCTTCAGAATATACAGCTACCGTTTGGATACCTAGCTCACGACAAGCTCGAATAATTCGAACCGCAATTTCTCCACGATTCGCAATTAATATTTTTTGGAATTTCACGAATGACGAACCCCTTTCAACCATTAAATTCTTGTAGTGGCAAACGATTAGTCCGCTTTCACTAGGAACAATGGTTGACCAAATTCAACCAACTGGCCATTCGTTACTAAAATTTCAACGATTTCGCCATTTACTTCTGCTTCTAGTTCATTCATAAGCTTCATTGCTTCAAGAATACATACAACTGACTTCGTATTCACTCGATCGCCAACGTTTACGAATACAGCAGCATCAGGTGTTGGTGAACTGTAAAAAGTACCTACCATTGGAGATGTAATTTTGTGATACTGTTCAGATGTTGCAACTGGTTGTACAGGAGCTAGCTCACTTTGTACGACAGGTTGGCTTACAGTAGGCTGCGCTTGAACAGCTGGTTGCGTATATGTATGCATAACTGGAGCCGTCTGAACTGTAACCACTTCAGATTTGCTAGGTTTACGAATATGTAGGCGAGTGCCTTCATTTTCGATTTCGAGCTCTTCAACGGATGTTTGATCTACCAGCTTGATTATTTCTTTAATCTCGCTCAACTTAAACATGAACGTAATCACTCCTCATTTTTCACATAACGTCTAGTATTATATCACAAATAGACAATAACACGAATTTTTTTTTATGAGATTTTAAGATAACTCCATCATAAGTAGATTATGTCTACTTATAACTGGAGTTATCCACGAAAAGTGATTACTTTTTTCTAAGGATTTGGAATAAATTGCACGGAGACTTGCTCAGGTCTTACATCCATTACAGTAATCACTTGATCAATAATTTCAGCTGCTTGCTTTTTCTCTAGAACATCACTTGTAACGACAACTTTATATTTATCATTCAATTCCTCAGATACAAACACAACTTCATACGTTTGCATGAGGTCATTTTCAAGTTGAGTCACTTTTTCCATTTTCCCTTCCAATTGTTCCAATTCAGCAACCGCAGCTATAGATGTTTCTTCATCGACACTTACATCAGCAATAACTGAGTTAATTCGATTGTTTTCTACTTCGTACTGCTGTTCACGTTTTGTAAGCAATTCACTGAACATTCCACCTTCGAAATAGTTTTCTGCTTTCAATTGTTCTAGTACCTCTTGGTCTAAAGCACTAATTGTGTACTTAGAACCATCTTCATTCGTTCCTGATACCGCAGTAGCATCTTTTCCTTCTGGAGTGCTTACTTCAGCCACATTTTGCAAATTAGTTGCGTCTGTCACTTTATCTTTACCACCGATATCTTGTGTGAATAAATAGTATGCGGATAACACCACCATCAAACTAAGCATTGAAATTAACCAAATCGTTTGTCTCTTTGTATTCATTATAAAACCCTCCATATATTGATTATTTTTTACTTGGCACTACGGAAATTCTTGTTGGCACTACATTCATTCCTTTTTCAACTGCTTGTATAATCAATTTCCGTACAGCTGCATCCTCTGCACCTTCTGCTACTATTAACACTCCACGGATTCGTGGGTTAATAATTTTTGTAATAAGAGGTTGCTCACCATTATTAGCTTGATACAACACGACTTTTCCATCTGAGGTCACTGACGTAATATTTCTAGTGCCACCATTGCGATCATTCTCCTCAGTTGTACTTTCACTCGTATTCATATTTCGCTCTACGACTTTTTCTTCCGTAGATTCAACGGTAACCATAACATCTACTTTTCCGACACCAACCATCTTCTCAAGTATTTCCTTGAGCCTTTCTTCAAGAGGACTCTCAACACTTGCAAAGGATGAAGTTGCGGTATCACCATTACGAAAAACCTCCTCTGTAGTAGAAACGGCAGAGGGTTGTTGGTCAACCGTATCGATGTCTTTGAATGAAAAAAATGAGTTGATTAGCATTAGGAATATGCCAATTGCGCCTAAGATGATCAATCCCTGAATAACTTTCACTCGTTTTTCACCACCAGGGCCACCACCAAACCACTTTTCAATAAATTTCAACCATTTCACCACCTTATGTCTTCCGATAATATGACCCGCTAACTTTTGGCTTGTACGTAAATTTGATTTTCTTTAACATTCCAACTTGCTGCAAGAATGGATATGATTTGTAAAGCTTGCTCATCTTGCACCGCATGGTAACCACTCTGTTGCTTTGGTTTTTGTTCCGTTTCTGGGTTAGGTGATTCTGATTCCTCACTGACAGTTACATCAACCTGTACTTTGATTTCACTCACTTTAATTGGCTCCTGTACCGCTACTTCTTCAACTTGTGACTCAGATGGCACCTGCTTAAGCGTGACCGTTATGGATTCAATATAAGGAGTTTGATCTGCGCTAGTACCTTTGTTCCAACCTAATTGAACTGCAACCTGTTGAACGTTGGCATCACTTTGATTGAGTAGTTGCTGCTTCATTGCTTCTTCTAGACCGAGTTTGGTTAATTGTTCAGATGCTTGCTCGCGATCAACCTTCAACTCCGATGCACGCTTATTAATTTCTTCTAGTGTTGGAACGTTTAACTCTTCACCTTCGAATTGTTCGTCCCATAATGAATAACTGGCAGCCAATTGTGAGGTAAAATCTTTCTGAAAGAGATTCAGTAAAGGATTAAGCATTGTGAGTAGCAAGATTAATCCAATAACTAACCGCGAATAACGTAGCATCTTGTTGTTTGGTAGAACTAATTCGACAATTACCGCCAACAAAATTACTGCAATTACGCTTTGTAGCCATTCTCCTAGCCAGGCTAGCACATTATCCTCACCTCCTTATAGGTAGTTCAAAATGTTCAATTGTGATTACGATGTTATATCAATGTAGATTAGTCGACTTCGAATATGTCGGTCATCGCTCTCTCCAGTACTCACGTACCAATTACGTACGTTCCGTGCTTCGTGTCACTAACTTCCCGTCATCTTCTTGGTACTGACAATCGAACATTTTGAACCTATATTGAATGGTAGTTCAAACTGCTCGTTCGTGATTACGATGTTTAGGCTTGGTAGATTAGTCGACTTCGAATATGTCGGTCATCGCTCACTCCAGTACTCATTTACCAATTACGTACGTTCCGTGCTTCATTTCACTAGCTTCCCGTCATCTTCTTGGTACTGACAATCGAACATTTTGAACCTATATTGAATGGTAGTTCAATCTGTTCACCTGTGATTACGATGTTAAAGCCTCTTCACCGCACCATGACGGTGGCGTTCCCCGCTGTAATGATGATCGTGATTGCAAGGAAGAACATTAGACTTACCGCCGCTAGTGCCGCAAACACATACAGCATCGTCTTCCCAATCGTTTGTAGACATGCAGCTATAGGTGAATCACCTAATGGCTGCATGATCGCTCCTGCAATGTGATAGATCAATGCTAAAGCAACAATCTTGATTGCAGGGAAAGCGCAAATGATAAGTAGCACAATGACACCGGCTAGTCCAATTGCGTTTTTTGCTACCAACGATGCGGATAGAATAGTGTCAGCAGCATCAGAGAACATCTTCCCTACCACAGGAACAAAGTTGCCCGTTACGAATTTGGCAGTTCGAAGTGCAACGCCATCAGTAATTGAACTCGTTGCTCCCTGCACAGAAATGACGCCAAGAAATACAGTCAAAAGTATACCTAGTAGAGTAACTGCAATCCCTCTTAACATGTTGGCTAAATGAGTCACTTTGAAGCGATCTGTCATTGCACTAACAATATGTAAAACTGCTGAGAAGAACAGCAATGGAAACACAACTAGATAGATTAAAGTGCCAACGACATGAATCATAAAAATGATCAGTGGATGCATTACTGATACTGTGACCACTCCACCCATTGAAGCTAACAATGTAAGTAGAAGTGGGATCATGGCTAGCATGAACGTGATCATCTCTTCAATCGCTTCCTTCGCGTAACCAATAGCTACACTGAAACTATTAATTGCGATTGTAACTAGTACCATGAAAACGATGGAATAGGCAACTTTACTAATTGCGTTTCGTTCAAATGCGTTCTGCAGTGTTTCTAGCATCATACTGAATACCGCTAACATGACGATGATTATTAGAAGTTTACTGTTATAAATAATTTCCTGAATAAAGTAAGCAAACAACCCTTTTATTATTGTGCTAGCTTCAAATTTATTTCCTTCATCAGAGAACATAAGTTCATTAATGGTAGGAAGCTGGTTGTTCGGAAAATACTGCCTGTATTCTTCACCCATTTGCTCCCAATATTGCTCAATTGTTTTCGTATCAAGTGAATTGACCTGTTCTTCTACCCATTTGGACGTCATATCTGAGGAATATTCATCGCTTGGTGTACTGCTTGCTTCTGCCAATGGCGAGAAACAAGTAAGCAATAATATCATAATTATCCATGTTAGTAATCGACTCACTACTCTCATTTAACTGTCCTCCTATCAACTTCCCATAGGAAGTAACGATAGCAATGTTTCGATAATGACATTAATGATAGGTATTGCTAGAACGAGAATGAATATTTTACCAGCAAACTCGATTTTTGAAGCAATGCTTTCTTGTCCGGCATCTCTCACCATTTGGGCTCCAAATTCTGCGATATAAGCGATCCCTATTATTTTAAGTACTGTTTTTAAGTAAATATCCGGAATGCCGGATTTCGTTGCTAGTTCATTTATTACAGTAATTACAGCATCAATTTTTCCAATGACGAGTAAGAAGATGAACACACCTGTAAATGACGTAATAAGAAATGCGAACAATGGCTTCTGATCTTTAAGGACTAAGACGAGGATCGTTGCGATTAAGCCAAGTCCTACAATTTGAATGATTTCCACAGCGTTCACCTACTGAAATAGAAAAATTGCCTTAATTTCTTGAAATAACTCTCCTAGTAGATCGATAACCATAAATAGTCCTACTACAAAGCCCATTACAGTTACCCAATGCGCCATGTCTTCTTTCCCCATTTGTTTCAATACAGAATGTATAATCGCAATAACAATGCCGACACCTGCAATCTGAAATATTGCTGTTACATCCATCTTTATCATCTACCCCTCTTACACCATCAATATGACAATTAGAACAGCTCCTAATGCACCTAAACTTCTCCACATTTTCACGAATTTGTCTTGTTCTTCTCTTGCTGTTACTTCTTCGGTTTTCAATTGTAATTGAGCAAGTTGGAGATGTTTCTGCTGATCTTCGGAGTCACTCATCCCAAGAACGGAGCCCATTCTAAGTAAAACTTCTTTCTCCCTGATTTTCATTGATGTAGTGGACCAACATTGTTCTACAGCCTTACACCACGCTTCATTGAGCGAAAGTTCTTGTTCCCCTTGCAGCAAATCTGCGGTAGTTTGGAAAAGTTCACGTATTGGTGGTTCAGTTGCTTCTGCGGTTACGAGACAAGCTACTGGTAAAGGCGTTCGTCCATAATTGATTTCAGTTTCAAGGCGTTGCAACGCATGTATGAGAATACGCAATTCTTTTGCTCGATCTACATACTTTGCTGCTTGCAAAAAACCAACTGCTGTTCCAGAGAACAGAATTAGTAAAGCACCTAGCAGCTTAATCATTATCCACCCACCTTTCATTTTCAGTGTGCAAGTTCGCTTCATATTCGATGCCGATTACGCTACTTTAGCCAATCATCGTTATCAAAGCCCGCTTTTTGAACTACCTCATTCAATAAAGGTTCAAAAAGCGGGCTTTTAGAACCGAGAAGATGGAGCGTTACTTTAGGTAGGAGGAAGCGCAAGTGTACGTTATTGGTACACGCGGCCCGGACTTCCCAAGTTCGCTTCATATTCGATGCCGATTACGCTACTTTAGCCAATCATCGTTATCAAAGTCCGCTTTTTGAACTACCTCTTCCAATAATGGTTCAAAAAGCGGGCTTTCAGAACCAAGAAGATGGAGCGCTACTTGAGGGAGGAGGAAGCGCAAGTGTACGTTATTGGTACACGCGGCCCGGACTTCCCAAGTTCGCTTCATATTCGATGTCGAATATGCTACGTAGCATTCTCATCGTTATCAAAGTCCGCTTTTTGAACTACCTCTATAGGACGAAGTCTTTAGCTAGTTCCTCTCTCGCCTTCTCCACCGGCACTATACGATGCATAAAGCCTTTTTCACTGCGCCGCAGTTCGATTATGTTAGCAAATACTTTTTCGTCGATTAGTCTCATAATCTCATGTCGCCCAAGTACTTCTAACACATCGTAAGCATGTGCCGTAGCTATCACTTTCACTCCAGAATGAGCTGCCTCTCGAATGGATACCGCATCTTCTACTCGTCCAATCTCATCTACTATGATCACTTCAGGCGACATCGACCTGAGCATCATCATCATTCCTTCTGCCTTAGGACACGCATCCATGACATCTGTTCGAGGCCCTACATCGAATGTAGGAATCCCTCTAACACAAGCTGCTATTTCTGAGCGTTCATCTACAATTCCGATCTTCATTGGTAATCGTCTATGCCCATCACCATAACTTAATGATCGAGCTATATCTCGTAATATCGTTGTCTTGCCTTGTTGTGGAGGAGATATAATTAGTACGGATTGAAGACCGCCTCGCATGTGTGAAAATAGCTTGGGCAATAATTGTTTGGATGCTCCTATCACTTCTCGCGCAATCCTTATATTGAAGCCACCAATATCGCGGATCCCTCTTACTAAGCCTCCATCCAATATCGTTCGACCAACAATACCAATACGATGCCCGCCTGCAACTGTAATATAGCCACGTCGTAATTCTTCCTCCATCGTATACAGAGAATAGTTCGTTATTTTCTCAAGCAATTTACGGCATTGCTCTGTAGTAGGATGATAGGCTAATCTTGAATCTTTCTCATGTTGACCCGCTTCTGTTACATAGTAGAAGTTCCCTTGAAGCGTAATTTCTAATGGTCTGTGTTCACGAATTCTTATTTCTTCGATGCTGTTCTTCATGTCTGCCGGTAACTTCTCAAGTATCTTTTTTATTTCAATTGGAAGTAGTTGAACAATATCTGCTAACATCGTAATGGTCACTCCCTACAAATTGCTCTTGACGATACAAGTCTATGCTTGTCTTTTCAAAAATATCCCTATTTATTTCATACGTTTTAATAGCTTGCTAGAGAGAATGATAATTACTAACTTACAATTTACGATTCAGGTTAAATTCAGATTGACACCTGCCTAATAATTCATGCATAGGATATCACTATATAGCAGAGCGATAGAAAGAAGGATTGTCTATGCGAGTACAAGTTATTTCCAATGCGAGTGAAGCACATCAGGGGAAATTTATTGGAAAAACTGCAATAGTTATCGATGTTTTTAGATCATCTAGTTCCATTGTGAGTGCTTTAGCTTCAGGTGCAACTTGTGTCATTCCAGTAGAGACAGTTATGGATGCAAAACAAATATATCGAGAATACGACATCCTTGGTGGGGAAAGATTTTGCAAACGAATATCAGGATTTCATTATGGGAATTCACCGATAGAATATCGTAGCTCACAGTTGCAAGATCGTAGAGTCATTCTTACAACTACGAATGGAACGAGAGCCATTCATCGTTCTAAGAGGGCATCAAACATATATATCGCCAGTCTAAACAATGCAAAAGCATGTGCTAATGCAGCGCTATATAGTAATAATGACGTTGTCATTCTATGTGCGGGTAGTCACGACCAATTTACAGTAGAGGATGGATTATGTGCAGGCTATATATTGTCCCACTTAGTCGCTCATAGTAAAAACAGTGAAAATCATCTACAAATAGATGATTTTGGTAAAGCTATGCTTGCTTTATATGAACATAATAAAAATGACATTTCACACGTTATTAGCCAGGGCTTATCTGGGAATCGTTTACAAGAACTTGATATGACATCTGATATTGAAGATTGTGCGCGGCTTGATGTATACGATATAGTGCCCGTATATCTTAATGGGGTTGTTGTCGTTAATGCTAATAATACAACGTACAGTTAGAAGCATAGTGAACCTATAAAAAAAGGAGTTTCCGTCCTAACTCGTTATGTTAACGAGTAAGAGACAGAAACTCCTATTTATATAATAGCTATTTATCTTCTTTCAGATGGTCCACCTACGAAGGCTTGTTCTGTTGCATCTAGGCCATAGGCTGTGTGCAAAGCAATAACTACTTCATTAAGTTTCTCAGAACTAATTACACATGAACATTTAATTTCAGAAGTGCTCACCATATTAATGCTAACTCCTAGCGAAGAAATAGTTGAGAACATTTTTGCAGCAACTCCAGGATTACTCACCATACCAGCACCTACAATAGATACTTTTACAAGATTGTCTTCTGAAATTGTCTCACGATATGGAACTATATTTTTGATACCTTCGATAACTGAAATTGCTTTATCTTTATCGCCACTAGCAAGAGTAAAGGCAAAATCAGCCTTACCATTTTGAGTTCCACTTTGAACGATAATATCAACATCAATACCATTATCTGCAAGTGCACCAAACACATTCGCTAATACACCTGGAACATCTTCCACGCCATTGATTGTAATTCTTGCTACATTTTTATCAAAGGCAATACCGCGAACAACTACGCCTTGTTCCATAATCGCTTCCTCCTTCACACTTGTGCCTTCATTCTTAGTAAAGCTTGAACGAACGACTAACTGTACATTATTATGCTTCGCATATTCAACTGCTCTAGGATGTAGTACTGCTGCACCTAGATGTGCAAGCTCAAGCATTTCATCATATGAAATTTCATCAAGCTTACGAGCATTTTTCACGACGCGCGGATCTGTTGTATAGACACCATCAACATCAGTGTATATTTCACAAATATCAGCGTTAATTGCCGCTGCAAGTGCCACTGCGGTTGTATCAGAACCACCACGACCAAGTGTCGTAATTTCTCCTGCTTCACTTGCACCTTGGAACCCAGCAACAACGGCAACATAACCTAGTTTCAACGCTTCTTGTAAACGTTGAGGTTGAATGTCGACAATTTTTGCTTTTCCATGTACGGAATCAGTTTTCATACCAACTTGCCATCCAGTAAAGGACTTAGCTTTACCGCCAGAAGCTTCAATCGTCATCGACAGAAGTGCGATAGAAATTTGTTCTCCTACTGTAAGTAACATATCCATTTCTCTTGCAGATGGATTTGAATTTAACAATTTTGATTGTTCGATCAAATCGTCTGTTGTATCACCCATAGCTGAAACAACAACTACAATATCGTTTCCTTCTTGTTGTCTTTCAATGATTCGTTGTGCAACACGTTGCATTCTCTCGGGCGTTCCCACGGAACTACCACCAAACTTCATCACGATCAAAGACAAAGCTGCTCACTCCCAACCTTGACATAGGTAATTAATCCTTACTTATATATGCATACGGTTATATATTATATCACCCATTGCATTTTATGAATACATTAATATGAAAAAAGCTGCTTGAATATTTCAAGCAGCCGTTTATTACTAATTATGCGCGAGAGATGTATTTACCTTCGCGAGTATCAATTAGAAGCACATCACCTTCGTTAATAAACAATGGCACTTGAACGTTATGTCCAGTTTCAACTTTAGCATTTTTAGTAGCACCTTGAGCAGTGTTACCTTTAACGCCTGGTTCTGTTTCAATAACTTTCAAATCAACACTGTTTGGAAGTTGAATACCAAGAATTTCACCTTGGTAGCTTGTAATATTAACATTCATGTTTTCTTTTAAGAAATTCAATTCCCACTCTAGTTGAGATTCACTTAATGTGAACTGATCATATGTTTCATTATCCATGAAGGAATACTCTCCAGCAGCACCGTATAAGTATTGAACTTCGCGGTTTTCAATAATCGCACGACCGATTGTTTCACCTGCACGGAAAGTTCTTTCAACTGTATTACCATTACGAAGATTTTTCATTTTCGAACGTACAAACGCTGCGCCTTTACCAGGTTTAACGTGTTGGAATTCTACTACTGTGAAAATATCGCCTTCTACTTCAACTGTTAAGCCTGTCTTAAAATCGTTTACTGAAATCATGAATGATTCCCTCCTGAGATAAGTTTCTGATCACACAAGTATTAGTTCTTTTGGTGACTTGGTTAGTATTTGAATGCCTGTTTGAGTAATTACAATATCATCTTCGATTCTTACACCACCAAAACCAGGGATGTAAATACCAGGTTCAACTGTAACTGTCATTCCAGGTGTTAATATTGTATCGCTGAAGCGAGATAGTCTAGGTGCTTCGTGAATTTCCATCCCGATGCCGTGCCCCGTACCATGTCCAAACAGCTCACCATATCCGTAATTAGTAATCACATCTCGAGCAAATGCATCCCCTTGTACACCTGTCACACCCGGTTTAATGTTAGCTAAGGCGTTCATTTGTGCTTCAAGAACGATGTTATAAATTTCAAGATGTTTTTCAGTCGGCTTTCCTACAACAACTGTCCTAGTTATATCTGAGCAGTATCCTTTATAGTAGGCACCAAAATCTAATTTAACAAATTCATTATTGCCGATAATTCGCTCGCTGGCAATACCATGTGGCAACGCAGAACGTTCACCAG
The DNA here is from genome assembly GCA_023639215.1 of Candidatus Pristimantibacillus lignocellulolyticus. Taxonomy (NCBI): domain Bacteria; kingdom Bacillati; phylum Bacillota; class Bacilli; order Caryophanales; family Paenibacillaceae; genus Pristimantibacillus (SeqCode); species Pristimantibacillus lignocellulolyticus (SeqCode). The sequence continues at coordinate 4,827,234 of CP097899.1, forward strand.
AGGCTACGATCGTCTCAAAAGATGAACTTGTTGCGCCATTTGAACGCATAAACATTTCCATTTCTAGAGCGATATCTAATTCCCTAACACCTGGCTTAATGTAATTCAATATATGAGCAAAGGTACGATCAGCAAGATCAGCTGCTTCTTGAATAATTTGAAGTTCTGCTTGATCTTTAATCATACGAATTTGTTCAACAAGACCTGCGGTTGGACTAAGTTCAATACCTGCAAGCTCATTTTCCCATTGTTTATATTGAGCAAATGAAATATGATCTTGTTCAAATCCTACTTTGTTTATACCAAGTTTTTGAAGCAATGTTTTAATTTCAACCATTGGTTGTGACATATACTCAAGTACCTGATAGCCTTTTGCCTGCTCTGCAGCTTGTGTACGATAACGAAAGTCCGTTAATAAGTATGACGCAGATGTCGTCAATAATAATGTACCTGCTGAGCCTGTAAAACCGCTAAGATATCTTCTGTTTATTGGGCTATCAATGATGATTGCTTCTAATTGCTTCGCCTCTAATAGAGAGTGAAGTTGTTCTGTTCTTGGGTTTGTCATGGTTTATACCTTCTTTCAACATACATAGTAAAGGCGGCTCAAAACTTTCGTTTGTGATCACGATGTAATACTTCGTAGTCATTCGAAAAATTATTTATTCAACCTTTAGTCTGAGATAATTGTGTCACTAGAGCCTCTAATCCCAATGTGTAACCAATTGGGCCAAAGCCTGCGATTTGTCCTACTGCAATCGGTGCGATTACAGAATGATGTCTGAAAGCTTCTCTCTTATGTATATTCGAAATATGGACTTCTACAACAGGGAGAGAAATCGTACTAAGTGCATCACGAATAGCATAACTATAGTGTGTCCATGCACCAGGGTTAATAATAATTCCATCTACATTACCATAAGCGGCATGAATTCGATCAATCATCGCACCTTCATGGTTACTTTGAAAGAAACTAACTTGAACCCCCAGTTGTGAAGCTTTTTCCGTAATCATTTGCTCAATTGCCGCAAGAGATACATCTCCGTATATACCAGGTTCACGAATACCTAGCATATTCAGATTTGGTCCATTTAACACGTCAATACGATGCACAATATGCGCCTCCCAAATTGCCTTCAATAGCTCATACAATGAGCCTTTGACATTTTACCACAAAAACGGGCGTTTTGAGAAGTCAAAGTTCGTTAGTTAGGACGCGTTTGCAGGCTCACGTGATGCTTCATCCGTGAATTCGAACGCAATAGAGTATCCGATGAATAATCCCCATACTACAAATAGGCATAAATCTGTTACTGCTAACGTAAATCCAACTCCAGTTTGAATCTGTGTAAATCCAAATAAAGGTCCAAGACCAAACAGAATTCCCCACCATCCTAGTCCGTACCATAAACCTGGCCAAGCTCCTTTCAAATTGCGAAAAAACCACATATATAAGACGCTTGCTACTATTGAAAAAGCGGTAAAAGAGAGAGTTCCTAGCGTCTGACCGAAGCCGCTTGTCATTTGCTCATTACTCAACCAATTACGTATGAGAAACGATACGGGTTCACTCGTAAAGTTACAATAATAACTTATCATTCGTATACAACTCCAAAATAGACCTGCAAAAAAACCAATGTATATAGCATAAGCTAGCGGTTTTGTAACACCTGTTCTTTTGAAATTTTGAAATATTGAGTTCATCGAACTAACCTCCTTGAGTTTATTGTTCTAGTATGGATAATTCCAACTATTCTTAATCGCCTAACAAAGTTAGTTGCAACATATAACGTTTGTTTTCATGACTAGGTCGCTAGTAGTTGTGACCAAGTCGTTGGCAATCTCATATAAAATCAAGTACAATAGAACAATAGATCGTAGCATAGAAAGGAGACTTTTTCTTGTCAGACAAATCTCGTGGTATTTATGGCGGACAAGCCGTCATTGAAGGTGTAATGTTTCAAGGTAAACATGTAAACGTAACTGCCGTTCGTCGAAAAAATAAAGAAATAGAATATTTAGAGGTTCCTAGAACGTATACAAGTTGGGTTCAAAAACTTAAAAAAGTCCCATTTGTTCGCGGAGTCGTTGGTATCGTTGAATCTAGTGCAAAAGGGTCTCAACATCTAAATTATTCTGCGGATGCATATGCAGAAGATCAAATGGACGAAATGACAGAAGAAGAAAAAGAGAAAGAAAGAGCTAAAGCAGCCAAAAGCGAAGGAAAATTTAGTCTAGGTATGGTACTTAGTGTTGCTGCAATAGGCGTGCTATCTTTTGTTTTTGGTAAGCTGATCTTTACAGCTGTTCCTGCTCTATTAGAAGAACTGATTTTTCAAAATATGTTTGAAAGTAAAGTCGGGCATACTGTTTTAGAAGGACTTATTAAAATCATCTTATTATTAGCGTACTTATATTTCCTATCATTGACACCTATGATTAAGCGTCTTTTCCAATATCACGGTGCGGAACATAAAGTTATTACTGCCTATGAAGCTGGTGTCCCTCTCACTGTGGAGAATGTACAGAAGTATACACGATTACATTATCGTTGTGGTTCTAGCTTCATTATTTTCACAGTAATCGTCGGTGTCATCATATACTCTATGCCTATGTTTGTATGGGATAGTATTTGGGAAAGAATTTGGATTCGTCTTGCATTACTACCAGTTGTGCTTGGTATTTCATATGAAGTACTTCGCTTAACCAATTCTGTTCGTGAAATACCTGTATTGCGTTTCCTAGGGTATCCTGGACTATGGTTACAACTTTTAACAACAAAAGAACCAAAAGATGATCAAGTTGAAGTATCAATTGCATCTTTTAATCGTATGCTAGAGATAGACAACAAAATTTCTCAAGGAGCTACACTTACTAAATAAAGTGAAAGGAGCATCATTGAATGAAGTTCCGTCATTGGTTAAGTTACCTTATATTTGCTTTAGTAGTACTTGGTATCGGTGTAACGATCTCTCGAGATCCTATCATGATTATCATTCCATTAGTCATTTTCGGAGTAGTCTTTTACTTGATTAAACGTCCTCCGTCTTTCAATCGCAATGAAAAAAAAGCGACTTATTATCGGAGTAGTACATCTACAACTAAGCAAAGTAAACCGAAAAAAGATCGCCCGCGTTCAAAAACTGTTCCTTTCAAAGTTATTGAGGGTGGTAGAGATGATAACGATACACCTCGTTATCACTAATGTATCACACTAGCGAATGTTTGTTACGAAATAGGGCATGAGTTCGGCTTAAGCCGAACTCATGCCCTTTACTTATGTAATCTTTAATGCCATATCAAGCAATTTTACGAATTGCCTTCAAGGAAACTTTCATAGCCTCTATATAAATGATAGAAATAATTCAATTGCTGCTAAACGAATAGACTTCCGAATACACCCAAAAGTTTTTTATTATCTAGCCATTCAATACAGTTTCTGTTTCAAATCTTCAAGCCAATTCCTTCATCCAATCCGAGCATGAGATTCATATTTTGTACAGCAGCACCTGAGGCGCCTTTACCTAGATTATCATATCTTGAGATAATATTTACTTTATCTTTTTGTCCAAAAACAAAAATTTCAAGACGGTTCTTATTATTGCATTCTGATATCATGAAGTCTCCTTCATCAAGGTATTCTTCTGAATCATACGGCATTACATGAACAAAACGTTCTGTTTCATAATAGGCTGATAATACTTCATGCACATTTTTTGCATTAGAGTTTCTAGGTAGAATCCTACTAATTAAAGGCACTGACATTGCTAGTCCTTGTGCATAGTTAGCTTTAATAGGTGTGAATAATGGTTCGTGTAAAAGCCCTGAATACAATAACATCTCTGGAATGTGTTTATGTTGATGTTGTAATGAATAATGTCTTGGAACGTTCAGTTTTCTTGCAGCTACTAATGCCGCATTCTCATATTCTACTATTCCGCTTCTACCAGCTCCGGAGTACCCTGTCACCGAGAAACACGTAACAGGGTACTCTTCTTGTAGAATACCAACTTCGATTAGCGGTTTAATGGTTAGAATAAAGCCAGTTGCATGGCAACCTGGGACTGAGACTCTCGATGCAGTCTTTATCAAATCTCTTTGACCTTTCAACTCAGGCAAACCATATACCCAATTATGATCAGTTCTGAAGGCAGTACTAGTATTAATGATTTTTGTGTTTTCATTTTTCACAAGCTCAACAGATTCTATAGCCGCTGAATCAGGTAAACAGATAAAAACGATATCTGCTGCATTAAGAAATTCACTTCGTACTTTAGCATTTTTTCTTTTGTCGGGGTCTATCCTAAGAATTTCAATGTCCGATCGATTTGACAGATACTCAAAGATCTTCAAACCGGTTGTACCTTCTTGTCCGTCTACGAAAACCTTATATTTCATAAAATCACTCCATTTAGTATATTTATACAATAATGTGAATAACTATACAACTTTATTTTACTTTGATCAAATATTATTTGAAGGAGTGATTTTTAGTAACACTAAAAAGAGGCTGTCCAAAAAATCATTGACCCATGACTTTTTGGACAGCCTCTTCAATTGTTTACTTATTCTTCGTTATCTAATTCAGTTCTAAATTGTTGAAATTGCTCCATACGAGCAGGGTCTCTGCGGAAATATTCTACTAGAGTCTCGATGCAAGTAATTGAATCCGAACTCAAATGATGCTCAATACCCTCAACATCAGCATATATATTTTCAGCTTGCACACCTATCGTCGTTAAAAATGTCTCAAGCAGTTGATGACGTTCCATCAATCGTTTCCCCATTTTTTTACCCTTAGGAGTAAGGATCAATCCACGATATTTCTCATAGATCAAATAATTATCTTTATCTAGCTTTTGAATCATTTTTGTTACAGAAGATGGATGTACTGATAAGCCTTCAGCAATATCTGAGACCCTCGCATATCCCTTTTCTTCCATAAGCTTATAAATTCTTTCCAAGTAGTCTTCCATGCTCGGAGTCGGCATTGAAGAACCCCCTAACATTACTTCATCACCAGTCTAGCCTTTGGTGTCACTCGTATTATGATACACTTTTTCATAGGAACCGTGCAAGCTTTTGTAGATTACTTCATCTAGACTAGAACTTCAGCCAGTCTGGTGTAATCATATTAAGCCATATTGTAATCTTTGTCATCTGATCAGTAAATAATAGAATCCCCATTAAGATCATTACAGCGCCACCGATTTTCATTACCAAACTTGAATATTTCAATATCCATTTAGCAGATCCTAAGAAGAATGCTAGTACGAAGAATGGTATCGCAAAACCTAGAGAGTATGCTGTAGTCAACTTAAACCATGTCCCTGGCTCAGCTGCTGCCATCGAAAGAATAGAAGCTAATGCCGGCCCAATACAAGGTGTCCATCCCGCAGAAAACCCTATTCCAAAAACAAAAGAGCTAACATATCCAGTTTTCTTTGGTATGAGATTCATACGCTTGTCTTTCATTAATAATTGCGGTTGGAAAATACCAACTAGAAATAAACCCATAATAATAATTAAAACTGCAGAAACTTGGCGAATGACTTGTTCATATTCACTGAAAAATTCACTAAATACATTGGTACTATATCCTAATGTGTAATACACCGTACTGAAACCAAGCACAAAAAAGAGTGTGTGACTCATCATTAGCCATCTCTTCTTTGATCCTAGCTCATTCTCTTTCAGTTCAGCTACTGAAATACCCGTTATGTAGGATAGATAGGATGGATAAAGTGGCAAGCAACACGGCGAAATAAATGATATAAACCCTATACCAAACGCTAACCAAATCGAAATTTCATTCAATTCCAGTCACCTCATCAGTTTATTATCTGGTTCTGAGCAATAAATTTTTTCCTAGCAAAATAATTAGTAAGAACGCAATCAAGACAAGTACAATTGTACCACCCGCTGCCAGATTCCATATACCTGCAACTAATAAACCAATAATTACTGCCAATTCACCGATTAATACAACGATAAATATACTTTGTCGGAAGCTTCGAGCAAGTAGTAAACTACATGCGGCAGGAATTGTTAATAATGCTGATACAAGTAATCCCCCAACGATTTTGATAGAAACACTTATAACTAAAGCAGTCATTACACTAATAAGTATATTATAGAAACTTACAGGAACACCACTTACCGAAGCAGCTTCCTCATCAAAAGTAAGTAGAAATAATCCATGCATATGCTTACCAATAATAAATAGCACCACAACTGTTACACCAAAGATCAACCATAAGTCAGTTGAATTTAAAGTATAAATGAATCCAAATAAAAAACTATTTGGGTCCATATTCAAATCACGACCTAAAGTAAAGAAGATCGAAGCTAATGCGATTCCGCCTGACATAATAATGGCTAGCGATAATTCAGCATATGATTTGTATGACTTCCGCAGTTTTTCAATAGCAAATGAAGCTAGTAACGCAAAAATTAATCCATATAATATTGGATATTTTCCAACAACGAATCCTAAAGCTACCCCGGCAATAGCCGCATGAGATAATGTATCACCAATCATCGATAAACGACGTAACACTAAAAATATTCCCATTAACGGAGCAGTAATGCCGATTAGAATTCCTCCGATTAGTGCACGTTGGAAAAATCCACTCATCAAAATATCCAATCTATATTCCTTCTTTCTTACTTTCCAATTGAGTACGCAATGATCGCAAACTATGGGCTAAGTTTTGCTCGACACAGTCTTGAGTTTCATGAGAATGACGAATATAGAAGTTCAATTTCCCAGAGCTTGCAGCAGGCTTATCTCCTAAATAACCTTTGATCATGTCCATATCATGAGAGACCATTAAGAAGGTCATATTATGATGCTGATGCATATGTTTGATCATATGGAAGAAACTAGCTTGAGTCTCTGCATCTATACCTACTGTTGGTTCATCAAGAATGAGTAACGAAGGATTATTAATAAGTGCACGCGCTAGAAACACTCGTTGCTGTTGTCCGCCAGATAATTGCCCAATTTTCTTATCGGCCAAATCTTCTACGCCCATTGCCATAAGTGCATCATCACATTTAATATAATCTTCTTTCGAATTTCTCCCGAACCATTTGCGCTTCCCAACTAAGCCTGAGATAACTACTTCTCTAACGGTAGCAGGAAACAGTGGGTTCAATGAATTTTTTTGTGGTACATAACCTATTTTCTCCCACGCTTTGAATTGTGACAACGGTTGTCCAAATAATTTAACTTCACCAGAGCTAGGTTTCAACAATCCCACAATCATTCGAAGCATCGTAGTTTTTCCCGCTCCATTGGTACCAATCAAACCTATAAAATCTCGTTCTTTCACACTAAAACTTACATCTTTCAATATTTCACGTTGCTGATAGGAGAACGATACCGAATCAACCGTAATAATATCTCGGTGGCAAGAAGCATCTATTTGAGTAGCCATATTTCCTCCTAAAACTTTTGTTACTTCTCGAAAGTGACTTCTAGCTTACAAAAGTCGCTTCGGAAGCATAAACTAACTTTTCATGTAGCTCTCTATTATACTTCATTTGAATGAAAATTACTTCGAAAGTATCAAGACAGCAAAACGGAGCTTATTAAGCTCCGCAGCGAATCCAATACTACTATTGTAATGCTTGAACTAAATTTTGCAAGTTCAGCTCCATTAAACTAAAATAATCTTCTCCAGCTTTTTCTTGTCTCGTCGTTAGACCTTCTAGAGAATATAATACCATCGTATCAACTTTAGCTTCAGATGCAAGCATTTTAGCTAGATTATCCGATACTAACTCTTCGAAGAAGATATACTTCACATCATTAGCTTTAACTGTCTTAGCAATTTCAAGAATATCTTGTGCTCTAGGCTCTGCATTAGGGCTAAGACCCATAATAGATATTTGCTCTAAATTGTAATCACGTGCTACATAACCAAATGATTGATGCGATACAACAATAGTCCGCTTAGTAAGATTAGATAATGCATCAGTATATTGTTTGTCTATACTTGTTAATTTTGCAACAATCGCATTGTAATTTTCTTCGTATTGTGCTGAATGTTCTGCATCAACTTCAATAAGGCTATCTTTAATGTTACTTGCTAACACTAATGCTGACTTGGGCGACACCCATGTATGAGGATCAGTTGTATGGCTATGAGAATGACCTTCTTCTGCAGTAGCAACGTGATCGTCTTCCGTTGCATGATCATGGTCATGGTCTTCTTCATGCTCCGATTCCTCATTAGCTGTATCGATCAACGTCATTCCTTCACTAACTTCTTTTACAGCAACTTTACTATCAGATTCCAAACCTTGCTTGAAATTTTCAATCCATGTTTCAAGTCCAGCTCCGTGATATAGTAATAGATCAGCATTGGAAGCAGTAATAAGATCTTTACTCTTAGGTGTCCAATCATGTGGTTCCACACCAGTTGCGATGAGATTAGTAACATCTACTTGCTCACCACCAATTTCTTTTGTTAAGTAATAAATAGGATAAAAGCTTGTTACTACTTGAATATGTGAAGGATCTTTACTAACATTTGATGATCCCGTATCATTACCACAACCCGTAATCGTAACGATCATTGCGATAATAACAATAAGTGCACTAAAACTCTTGTTTATTTTCTTTAACATCATATAATCTCCTATAAATGTGTTTTGTTAATAGTAATCGTTACTATTACGATTTTCATTATAGTAGTTCAATAGAGTAGTGTCAACTGTTTCATTCCAAAAATAAAGAGCTGTTTATTGCCATCATTAGCAATAAGCAGCTCTTTCATACACATTATTATTTCACAATTGCACCATTAGGCATACTGTCTGGTACCGTTGTTAAAGTCAATTGATCATCTACAGAAGCAGCAAGGATCATACCTTGAGATAGTTCACCACGTAGTTTCACCGGCTTTAAGTTTGTTACACAAATAACTTTTTTGCCAACAAGATCTTCTGGTTTATAAAACTTAGCAATACCAGATACAACTTGTCTTTGCTCGTAACCTAGATCAAGTTGTAATTTCAATAATTTATCCGCTTTTGGTACAGGTTCAGCTTGAATAACTTGTGCGACGCGTAATTCTACTTTAGAAAAGTCCTCAATACCAATCTCTTCTTTAATATCAGCAGGTTTTTCAATTGCTGGCGTTGGTTCAGCAGCAGCACTACCACCCTTCATAGAGTTAGTAATGAATGTTACTTCCTCTTCTAGATCAAGACGTGGGAATATAGGATCTGCTTTCGCTACTTTCGTACCCGTTGAAATTTTGTTATAGTCTGCAATGCTATTCCAAGCCGTTAGCTCACCTTCAGCAATACCTAGCTGTTGCCACATTTGGCGCGGAGCATGTGTCAAGAATGGTTGAATCATAATGCTAATTGAACGAAGTGACTCGGCTAGATGCCCCATAACGGAAGCTAATTTTGTAGCTTCTGCTGGATCTTTCGCTAATGCCCACGGTTGAGTCTCATCGATATATTTATTCGTACGACTTACAAATTTCCAAATCGCAGTTAATGCTACCGAGAACTCCATGTTATCCATAGCTTCTTCAACTTGATTCAAAGTAGATTTTGCATAACTCTCTAATTCTTCATCAAATGAAGAAGTTACACCAAAGTCTGTTGGAATATTTCCATCGAAATATTTATCAATCATCGCAACTGTACGATTCAACAGATTACCTAGATCATTGGCAAGGTCGAAGTTAATACGTTCGATAAAGTTATTTGGAGTGAATTCACCATCTGAACCAAATGGTACTTCACGTAGCAAATAATAACGAAGTGCATCTAGACCGTAACGGTCAATAAGGACAACCGGATCAATAACTGTCCCTTTAGATTTTGACATTTTTCCTTCCTTCGTTAACAACCAACCATGAGCAAATACCTTTTTCGGAAGTGGCAAATCTAAAGCCATTAACATAATCGGCCAATAGATAGTATGGAATCGAACGATTTCCTTCCCTACAAGATGTACATCTGCTGCCCAATATTTCTCGAACATATCTTTCTTAGCATCATCACCATATCCGATAGCTGTAATATAGTTGGATAAAGCATCAATCCATACATAGATAACATGCTTTGGATCTCCAGGAACTTTAATTCCCCAATCAAACGATGTACGAGATACTGCTAAATCTTCAAGACCTGGCTTAATAAAGTTGTTAATCATTTCATTACGGCGTGATTCCGGCTGAATAAACGTTGGATGATCTTCATAGTATTGAAGCAAACGATCTGCATATTTGCTCATACGGAAGAAATAGCTTTCTTCTTTCAGTAATTCTACTGGACGACCACAGTCAGGACAGTTGCCGTTTACTAATTTATTCTCTAGGAAGTAAGATTCACAAGGTGTACAGTACCATCCTTCATATGAACCTTTGTAAATATCATCTTGATCAAGTAACTGTTTGAATAGCTTTTCAACTACGACTTTATGTCGTTCTTCAGTTGTACGAATAAAATCATCATTAGAAATTTCTAGCTTAGCCCAAAGTTTTTGAATGCCACTAACAATTTCATCAACAAATTGAATTGGAGTTTTACCACTTTTCAAAGCGTTTCTCTCAATTTTTTGCCCGTGTTCATCTGTACCTGTCAAATACCATACATCATAGCCACGTAGACGTTTGTAACGTGCTGTAGCGTCTCCTGCTACCGTCGTGTATGCATGACCGATATGCAACTTATCACTCGGATAATAAATTGGTGTTGTGATGTAAAAGCTGTTGTTGTTGCTGGACATTGTATCACTCTCCTAATTGTAATTCAAAATATTTACTTGTGATCACGATGATTATGCTGATGTAGTGTATTCGACGGCGAATATGGCATTCATCGGAAGCCTGCGATGCTCGTGTACCAATTACGTACTCTCCGCTTCTCGTTTCCTAGCTTCTTGCCATCTTCTTGGTGCTGACAAGCAATTATTTTGAACCTTATTATAAGTCGTAATTCAAAATATTTACTTGTGATCACGATGATTATGCTGATGTAGTGTATTCGACGGCGAAGATGGCATTCATCGGAAGCCTGCGATGCTCGTGTACCAATTACGTACTCTCCGCTTCTCGTTTCCTAGCTTCTTGCCATCTTCTTGGTGCTGACAAGCAATTATTTTGAACCTTATTATAAGTCGTAATTCAAAATATTTACTTGTGATCACGATGATTATGCTGACGTAGTGTATTCGACGGCGAAGATGGCATTCATCGGAAGCCTGCGATGCTCGTGTACCAATTACGTACACTCCGCTTCTCGTTTCCTAGCCCTAGCTTCATGCCATCTTCTTGGTGCTGACAAGCAATTATTTTGAACCTTATTACAAGTCGTAGTTCAAAGTACTTGCTTGTGATCACTTACTCATTAGTTCATGTTAAAAAAACGAGCTTTTTGAACTACTTCTTAAAATGAAAGTTCAAAATCGCGGGCTGTCAGCATCAAGAAGATGCACTTCAGCTAAAACGAGTTGCACAGTGTACGTTATTGGTACACGAGCACACGCAGGCTTTAGATGGAGGGCATATTCGATGCCGAATCAACTACGTTAGCATAAACCGCGTGATCACAGCCCGCGATTTTGAACTACCTCAAAACGCAAAAAACTCTCGTCCATATGGGACGAGAGTTACTACTCACGTGGTACCACCCAAATTCCAAGACTTGCGAAAAAACTGCTTGTCTTGCTTCTTAGATTGCCAACTGGCAATATCTTTATCGCAGACTTACGCCTTGCCCTCACGATATTCGCTCGAACAAAGAACCTCCAAGACCATATTCCAATACCTTCAACATGTCGGCTTCCACCAAGCGCCGTACTCTCTACAAAGGAAGGTTACTGTACTCATCTCTTCACTGGTTATCGTTATATAGATGTTAAATTTGAACTAATATAACTCTAATATAAAAAATGTACACGTCAATGTCAAGTGAGTCTATTTACTCTTTGTTTTTGGCTCTGGTACATAATCTATACCACCTTGATGAAACGGATGACATTTGCTAATTCGTTTTATAGCTAACCATGACCCTTTGAATGGACCATGCTTTTCAATCGCTTCAAGGCCATATGCCGAGCATGTCGGATAAAATCGACAAGTCGGTGGCTTATGAGGCGAGATGAATAAGCGATAAAATTTAATTGGAGCTTGAGCAATAGTTTTCATTACATTATTCGTACTCATCCCTATTCGCCGCCCTGAACTTGCTCTTCCTCAGCACAAGCTTTGCAATGACCGAAAACTTCAAATTTATGTCGAATCACTTTAAAATCAGTAGGAACATTCGTTTGTTCCATTGGACAAAACTTAATGGGATAAGTTTTACCACAACCAAGACATATCATATGATGGTGATGATCATTCTCACGACAATGAATTTTAAACTTCACGCCTTCTTCGAACATCACTTGTTCCAAAACACCTAATTCCTCCATCACTCTTAGGTTCCTATATACAGTATCAAAGCTAAGCCCTGTATACGTTTTTCCCATATGATCATAAACATCTTTCGGCGATAAATAGCCTACCGCTTCTGAGAAAAGTTTTGCTAATGTTTTACGCTGATCTGTAACTCGTAAGCCTCGAGCTGACATAAGCGTAACAATCTCATCAAATGTTTGCATCTAAATCCCTCCTAACTAAATAAGTTAATGTCTTGTATTGAGAAAAGCTCCCTTGCATTAAGAGAGCTTCGTATCTACCCGTTATAATACATATCTGCTAAAAAAGCACCAGACATACCTAAGAAAAATACTGTTGTTAATCCCCATAGCATACTACGAATCATAGTCAATTTACGAATCTTAGTCTCAGGTGCATGCTCTAGTCGAGCCATTGAAACTGATCGGTGAAGAAACAACGTCGTAATAAGTGAAGCGACGAACAATATATTAATGCCGAACCATATTGCTTGCCAATACATGCTGAAACCCCCGTTTGCTATACATACCAAATATTAAGAATAACCATAAGGACAATAAAGCTTACTAGAGCACCTGCAAAATTGTACCAGCCCAAGCGGAATCTTTGTTGAAACATTTGCAAAATACCAAAGCTTAATAACCCAAAAATAAGTAAAATAAATACAACAGCAATGATAAATAAATCCGCAGAAACATCGCTTACATCTACTACTGACACGGTGGACACTCCTTCACGATCTAATCGTAATCACTAGACATTATACTAGATCATGAGATTATTAGCTAGTTTGTTATAAAATGTCGATAAAATTTTATTGGTCTTGGTCGTTTAGTAAGTCTAATGATCAGCTTATCTTCCTCAATTTTCGCTTTGCACTCTTTAGATTTCACTAATTTAGGCAGTTTTATCAATTCAATATGCTGATCTGGTAAGCCTTCTATTTTCACAAAATCTTCTCTTACAAATAATAGAATGTCTTCTTGTTCATAGCCTATTGGTAGTTGAAACGTTACTTCTAGTACTTCTTTTCCTTCTCTAATTTGATAATTACTTTTAGATGCATGTTCGTTTTTATTTGTAGTTGTAGCGGCAGTTGCTTGTTTTATCTGATTAATCCAATTATCTAGCACTGGAATTTCCCTTAGGCTTTCCAGATTTTTCGGAAAATTTGTATTGCTGAACCACTTCTCGAAATCATCCCAATTCTTCAATTATCTCACCTCGTATGATTCTTCTATTGTTTATCTTATGCACGAGCTAACAAGTAGGCTACTATCATTGTCAATATAGGAACTCTTAGGCAACTGATGCATAAACTACACTAAAACACTCGAAGCAGGTGAGTTCATGCCATCAATAGTCGGCTTTGTAAATGTAGTGAGTAACGGGTCAAGTGGAATTGTACAGTTTGGTGATGCTGTGCAAGTTTCACCTTCTAGCTCTTCCAAAACTTATGCTGGAGCTGGTTCCTTCTTAACGGGTAGTTTAGCAAATTCTAATACAGGACTAAGTGCTACCAATTCATTAGATAATGATCTTGTCGACAACGTCAGTGGAGTATTGTGATCGCTATGTTAACTGTACAACAACAAATCAACATTCATAGTATTCACATTGAGACCATTTCGAATAGCTCTGTTTTTCAAATTGGTACATCAGGAGCTATCTCTGCTGTTTCTCATATCTCTACACAAACTATACCTCACACAGCAGCATATCATCAGCAATTACAAATGGACCAATTCACACCTTTTCTAGTCCCGCTTCCAAATCCTAGATAATAACAATAAAATTACAGAAGGGCTGGATCTACGATGTATAACTCTGAATCTTCGACATCTTCGCAGTTAAACCCATGGCAACAATGGGCGTTCCGTATCGAACAACGACTGCAAGAACAACAAGATACGATTGATACATTACAAGCAACAGTATCCCAACTAGAGCAACAACTAACAGATCAAAAACAAAATCATAGTTCCAGTAACCCTCCTATATTTCATGTTGATAAAATCGAGTATCATTTTGATCAGTTAAAAGTAGAAACTTTAGAAGGCTCCTTACAGATTGGCATGTCAACAGCTAGTAGCAGTCAATTGCCGACGATGATTGAAGAGTTAGCAATGAAACAGAAAAATGTTCACGGTAATTCACCACATCCCAATTCCAAAGTCAAAGTCGTAGAAGGTAATACAGCTCATAATCTTTCCAAACCAATTAAAACATCCGTTCACAGTAGCATTCCTTCGGCAAATAATGCCCCTCCAACTGAGCATTCAGCGAACCTCCCTGCCGGTTTTGAGCAGTACTTGAGTGAGCAATTAAGAACTTATCTTCACGAACAAGGGGTAAGCTATATTCGCAAGATGAGTTCACAATTAGATATCCCAATTGATGATGATCATATCACCCAAATTATAGTTGATCTAGAAAACCAAATTGAGGCTCGAATCCATCATTATGTAGCCGATGAAGCACCTTCTTTGACTCGAATTGCTCCATCTTCTGATCAAGAGCTACAGCATGAATGGGAAAAGATTGAGAGATCGGTAAGTGAACGTACTTGGCATGATATAGAGACTGCAATTAGGTACTATTTACAAGAACAAGCCGTGCGATAGGAGATTACTAATGAAAATTATTATTCAAGAACAACATCTCCATGTGGAGCAAATTGATGTCATTGCTAACTCAAGTTGTTCTAATATCCAAATAGGGGATAACGACCAAGTGGTACTCTATTCTTGTATCGAAACACCACCTGATGGTGTTCAAATTGGGCCATTTAACTCCGCTTCAAAACCTGCACTATGCTCATCAGGTAAATTAATTCAATTACCTGAGCCCACATTAAGTAAGGGGAAATATCGTTATGAGTCATAATACGCTCTCTAGTGTTACAAAGCTAAATGTTATTAATAATTCCTCGAGTTCAATCATTCAAGTTGGTGATCGTGACAATACTTCAATGTTCAGTAGAAGTATTGTTGTAGTACAAGATGTAACAAGGAATACGGGAGATGAGCCTGATTTTAATCAATATCAACTATTTTGCAAGCCATCTCCCAATCTAAAGCGCCTCTTGTATCACAGTAAGATCATTGAAAAAGAAAATGATATCGAACAACCGTTGGATCTTAACTCAGTGCCCAATATCACCATTGGCCGAATGAAAGTAATATCTAACTCTGACTCGTCGAATATCCAGATAGGGAATGGTAAGCATATTAATTCGGAGTACCGTTCAAAAAGCTTTGATCAGCATTTCGTTTCGAATCCACACAAAGAAGGGTATCCTTTCTTACCGTAACGGTAATGAAAGGATACCCTTCTTTGTAATTCGTTTTGACCTGATCATCAATTAGCAACCTAACTGTTAACAGTAATAAATTTAGAAAAGATAATCACTATACTGTTTGGTTTAATTGCTTGTATTTCGCAGCGTATTTACATACTGATTGAACAACCGTAGCATGTGACCATGTTAACGGCGCTACAGATAATGGTGTGCCATCAAATGGATTCAATTGTTCCGCTAATACTCCACTAGATAAAGCATGCTGAGCAACCCATTCCAACGTACGTCTTGGACTTTCAAGATCTGCAATCGTTTTGGCAGACTCTATCTCAAAGTTAGCTACCCACAATGTACATATAATCCATGGGTTGCCTGGTATCCGCTCAATATCACCTGATTGTTGGAAATAGTAGTCATTCATATAACGCGCAATTCCACCAATTTCAGTTTTAACTTGCAATCCATCCTTAATCGCTAGCATCGTTTTTTGTACACGATGATCATTTACAGGAAGCACACCAAAGTCGAGAATACCAAACATACTACTTTCGAGTGTCATATCTTTTACCCATACGTTTTCCTTCATTACTAGTCCACGGGCAAAACGTCCAGCTTCTTCATCCCACAGATGCTCAAGCATTCCTTTTTTTATTCGCTCTGCAGTATTTCGATAATGATCGCTACGTTCGTAGTCTCCGAATAAATCGGTAAAGGAAGCAGCTGATATTAAGCCTCCGTATACAGATGCTACAGTGTAGGTCCAAATTCCGTAACGTTCTTCCCATAAGTCATAACTTGGTTTGGGCAAATTCAAGTCTTCTTCCATATAACTACTTAAGAAATTAGCTGCTTTCCGTATAAGTTTCGTATATAATCCTTGCGGCAGCTCAATAACTTGATGACGAGAGTAATCTTGCCATAAGGCAAAAAGAACTAATGCTGTCTCATCTTCTTGAATTGGTAGTCGACGGCTCCCTTGAACGATATAAGGATGCCAACTTGAACCTACCGTTCCATCTGGATTGTACTTATGATACAAATATCCTTCGGACGAGATCGTATTCGCACAAAATTGGAAGAATGGTGCAATCATACTTTGGTATCCTGCTAAAGACATCGCATCAGCCACTAGAGCGCCATCACGAGGCCACATATAACTATAGTGATCTCTATTGTACTGCAAAATATCAGTATCATTAGCAGCTAGAATGGCGCCTTTCTCGTCAGTCTGGGTTCGAACAAGCAATAAACTTAACTTAAATAATTTGCGAACCTCATTCGGCAAGTCTCCAAGATCAGACTCTGCACGTTGTAACCAATGATTCCAGTATACGACTACACGACTTAATAGTTTTTCTGGGTGGTGCTCACGAACATATTGATCTAGACGTTTTACTTCTTCTAGATTAGGACCGATAGACATCCAGTAGAAAATGGTCTTTTCACTATGGGCTCCAACGACAGTTCGGAAACTAAGCGTACTATCAACCGAACCTTGAGCAATCGTATTTCCCATTAGTGTACCATCTTCCGCATCTCGCCATGTTCCCTCTGCTGTATTGAAGCGTTTCACCCCAGTAGAATATTGTAAGATTCCACCTTCATCTGAGAAACCATTGAACATAAAATAATTAGAACGTTTGTAGTGGTAGATTGTATGATTTTCAGGATAATATACTGCTGTATCTCCGACTTCTGTCCCCTCAATCATAAGATCTTGGTGGAAGAAAAGTCTCACTTCACGAGCTTCATTTCGATGATTGCGTATTGTCACTTGTTTAATGAAAATACACTCTCTTTGATGAATTCCGTCATTAATTTGTAATTCAATGCCTAATCGATCATGCTTAGCTATAACATTGGTAACTAGAGAGTCTTCCATGTAATCAAGGTCAAACTTCCACTCCGCATGATCTAACCATGAGAACTCACCTTGCACCCAAATTCCAACTCGACAATAATGTCCTCCAACATGATTCAATTGCCCAACATACGGATAATAAATATCCCTAATAAAACCGTGCTGATCCATATTAAGCAGCATCTTTCCATTACCTACAACTAAGTGACGTGCCATGAAGTTATCCCCTCTCCTTTAGCTAAGTTGTTGATATAGCTTTTTATATAGTTTCGCTGAGCGATTCCAACTATAATCTTCTCGAGAACCATTATCTACAATTCGTTTCCACACTTCTTGATCACTGTACAATCGAAGTGCATGACGAACGGTATATAAATAATCATGTGCATTATAGTTCGTAAATGTGAATCCATTCCCAGAATAAGTATATTCATTATAAGGAATAACAGTGTCCCGTAACCCACCAGTTTCTCTCACAACAGGAACGGTACGATATCTTAGTGAGATTAGTTGGCTCAAACCACATGGTTCAAAACGTGATGGCATTAAGAACAAATCAGCTCCACCATATATTCTACTTGCGATTCGATCGCTATATCCAAGCCAAAATCTAAATTTAGTTGGATGCCTTAGTGAAGCCTCGTAGAAATATTTTTCATACTTCTCATCGCCAGAACCAAGTACAATCATCTGCACATCGTCTTGTAATAGCTCGTCCAATGTAGCGATAATTAGATCAAAACCTTTCTGCTCAACTAATCTAGAAACAACACCGAGTAAAGGTATATTAGCATCTTGCGGCAATCCCATTTCAGCTTGTAAATCTAGCTTATTTTTTTGTTTTCTTGTAAGCGAATTACGATAAGGTGCTACAAGATGGGTGTCCGCCATTGGATCAAACATTTTCTCATCAATTCCATTAACGATTCCGATCAAATCTTCACGACGATATTGCAACAGAGTTTCCATCTTTTCGCCATAATAAGCCGTTTGGATTTCCTCAGCATACGAAGGACTAACCGTTGTAAGCTTGTCCGCATATTGTAATCCTGCCTTCATACAACTGGCATTCCCGAAAAATTCAAGACCTTCTGCATTGAAATATTCATCTCCAATGCCAAGTAACTCTTTCATATTATCTATACTGTATATACCTTGATACATCAGATTATGTATCGTGTATACGGATCGAGACTGCGACCAATCGGGATGAAATTCATATCTCGTTCGAAGTAAGAATGGGATTAATCCTGTTTGCCAATCATTACAATGGACAATATCAAATTTTTGTCCGTAATAGGGTCCGGCTTCAAGAACTGCAGCCGAGAAGAACACAAAACGTTCCGCTTCGTCACCATATCCGTATAGACCATCTCTTTTGAAATAATGTTCATTGTCAATCAGATAATAAGTGATTCCTTCAAGTTCGCCCTTCCATAATCCACAGTATTGATTTCGCCAGCCAAATCCTACCTCAAACTCTGCTATGAGCGTGAAATGTTCTAAATATTGAGACTGAATGGAACCGTATTTAGGTAATACAACGCATGTACTAACATCTTGCTCATCTAACGCTTTTGGCAGTGCACCTGCCACATCAGCTAGTCCACCACTCTTAGCAACAGGTACAGCTTCAGAAGTTACAAACAGTACGTTCATCCTTACTACCTCCTAAACTTTTTGCTGCTTCTTGATTCACTTCTAGTTTTTCTAAAGTAACCTCGAGAGCATAATCCATAACTTTTTGTTACTTCTCTATCTAGAACCTACGATATTAATTGCATCGTAAGTCTGTAACCTAAACTTATCTCTACAAGCGGGCTTTTGTTAGCCAAGAAGATGAGGCGCTACTTGCGGAAGGAGGAAGTGCCAGTGTACCTTATTGGTACACGCGGCCCGGACTTTCCAAGTTCGCTTCCTATTCGACGTCGACCTATCTACGAAAACACATTCATGGTGATCACAAGTGAGTTTTTTGAACTTCAGCTTATAATAAGGGTTCAAAACAGTCGCCTGTCAGCACCAAGAAGATGACCCAAAGCGATAACGAGTAGCACAGCGTACGTCTTGTGTACGTGAGCATACGCAGGCTTTCGATGGGGAGCATATTCGCCGCCGACTAAGCCACGTTAGCACATTCATGGTGATCACAAGTGAGTTTTTTGAACTTCAGCTTATAATAAAGGTTCAAAACAGTTGCCTGTCAGCACCAAGAAGATGACCCACAGCGAAAACGAGTAGCACAGCGTACGTCTTGTGTACGTGAGCACACGCAGGCTTTCGATGGGGAGCATATTCGCCGCCGACTAAGCCACGTTAGCACATTCAACGTGATCACAAGTGACTTTTTTGAACTTCAGCTTATAATAAAGGTTCAAAACAGTCGCCTGTCAGCACCAAGAAGATGACCCACAGCGAAAACGAGTAGCACAGCGTACGTCTTGTGTACGTGAGCACACGCAGGCTTTCGATGGGGAGCATATTCGCCGCCGACTAAGCCACGTTAGCACATTCAACGTGATCACAAGTGACTTTTTTGAACTTCCTCTATATGATGCGACGCTTAGGCGCTAGATACGGCCCAGTCTCCACACCACGAACTTCTCTATTTTCCTCAATGACAACATCTTTATCGAAGATGCTACATTTCACATTACTATTAGGTAAAATGACTCCATTTTGCATAATGATACTATCTTCAACGACTGCACCTTTATGAACGTGGACTCCACGGAATAATATGCTATTACGAACAGTTCCTTCTATTAAGCAACCATTTGCAATAATAGACTGCTCAACAATTGCATCTTGCTTGTATCGTGCCGGAGGACCATCTTTTACTTTTGTATAGATTGGTCCTGGTTCGTAGAATAGCTCCTTCCATACTTGAGGATCAAGCATCTTCATACTGTTGGCGTAATAGCTATTTATCGTATTCACACATGCTAGAAAGCCGTCATGAATATAACCACATACTTTTAATTGACCTAATTTAGAGAAAATAGCATGTCTTACTAGATGATCTTGACCTTTAGCTAACGACGTTTCTACTAGATCCATAAGTAATTCTTTCTTCATCAAATACATTTCCATATTCGAAAAGTCGCTAATCATAGGACCATAAGATTCCTGAATTTCCGTTATTCGACCGGACTCATTCATACGCACTTTTCTTGCTTTACCCAGTAATGGCTCAATACTTTCTTTACATACTACAGTAATATCGGCCTCTTGCTCTAAGTGGTGAGCAAGCACTTGTTGATAATCAATATTACAAATCATATGACTACGTGTAATTAGCACATATTCAGGTTGTGAACGTAAGAAATAATCACGATTTTGGTAGAAATGAAAGAGATCACCACGACTTAATTCTTGAACATCATCAGTTATAGGAGGTAATACAAATAATCCACTTTGACGATGTTGTAAGTCCCAACTTTTCCCACTCCCAATATGATCCATTAACGAGCGATATTTGCGATGAACAAAGATACCTACTTCATTAATTCGTGAATTAACCATATTAGATAATGTAAAATCAATAATACGATAGCGTGAAGCGAATGGAACCGTTGCCGTACAACGGCCTTGTGTTAATGTATCAAGATCATCTTTTTCATGGATAAGATTAATAACGCCCATAATTTTTTGATTCTTCATTACTCCACCCCCATCAATTGATCCTGTGGGAACACATGCTCACCAACTGGAATAACTGTAATTTCATCGCTACCAGGTGTGCCTATAACTGAACCATCTTCAATAATTGCCCCATCTCCGATAATCGCTCGATAGATTTGCACGTTGCTTCCTACTTTTACTTTAGGCATAATGACTGATTCTTTCACAACACTACCTTCAGAAATCGTCACACCATAAAATAATATAGAACGGTCAACATCACCTTCGACAAAGCAGCCTTCTGTTATTAGACTTGACTTAACTTTTGCAGAAGCCGTTACAAATTGTGCAGGTTGATTAGGATTTACTGAATAAATACGCCAGTTAGGATCACCTAGATCAAGTGAAGGTTCATCTTCTAACAAGTCCATATTACCTTCCCACAAACTCTCAATTGTTCCCACATCTTTCCAATACCCATCGAAAATGTAGCAAGAACATAGCAAACTATTATCCATCATTGCAGGAATGATATCTTTACCAAAATCATTACTAGATAAGACGTTGTCTTCGTCATTAACCAAATACTGTTTCAAATCGCTCCAATTAAATATATAAACGCCCATTGAAGCTAAATTACTCGTAGGATTTTTCGGCTTCTCTTCAAAACCAGTAATAACTGAATCATCATCAATATGCATCAAACCAAACCGACTAGCATCTTTCCAATCGACTTCAAAACCAGCAATGGTAACTGCTGCACCTGTTTTTTTATGATTTTGCAACATTAGATCGTAGTCCATCTTATAGATGTGATCACCTGATATTATTAATACATACTCCGGATCATAACGCTCTATAAATGAGATATTTTGATAAATAGCATTGGCTGTCCCTTTGTACCAAACTCCGCCTTCTTTTTGCATGTAAGGAGGGAGAATCGTCATCCCACCATCACGTCGATCAAGTCCCCAGGGTGTACCAATTCCGAGATACCTATTTAGTTCTAAAGGCTGATACTGCGTTAAGACACCAACAGTATCTATGCCTGAATGTGCACAATTGCTAAGGGTAAAATCTATAATTCTATATTTTCCTCCGAAATAAACTGCAGGCTTTGCTAAATCTTTCGTTAATACACCTAATCTTTTACCTTCACCACCGGCTAATAACATTGCTATCATTTCTTTTCGAACCATGGACATCATCTCCTCGTTAAATGGTGTCCCCCGAATGAAGTGTGTATAGCATGAATGTAAATGGGGGGAGTTCAATAGAAATACTTTGCTCACGACCATGCATACCTATCGTTTCACTTTGTAATTCTTTCTGAACATGTTCGGTTGTACCACCGTACTCCAGTTCATTACTATGCAACATTATCGTATATATGCCTTTATGTGGTACTCCAATACGATAAGGAGCATAATACTGCGGAGAAAAATTGACGACAACTACAAGCACTCCAGATTGACTTTGTCTGCTGAAAGAGATGACAGATTGCTCTGCATTATTTACATCAATCCAGTCAAACGTGCTCGGATTAAACTCATTTTCCCAAAGAATAGGTGTGTTACGGTATAACCAATTCAACTGTTTCGAATAATGATGCATTTTTTGATGAGAATCGTACTTCAAAACATCCCAATCAAGATTATCTTGATCTTTCCATTCATCAAATTGACCCCATTCACTACCCATAAAGAGCAGTTTCTTACCTGGATGGGTCATCCAATAGCCATAAAATAATCGCAATTGCGCAAATTTCTGTTCGTAATTTCCCCACATTTTATTAAGTAGAGATCGTTTTCCATGAACTACTTCATCATGAGAAAGTGGTAATACGTAATTTTCGTTGAAAGCGTACCATATAGAAAAAGTTATGAGATGATGACGTTCTGTGCGGGTTGACGGCGGGAGAGACATGTATTTGAGCATATCGTTCATCCAGCCCATATTCCATTTGTAGTTAAATCCTAAGCCTCCCATATATGTCGGCTTTGTTACGGATGCGTAGGATGAGGAATCCTCCGCTAACATCAATGCGTCGGGGTAATAATGAAATATCGTTTCATTCAATTTGTGGAGGAATGCGATAGCGTGTAAATTTATATGACCGCCATCAGCATTTAAAGTATGCAATTCAGGTGGCTTATCCATGTGAAGATCGAGCATAGAAGCAACGGCATCAACACGTAAGCCATCAAAGTGAAATTGATCTAACCAATAAATAGCGTTTGAAACAAGAAAGCTTTGAACTTCATGTTTACTATAATCGAAGCTTAATGTACCCCATAATGGTAGCTCAGCTCGCTTCCAATCTGCACCTTCAAAAATTGGTGTTCCATCGAATGATCTTAAGCCATGATTATCTTTGCAGAAATGACCTGGAACCCAATCCAAAATAACACCAATGTTATGCCTATGACATTCATTTATCAAATGCTTCAGTTGTACTGGCGATCCAAATCTACTCGTTGGGCTATAAAACCCAACAACCTGATATCCCCAAGACTGGTCGAGTGGATGTTCAGTGATTGGCAACAACTCGATATGAGTATATCCCCAATCAGCTACATACGGAACTAGATGCTCTGCTAACTCGGTGTATGTATAATAATCTTCTTTACCTTTAATCTTCCATGATCCTGCATGAACTTCATAGATTAACATTGGTTTTTCATAGGATGGCTTTGTCGACTGCTCACGATACCAATTCTGGTCTGTCCAAGTAAACCTTGGTAAACCCACTACAATAGATGCTGTATTCGGTCGTCGCTCACTATAAAAAGCAAACGGATCACTTTTCACAATTCGTTCATTGTGCTTCGTTAAGATTTCATACTTATAGAGAGAGCCAATTTTCAAATGAGGAATAAATGTTACGAAAACACCAGATCTCGCTACGCAGCTCAATTTATGATGATGACCATCCCAATGATTGAAATCACCAACAATAGCAACTTCTATCGCATTAGGTGCCCATACAGCAAACCTGATACCATCTTCGCCTTCCCAGTGAATAGGATGTGCGCCCATAAACCTATAGCTATGATGCGATGAACCACGATTGAATAAATAGAGATCCTGCTCTGAAATACCGAACATAGCAGTATCCATCACTTCACCCCCAGTAGGTTTGGCTTTGAAACTATTATATTATTTTCATAAACAGTAGTACATGAACCTCTAGCCCATTCATTTGCACTATACATCATATTAAAGCGGAAATCCCCCATTTCTTACAACATAGAATTTAAACAAGCTATACGATTACTTACAATAAATATCGTATAGCTTGCAAACATGACATTCATGTTATGTTCTTGGAATAAATGGAGATGGTTCGCCAAATGAAAATAGATGTAATTCATGCATTGCTCTAGTACAGGCTGTGTAGAACAATTTACGTTCACGTTCCAAATGATATTGGGTGGAACTCGCGTCATAGATCATAACAGCATCAAATTCTACACCTTTTGCTAGGTAGGCAGGAATGACCATAATACCTTGCTGGAATGTAACTGTTTCTTGATCGACTAAGCGTAATACTTTCCACCTATCTTGTAATCGTTCAAAGACTAACTTACTTTCATGAGCCGTCTTGCAAATAATTGCAATTGAGGTATACCCTTCGCGTATCCAATGATGTAACTTGTCATCGATTTGTTGATCATACTGAGCAGCTGAATCAAGTACAGTAACTTCTGGAACCCTGCCATGACGATTGAACGGTATAATCTGGTCGCCACCTTCAATCATCGCAGCTGTGAACTCGATAATCTCATGAGTAGAGCGATAGCTACGAAGCAATGTCATGCGCTCCGTTTCTTCCTCTGAGAATAAATTCTCGAAAGGGGTGAACTTCTCCTGCAAAGAAGAATGAACAAATATCGATTGGTTTAAATCTCCAACAATAGTCATTCTGCTTCTAGGGAATATTTTTCTCATATATTGCAATTGGAAAGCTGAATAATCTTGACCTTCATCAATAAATACATATTTTACGCTCGTATTCGTTTGGAATCCTTCTAACTTTTCCTTTAAATACAAATATGGTGTTGCATCTTCATACAACATAATATTTCGTGATAATGCATCTAATGTTATTTTTGCAATGTCAGTCCAAAGCGGATTGGAAGAATTACTCCATTGCTTCTGAATAAACATTTTTTTGTAGACACCCTTTACATCTACATATCTAAGCTGCTTTACATGTCTTCTAAGTTTTTTGAACTGTTGTTGAACAATTCTATTTGCTAAGAAATCTCGCTCAGCTTGAAAATCATTGAATGAATTTTCATTGAACTTCTTCTTGTTAATGAGATGTTGGAAAGCTTCGGCATATTGCTCAGTATCAAGTAATTCTAATTCCTCATCTACCCATGCTTCTTGTTGCTCTAACTTCCCTAATGCTGTTAACTCCTTAAGCAACCACTCTGTTAATTCCTTCAAGCGAAGTGGTATCGATAGTGAAGGATCTAATCTATAAAATTGTTCCGTTATTTGCTCATGTGAGATGAGTACTTTATCACGGAATACGATATTCTTAAACTTCATTCCTTGCTCACTTAGATACTTAACGTAATCATTAATGACATTCATGAAATCAGTAGAGGATTTCAAATGAATACTTGCCATCCGAGCTTCATAATCTTGATCTTCATACTGAGTTAAGCTGTACTCCATTTGTGTAAAAGGATCTTCTAGATGCATTTTTCGACCTAATCTATGTTCTAAATATTGTTGATACGTTGTTTGTTGCATATTTTGCTCACCAAGTTCAGGTAGTACTGTGGAGACGTAGCTGTTGAACATTGGATTTGGGCTGAAAAGTACGATCTGATCTGCGTTCAAACTTTCACGGTAACGATACAATAAATACGCTACACGTTGCAATGCAGCTGAAGTTTTCCCGCTTCCCGCTGAACCTTGAACAACTAACAATTTTGCTTGTTCATTACGAATAATGGCATTTTGTTCTTGCTGTATCGTAGCAACAATACTTTTCATCTGAGAATCTGAATGCTTGCCAAGAACTTCTTGTAAAATCTCATCCCCAATTGTTACGCCAGTGTCGAACATACTTACTAAATTGCCATAACGAATATTGTATTGTCGTTTCAATGTCATTTCACCATGAATGACACCGCTAGGCGTACGATAAGTTATCGGTCCAGGCCCATAATCATAATAGACACTGCTTATCGGTGCCCGCCAATCGTAGATTAAGTAGTTCTCATTATTATCATCGAGTAATGAGCCTACTCCTAGATATATAGCCTCTACAGGTCCTCCATCTTCTGAAATATCAATTCTTCCAAAATAGGGACTCTGTTCGAATTTATGCAACAATCGAATTTGTTCAGACATCAGTCTATAACTACGCTCTCGTTCTGAGAGTAATTCTGCTTGTTGTTTCATACTTGCATGACTTTCGGCAGATTCTGCAGCATCCTCAAAATTCAAAGTTACATCGTCCCAGAAATTAGTTTTAATATTAACTATTTCTGATTTGACATCACCCTTCTCATCCTCTATATGCTCTAAGCGCTTGCGCACTAATTGTATAATATCTCGTACACGTCGCTCTTCATTGTTTCGATCATCTGTTGTACTGGACATATGTTCCTCCCTCTGTAATAACTCCTATGTTATCTACAATTAAACTTCCTGATGGTTGGTTGAGATATAACGAGATTTGTTCCATGTCGGATAAATTTATATTTTCGCCAAATAAATCAATTGGAATGATATAAGTTTGTAATAATGGTTCTACATTAACATCATACTTCCCCTTCTTAATACGCTCTTCAAGTAAGCTAGACTTCGTGAAATCATCTTCCGCAGGCGCTAACAAACTGAAGTATGAAGCTAGATCTAACTGAATGCTTCCAAATAAGTCGGAATACAATTCTAACTCAACAGGTAATGTTACGTCCAGTTTATCTATTTCAATTATAGGATCACTGATTTTACTCGGTGTAGTTTCATTCTGTTCCTTCAATGTTTCTTCTTCAATATTAGTTACCGAACTGTTGAGATTAGCATTAGAATTCTCCGTTTTCGTCTTAAATTCATCCTCTTTACTTGAGTCCTCTTTTTGACGATATTCGGTTCGAGCAAAAGAAATCGTAATTGCTTCAATATTTTTATTGAGCATATACTGCTGTTGCTTTGATAGGTTGAACGTAATATGTTGTTGCTCTCCAACCCATTGTAGCCACAAAGCACTATTCTGCTTATCTCCATCACTTCTGCCTTTAAGTTCAATAACTTCTGCCTCTAGTTCAGTTGAAGTGCTCCATGCCGGTTCTTCATAATCTCTTTCAAAATTGAATAACAACGATTCATCTGAACTACTATAACGCGTGACGTATCCTGTTGGGGGCAGATATTGTCCAACTGTTCGAAAATCTTGAAAAATCGCTTTGAATTGATCTTGTTGCAAAAGACTAGCTTGTAGAAAGCTACTAATATAGATTTGAGCAGCTTGACGTTGATCATCGCCTGACATCAGATCTTCAGTATTAAGCAAGATAGCACCTGGAAACTGCTCATCATACTTACCCCATACTGTATTAAATTGCCCATGATTGGCATGATATAATTCAACTGTAGCTTTAAAGTGACCTTCTTCATTCAATCTGGTTCGCTCATACTGTCTATCACCAAATGATTCTGTAAGATCAGAATCCATCGTCCCATGTAGTGTTAGATAGTTCACATTATACAAATTCGCTTGTTTACTATCGACACGATAATCTGTAGGAGCTATTCCCACTACAGCTTTAATCGATACTTTCTCTAATATATTTGTTATTTCATTATCTACTAACCATTTTTTCGCATCAACTGCCATAGCTGCCGCTTGACCGCCACGCGAATGACCTATTAAAGCTACTTGATCCCAATCAATCGATAACTGATCATATTGCTGCTCGTAAAATGAGGTAATATGGGCAAGCATTAGCCAAGAGCGCAACAATTGATCATCATCAACGATTCCTGACCAGACAGAGTAATTCAAAAAGTTTGCATCAATTGAGCACACAATCATCCCTTGTGAAGCTAGTAATTCACCTAAATACGCATAACCATCTGAGGAATCTTCTTCACCTACATGATTGCCATGCATGATAAATACGATTGGAAATTCACCTTCGCCAACTGGAGTCCAAACTTGACCATTGATCGGAATCTGATCTTCGGAAAAACCCCAATATAATTCTTTCGTCCATTTCCAATCCTTTAACACATCTGATCCATCCATAGGTGCAGTGTAGATAATATCTTCCACTTCTTCAGCCATAAGATCAGTATCATCCGCATAGCTTTCGTAATCATAATGTCTTACTTCGTAACTACCGGGCTGGGCAGGATTAATCGGAAATCTGTTCAATGATAGTAGTACTTGTTCAGTACTTCCATCAAGATCCATCTCCGCACTGTTATCATCACTAATATCCGCACTACTATCTTCGTCACTTTGTGATATACCAGGATTTAACAAAACATCCTCATATAACTGAGTGATTAGATCTTTATTTTCGCCAAAAAAATGCTGACGAACCTCATTACCTAATGCAACAACAAGAAATAGGATAACTAAATTGCTCAAAATATAGGAGAATGTCTTTTTCCGGTATGCATGTAAATACGCTGCATATAAAGCGACCACAATCGTAATGATCATAATTACTGCAGTCATGAATATGGATACTTTCCATCCCCAATTCGATTTCATCATTAATAAATAACTTTGCGTGATCAATATAGCTGAGCTTGCAATCATACTTGCACATTTATGCAAATAGAAGAAGGCTAGTATCGATTTCAATAAAATGAACGCAATGATCAATAAAGTAACATATAGACTTCCAAATATTAAATAATCAAAAATAATACCTAGTCCAGTTGGTATACCTGGAATAACTAATACCCACTGTACACATAGTGAAAGCATGAAGATAAGCGAAAAAGATATAATGAAAGCAGATTCTTTCATTAATATGAATTGCCATCTTCTTTTCATCCAGTCGTATAATTTGATTTTTAGTGATTTTCGAATCATTTGTTCTTCCATCATCTCTTCGAGATCGTTAACCAAAACCGCTCATTCTCCTTTTCTAACTGTACCGGAACCTCATAAAACTGACTCATTGTCTGAGGTTTTAATACTTGAGATGTTTCTCCTTGTGCAAATATTTCACCTGTCTTTAATAACAAAGTATGACTAAAGCAAGGTAATATTTCTTCTACATGATGCGTCACATAGATTAATGTCGGGCAATTAGGTTGTGAAGAAATATTGCTAATCATATCTAGTAATTGCTCTCTTGCAATAATATCTAGTCCAGTACATGGTTCATCTAATATTAATAATTTGGGTTCATTCATGAGTGCTCTACCAATTAATACTCTTTGCTTTTCTCCTTGTGACAACGTACGATATGCACGATGTGCAAGATAATCGCAACGTAATGCCACCAAGAGATCCATCGCTTTCTCGATATCTTCAGCCGAAGGTTGGTCATACACCCCTATTGATGCTTCTCTTCCGCTTAATACGATATCGAGTGCGTCATCACTACCATAAAGCTTTTGCTGAAGTGCCGTACTTACCCAACCAATTTCTTTGCGAAGCTCACGCAAATCATATGTACCAAAGCGATGACCTAATACACTAATTGAACCAGATGTTGGCCACTGATAGCCGTTAATCATATTAAGTAAAGTAGTTTTCCCAGATCCGTTCAAACCAAGTAAACACCAATGTTCACCTTGCTGAATTGACCAGTTCACATCTTGTAATATTACTTTATCTTCTCGTTCCCACGTTACATTATCTATTTGTACAATCACGACTATTCCTCCCATAACAACTGTAATTATATAATCATTTTACCACGATATAACCCTCTTTGCTTCCTAAGTATCTATAGCGAATTCAATCCTCAATAAAATAAGTAAATAATGCTTTCAATACTGAAACTACAAAAGTAACGTCTACAAAAGATATAAAAAGCAGGCAGAGGCACACCTTTGAAAGTGAACTTCTACCTGCTAAATTAATCAGTTAACTATAATAAAATAAAATATTCAAAAATTGAGGATGCAATGGCAACGACAGCAATCGTACCTGAAAGCCAAGCAATTGCTTTTGTTCCTTGCGAGTAAGACATAGAAGATAATGCTAAAGCTGATAAGCCTGTCCAAAATGGCCAGATAAATAAAGCACTTATCGCAACAACTAATGCTAAAGTGCCGACGTACCAACCAATAGCACTTACACGTTGATCCGATTCATTGAAACTCATGATCGTTCGAGGGGCATGATCGTAAGCAATCATCTCTTCATACGTGAAGTCAGCTCCCATCTCTTCATATATTCCACCATGCTCTAATGGAGGAATAGGTTCATGTTGAAGAACTGACGTATCATCGTTAGGAATATTACTCCGATGAGTTATCGGTAGATTGCGATAATTACGACTCATACCGCCATATTTTCTGTTTCTTGCCATCTACAATCACCCCTTCGGACTGAAAGTTAGACAACATGTCTCTGCGGATTGATTAGCTGAATCTTGGTGTTCCGGAGATAATAATTCATTGGCAAACTCATTCATAAAATTCCGATTAGCATGAGCGTCAATTTCAATCTGAATAGATGCTGCACCACATTGATTATTTTCTTCCCAATAGTTACAATTCGCTACACTACAAGTTACGCCTTTTGGCATAAAAAAATCACCTCCACTATCAGTTTACCCTGATATTGAGATGATTTATTCGATCCTATTTTTTCCCCATCATTCGACGTTGAGTCATGTAATCACTTTCGTAATATGCCAATTCGTCGCGTAGGTCTTCATAATATTTTGTAATATTCATAATAACATTTCTAGCTTCACGCTTCGGTTTAAAACGGAAGCGAATAGCATCTTGTCCAGTATATGCATAACGTCCATCCTCAGAATAACATTCATTCTTTGGATAGAAAAAGGCATTTACACAATTATGATAAACTTCATACAATGCGCGTTCAGCAAAATCAGTATCAAAATTCGGTCTTCTAAGTAGAACTCCTAGCTTCTCAAACGAAACTTCAGAATAAACAAGCAAATGGCGTAAATCAGCTAGAAAACCTCTGTAAAATAGTTGTTCTTCTTCTGTTTTCTCTTCACTTATTAGATGATCGAGTGAGAAATTGTTAAGGAAAGGTTCAAGTTGAGCAATCGCTTCCTTTAGTTTCTCACGAGCTGATTCACTCAGCCCCTTAACATTAGTCGAAGGCATGTTGGTAGATCCCCTTTCATATTCCAAACCAAAACTATAACATTTATATCCTATCACAAATTGTTACAAAACGGTACTATTTAACTTTCTGTTCTGCATAAAAAACTGTCTTTTACTAAAAATAAGGATACAACATAACAGAACAATAGGGAGTGTTAAATATGTCCAAAAAATGGTATGCCGTTATTGGTGCAATTGTAATTGTTATCTTAATGATGCAGCTTGTGCCCAATAAAGATAAACAGAACAATGAAATAGCACAATTACCTCAGCTAAACGTAAAGAATGATTCCGAACATGCTTCCATTGAAGAAGAACAAAAATTAAAAATTTTACAAAAGAATATGGACAATAGTTTGCAGCTGGTGATGACCGAGATGAAGTCTGATTTAGAGCTATTGGCTAAGGAAAAAGACGCAAAGGAAGCTACAGCCATTATGTCTCGTTTCCAAAAAGAGCATCCTCATTATGTATATCTCCGTTGGGAAAATGATAATGCAAAAATACAGCGAGGAGATATCCCTGGATCAGAACAATCCATTGCAAAATCATATATGAAAAAAGCTGATCAGCTTTATGTAAGTGGTGATCTATACGACTCCGAAAACTTCTATGGCTTAGACCATGAAAAATATCGAGTACTTGGTCTAGTTGAAGATCATACAAAAGTCATTGCCGTTGTAAAAGAATCGATTATACCGCTAGTTGAACAACATCAACGGAACAATTTACGCTTAATTCCTTATCCTGCAGAAGGGCAAATGAAAATTGAATCGGTCAAACCCAATTCTACTATAGATACAACGGTTATTGATGGAGAGGATAATGGAAATGCAAGTCATTATTACAAAAATGAGGTCGTTGTTCAATTTATTAATCAGCCTGATCAACAACAACTTGATAAGTTAAAGCAAGAAATACATGTTGAGCAAGTTCTTAAAATGGGTAATACTTTTATTTTCAAATCGAATGAATTAAGTACAGAACATTTAATCGCTTATTTTAAAGAGAATTATGAACTTAAATTTATCGAACCTCACTATTTGTATATGACGAACGAAGAAACAGTCTCAGAAGTAAAGCCTAACGATGTTCTTTTCGAGAAGTATCAATGGAATATTTCAGATATACAAGCAACAACAGGATGGAATCTATCTAAAGGTACTGAAGATGTTATTATCGCTGTGTTAGACACCGGTGTTCAAGTGGATCATCCTGACCTGCAAGATCGCCTTCTAGAAGGTTATAACGTGAATGACTCCTCAACTAATTCTAACGATGATTTTGGGCATGGTACTCATGTTGCAGGTATTATTGGTGCAACAGTTAATAACGATGAGGGAATTGCAGGAGTATCTTGGTATAACAAAATATTACCTGTAAAGGTACTCAATAGTACTGGTGCAGGTTCTACGTATAGTGTTGCTCAAGGGATAATATGGGCTACTGATCATGGAGCAAAAGTTATTAATATGAGCCTTGGTAATTACGCATCAGCTGATTTTTTACATGAGGCTATTCAATATGCATACAATCATGATGTTGTTCTAGTCGCGGCAAGCGGTAATGACAATACGAGCCGTCCTGGATATCCAGCTGCATATCCAGAAGTATTCGCAGTTGGAGCTACAAATAATAGTCGAGAACGAGCTTCATTTTCCAATTATGGTGATTACATCGATGTTGTAGCCCCAGGCGATTCCATAGCGAGCACTT
Source organism: Candidatus Pristimantibacillus lignocellulolyticus (assembly GCA_023639215.1). Classification (NCBI taxonomy): domain Bacteria; kingdom Bacillati; phylum Bacillota; class Bacilli; order Caryophanales; family Paenibacillaceae; genus Pristimantibacillus (SeqCode); species Pristimantibacillus lignocellulolyticus (SeqCode). Next base: position 4,860,472 of record CP097899.1, read on the forward strand.
ACATTGGAGGTCAATACTCTTCTTTATCTGGTACTTCAATGGCATCTCCACATGTGGCTGCGTTAGCAGGATTAATCCGAACACTTAATCCATTGCTCACGAATGTTCAAGTTATGGAGATTATGCGACAAAGCGCAACTGACCTAGGCGATAGTGGTAAAGATGATTACTTTGGCTACGGTGAAATCGATGTTTACCACGCATTAACTATGGCCGCAGGATTTCAAGGTACACTACAAACATATCCTCAATCTGTTAAGAACAAATTAGACAAACTTATAAAACGATAAAGCAATAAGAGCCATCCACATATCATTTCGCAATAACGAAATCGATATGTGGATGGCTCTTTGTTGTTAGCATTAGTCGTGCGGAAAGTTTGCCTTAAGCCGGGTTCTGTACTATAAGTGGTAATAACGGGAACGACCCTCCCACTACAAGCGACAATCATCTATCTAGGCCATACATTGCTATATGGCTCAAGCAACTCACCCGAACGCGCCTCAGGCTAAGGCTGTAGCACAAAGCTACTGCATTCTCTCGGTTTTGCTCCAGATGGGGTTTACCAGGAACGTAGTCACCTACGCACCTCGTGGTCTCTTACACCACGGTTCCACCCTTACCTGTTCTGACATAAGTCAGCCATCGGCGGTCCATTTCTGTGGCACTATCCTTCAGCTTGCGCCGACTGGACGTTATCCAGCATCCTGCCATGCGGAGCCCGGACTTTCCTCTCGTAGCATCTTGGCTACCAGCGATTGTCTGTCAAACTTTCCGATGCAGATTACAGTATACCTATTTACTCTCAAAAACTCAAGAGAAAAGGTTGGAAATTTTAGAGGTAGTTCAAAAAGCGGACTTTGATAACGAAGAGTATGCTAACGTAGCACAGTCGACATCGAATATGAAGCGAACTTAGGAAGTCCGGTACGCGTGTACCAAACATGTACACTTGCGTTTCCTCCTCCCTTAAGTAGCGCTACATTTTCTCGATTCTGAAAGCCCACTTTTTGAACTTTGATTTTAAGTAATATCTCAATCAATATACAAACAAAAGAAATATAACTAAACAAAAGTAAAAGGTTCCGTATGAATTGAAGACGCAATAATTTTCACATCTGCTTTTTCTTTACTACATTTGTTCGTAAGCCAATTTGTGACACCCTTGATCATCACTTGTTCGATATGATGACCTGGGTCAATGATAGTCATACCATCTGCAAGAGCGTCTTGAGCAGTATGAAAATCTATGTCTCCAGTAATTAGCACATCAGCACCTGAAAATTTTGCGGATTTCACATATTTGGCACCCATCCCACCAAGTACTGCAATTTTTTTAATAGGCGTGTTAAGATCACCTACAACACGTAGTGAAGGCACATCATATGCCTTTTTAAGCTTCTCAGCTAACTGCCCCAGTGTTGTTGGCTCTGCAAGTGCACCACTTCGTCCCAACCCATATTGAGCGCCTTGATTATGAACTGGAATAAGATCATACGCTACTTCTTCATATGGATGTGCCTTAATCATTGCTTGTATTACTTTACGTTGATTGCTGCCTTGTACGATACATTCAAATCGAACTTCTTGCTCATGATGGATCTCATGTTTATTCCCAACATAGGGATTACTATTTTCTTGGGCCATAAATGTCCCGATACCAGCAGATTGAAAACTACAATGACTGTAATTACCTATATGTCCCCCACCTGCACGCCATATCGCCTGTTGAACATTGTCTGCTGACGTCTGAGGTATGAATACGACTAGTTTGTACAACGGATCTACGTAAGTTGTTTCTAGGATTTTACGCCCTTCTGGCAACATCCCAGCTGCATCAGCTAATAAGTCATTAACACCACCTACAGCAACATCAAGATTTGTATGTGAAATGTATACTGCAATATCATTTTTAATTAGTAGTTCATACAATTTTCCAGCAGGAGTAGAAGTATCAATTTTGGCAATTGGTCTGAAAATGATCGCATGATGCGCGATAATTAGTTGTGCTCCGATAGAAATTGCTTCTTCAACAACTGCTAATGTAACATCAAGCGTGACAAGCACCTTGTCAATTTTTTTGTCGAGGGTTCCTAATTGTAAGCCAATTGTGTCATGTTCAACTGCATAATATTTCGGTGCGAACTGTTCCATATATTGTATTATTGTTTGTCCGTGAACAGCCATTCCAGCACCTCCGAAATTTGATTTTTCTCTTGCTCGGTAGCCTCAAGCTTCGTCTTAGCTGAGTCTAATGAAGATTGTTGTAGCGATGTCATGATATAATCGAGTTTCTGTAATTCTGATTGCCATTTTTTACGTAACACATGATCGCGCTTTGGCATTAGATGTGGTCCCATACGGAACATAATTGTTTCATTTATTGCTTCACTATATGGTAGAGACATATGAGAACCACTGAATAGTTGCTTATTATGATGTTCTGCTTCTACTGATTTGATAGCATAAAGAACTTCATAAATCTTTCCATCTTCTTCAATAATAATCTCATCGATAAGAGCCCAATGATTAAGAACTAACCATCTCCGAACCGTATCTTCACCTACATTCGGCTGAAGTACTAATTCCTTGACTCCCTCTAATTTTCCAGCTTGAAGACCTTCTTCAAGAATATCGGACATTAATACGCCGCCCATACCACATATGGTAACCGTATCAACTTCATTAGGAGTAATGACAGCTAGACCATTGCCACGTCTAGCCTCGATTTTCTCATTTAAGCCTGCATTTGCGATCTGCTTGTGTGCCGCTTGCCAAGGTCCTTCATTCAACTCACCTGCAATTGCCGAAGGGCACTTAGCTGACTGAATGAGATATACTGGCAATAACGCATGATCAGAACCGATATCTGCTACTTTATTTCCTACTGTTATGTAATTTGCAACTGTTTGAAGTCTCTTAGAAAGTAGAATCATTAAATTACCCACACCATCCATTGTTTTCGAAGTAAAAATAAAGTTAATCCACCAGTAATCATTTTAGCAATAAGTTGGAGATGAATAAAGTCCGTTTGATCAATGAACATAAATTGGAATAATTCCGGCATAAACCAAGTACAAATTGCAGTTAATAACATGACGCCCGCTACAGCCTTGCTGAAGCGATGGATAAACCAAGATACCCAACCATAAAGAATAGCTAGTGGCATCCAGTACAATTGAACCTCATACCACTCTTGAGCTGCTGTAAGCTGATGTAGTAATAAAGAATACGATAAGAGAAAGGCTAGCCATCCGACAAAGTGAAGTGCACTTAACTTTTGTTTAATTCCATATACGATCCATATCAATGAACATATGACAATTAATCCGCCGTTCCAATACCATTCTGTATACTCTTGATCGTGAATAATAAATAATCCGCCACACAAAAATAATAGATGACCTAACGTTATTGTCAAAAATCCCATTGGAGGATTGTTCACACGAATCCGTTCTCCTAGCCATAATAACAGGCCGGTTCCAACTAAAATTAGAGCGATTTGCAATGCAATGTGAAAAACGCTAAAATAAAGCACAACAAACGAAATCAAGGTGAAAATCCCAAAAGTTAGGAACCATTGTTTTCCTGTAGCATTAGAAACAGCCATTATTGCTTTACCGACAATATGGTCTGGAACCTCCGATTTTGGAGCAGCTACTGGATCAGCGTACAAGTTTATTAAGAAGTCGCAATAATGATCAGGCAATAACTTAGATCTTCGCCAATGTTCGATTTCTCGAACAATTATCGTTCTACGTTCAGCTTTCATGCACATATTCCTTTCCTTAGGTTATTGAGAAAATGACCTAACTGCAGCGCAGAAAGGTCATCTCATCATATATCATCTATTCAAGGAAATCTTTTAGTCGTTTGCTACGGCTTGGATGACGAAGCTTTCTCAGAGCTTTCGCTTCGATTTGACGAATACGTTCACGAGTAACACCAAAAACTTTACCTACTTCTTCTAGTGTACGTGTACGACCATCGTCTAGACCAAAACGTAAGCGAAGTACATTCTCTTCACGCTCTGTTAAAGTATCTAGAACATCTTCAAGCTGTTCTTTTAATAATTCGTAAGCAGCTGCATCTGCGGGTGCAAGTGCCTCTTGATCCTCAATAAAGTCACCAAGATGAGAATCGTCTTCTTCACCGATAGGTGTTTCAAGTGATACCGGCTCTTGAGCGATCTTCATTATTTCACGCACTTTTTCAGTACTTAATTCCATCTCAGCAGCAATTTCTTCTGGAGTTGGTTCGCGTCCAAGTTCTTGTAATAATTGACGAGAAACACGAATTAATTTGTTGATTGTTTCCACCATATGAACAGGGATACGAATCGTACGTGCTTGGTCAGCGATCGCACGCGTAATGGCTTGACGAATCCACCATGTAGCATACGTACTAAACTTAAAGCCCTTCTCGTAGTCAAATTTCTCAACTGCCTTAAGAAGACCCATGTTACCTTCTTGAATTAAGTCAAGGAAAAGCATTCCACGTCCAACGTAGCGTTTTGCAATACTTACAACAAGTCGTAAGTTAGCTTCTGCTAAACGTTTCTTCGCTTCCTCGTCACCATTCTCAATACGAATAGCCAACTCAATCTCATCTTCTGAAGATAGCAACGGAACTCGACCAATCTCCTTAAGATACATACGTACAGGGTCATTAATTTTGATACCTGGCGGCAACGCTAGATCATCATCAAAATTAAAGTCATCCCCTTCACGCTCCTGATCTTCTCCAGCAGGCGCAAGTGGATTTTCTTCTTCTTTTTCGTTCAACACCTCAATACCAAGGTCATCTAATTGTTCGAAAAATTCATCGATTTGCTCTGGTTCCTGATCAAAGGGAGAAAGCTTCTCCATTATTTCTTTATAAGTTAAAGAAGATCTTTTCTTACCTATTTCAATCAGTTGATCCTTCGCATGATCCAACTTTTGCTCAGTATCTAATTCAGTATGCTGATCATTCGCCATTTTGCGACTCCCTCCTCCCTAGAAATTAACTAAGATAGTTCTTTAAATCTCTTTCTAGGGATATAATCTCAATACCTAATTGTGCTGCCAACCTAGAATCACCAGCACGTTCGGCACGTACCATCAACTCTTTTTTCTGTTCTAACTCTTGCTGCCTCGGGATTTTTCGTATATCTTGTATCCAAGCATTCATAATATCATCGTCGAACGGAAATCCGCCGTCCATCATTAATATCTCAGATGCTTTTTGCTCTAATTGCTCATCTTCCAATGTAGCTATAAAGCGTGCAGCGTCTGCATCATAACCTGAAGCATAATACACATATAAATATGCAGCTAAGGCAGCATGATTGTATACGTTAAAGGAATCACCTAATTTATCATGGACCGCCATTGCAACATCACGATTTCGCATCATAATATGCAACAAACGACGTTCTGCATTCACGTAGGCAGGCAATACAGTTGAAAGTATTTCTGTTTTCCGCTTTTCATTCCTACCATTATTCCACGAAAATTGGTTATTATCCCTTTGAGGCTTTAAATTTTGCTGCTCGATTCGATATTCATTACAATCCTGCTTCAAAACATCTAATGAAAGTTCAAATTCTTTTGACAGTTCCTTTAGATGAATTTCTCGCTCAGTGGATGAATCTAACTCAGCAACGATTTTTATTGCATCAACGATATATTGCCGTTTGCCTTCTTCTTTAGAAAGTATATGGTTCTTTCTGGAATATATAAGCTTAAATTTTGTAACTGAGACAGGTTCTTCTATTACTTGATAGAGGAAGTTTTCTGCTCCATATGCTTCTATATATTCATCGGGATCCATTCCTTTCGGAAGTAAAGCTACTTTTACTACAATTCCTGCCGCTTCTAATGAGGGGATGGACTTGTATGCAGCAGCTTGTCCGGCTGAATCGCCATCATAACAAACGATAACTTCATCTGCATGACGCTTCAACAATAATGTATGTTCATCTGTTAATGCTGTTCCAAGTGTAGCAACTCCATTACTTACTCCAGCAGACCAAGCCTTTATGACATCCATATATCCTTCGAATAGCACGATTTGCTTCGACTTTTTGATGGCGGGTCTAGCTAAATTAAGGTTATAAAGCATTTTACTTTTCGTAAACAACATCGTTTCTGGAGAATTCAAATATTTAGGTTGTCCTTCTCCAATTATTCTACCGCCAAATGCGATAGATTTACCGTTCTTATCCCATATCGGAAACATAATCCGATTACGAAAACGGTCAAAATGGCCCTCACTGTCATTTTTGGAAGAAATCAATCCAGCTTTCTCCAACAATGCAGGTTCAAAACCACGACCTGTCAAAAAACGCGTCAAAACGTCCCAATCACTTGGTGCAAAACCGATCATAAATTGATCAATCAGCTTATCACTCAATCCCCGCGATAATAAGTATTTCTTGGCCTCGGCACCTTGTTGAGTATTGTTCAACAAATAATGATAGAACTTAATAGCAAGTTCATGAGCCTCAATAATTTTATTACGAGTACTATCTTGTTCTTTAGAGTGAGCACTAGTGTTAGAAGTCCACGTGATTGGTAATCCAGCATCTTCCGCAAGCATTCGTACCGCTTCCGGAAAAGTATATCCCTCCATTTCTTCGACGAATCGAATCACGTTACCTCCTTTACCACAGCCGTAGCAATGATAAATTTGTAACTCAGGGGTAACAGTGAATGAAGGAGTCTTTTCAGAATGAAACGGGCATAACCCCTTCATGTATTTACCATTTTTAGTTAAATGAACATACTTACCGACTACTTCTACAATGTCATGATGATTTCTTACTTTATCAATGACTTCATCTGGTATTAAGTCTCCAGCCATAGTTCATCACCTTCACTATTAACACCATAATAATATTCGCTAAACTTCACAGTTCTCCTGCTAATTTCTTAAAAGTTTTGTCAACTTTTGTTGAAATCTTTTTCTATCTTCATCTGAAAATGGCTTCGGACCCTTGCTACGCATGCCTTGTCTGCGTCTTTTAGCAGATTCTGCTCTACGCTCTAACAAGTAGTCAATGTTGTCGTCAGTATATTGTTCACCACGAAATGAGATCGTAATCGCATGTTTTGCCATGACAATACATGCCAATCCAAAATCTTGTGTTATAACAAGATCTCCTCGTTTCACATAATTAGCAATATACATATCCGCTGATTGATCACTTCGATCTACTTGAATCATTTCGACATCCTCTACATCAGGTAAGCGATGATCAAAAGATGCGACCATACACACTGAAGTTTGAAATTTACGAGCCGTTTCGATAATTTCAGTTTTGACAGGACACGCATCACCATCAACGATGATCTTCATCTCATTCACCTTCTCAGATCTAACATACTAAATATAGTGTATTCAATATTATATACGCTACATAGGCAAAAAATCCTCTTTAATACAAGTTCAAAAAGCAGGATTTCAGAATCAAGATGATAAAGTGCTGCTAATAATATTAATTAGCCTTTTCTGACCTTCTCCATAATAAGACTTGCCGTTTCTTCTACAGCGCGGTGAGACACATCAATAACAGTACATTGCAATCTTTCCATTATGTCCGATGCATATTTAAGTTCATGTTGTATCCGTTCTGTAGTAGCATAAGATGCTGTATCAGGCAAACCTAACGCTTTTAAGCGCTCTTTGCGGATGATGTTTAAATAATTCAAATCTATCGTTAGTCCGATTATTTTGGAATTTTTCACTTGGAACAATTCATCAGGTGGTTTGATCTCAGGTACAAGCGGAACATTTGCAACTTTGAACTTTTGATGTGCTAGATACATAGATAACGGAGTTTTCGACGTGCGCGAAACACCAACAAGAACGATATCAGCCTTCCTTACACCAGAAGTATCTCTAGCATCATCGTATTTCACTGCAAATTCCACCGCTTCAACCTTTTTGAAATAATCAGCGTCAAGAACGTGGTTTAGACCAGGTTCTTGACGAGATTTTTTACCCGTTCGAGTTTCTAACGTCTCAATAAAGGGACCAAGCAGATCAATCGCTTGAATGTCTAATTGTTCAGCTAACAGCTTCATTCGCTCACGTAGATGCGGAATGACAAGCGTATACATGACAATAGCATCTAACTGCTTCACCTTTAATGCTACTTGATCAATAGCTGCTTCATTCGTAACGAATGGCGCTCGGCGAATGTCAGCATGAATGGGATGAAATTGAGCTATTGCCGCTCTAACTACAAGTTCTCCCGTATCACCTGCTGCATCTGAAACGACATAGACAATGACATCAGATTGTGAATCTGGCAATGAAAATCCCTCCTAAAACTTTTTGTTGCTTACTATATAACTTCCTTTACAACAAAAAGTTACTTCGAAAGCATATGCCAAACTTATTGTTACGCCCACACTAATTTAGAAAGATCGGCAATTTGATGGATGTCATCAGCAATTAAAGCTAAAGTTGCTAAACGATTGCGTTTCACAGCTTCATCTTCGGCCATAACCATTACAGAATCGAAATAAGCAACGATAGCTTCACGTAGCGACGCAAGTAGATCATATGCTGCTTCTACATTACGTGTAGATATGGATGCAACAAATTGCGGATGTACATTATTCCAAGTAGTATATAGTGCTTGTTCAGATGATTCTTGGAATAGTGACTCATCAACTTGTTTTGTTTCTGCTTTAGAAGCCAAATTGCATACACGGTTAAATGCTTCTACATTTGTTTTAAAGTTCGCTTTACTCGTATCTTCCAGTTGAGTCATTAATACTTTCGCACGTTCCTTAGTAAGAAGTAAATCACTGAAACCTGCAACCATAACAGCATCAATTACATCATACTTGGCACCTTGTTCAGATAACCAATTTTTTACACGCAATCCGAAGAAATCTTGCAAATCTTTAGAAATTTCTTCAATTGCACGTTTCATGCCACGCTTTTCATGAACAGATAGACTAAGCTCGAATAACTGTTTCAATGATAATTGAAGATCGTGTGCTAATAATATTTGTACAATACCGGTAGCTTGACGACGAAGTGCATATGGATCTTGAGAACCCGTAGGAACAATGCCAATTGAGAAACAGCCTACAATAGTATCAATTTTATCCGCAAGACTGACAATTGCTCCTACCATATGTGAAGGAACAGCATCACCAGAGAAGCGCGGTTGATAATGCTCATTAATAGCTTTTGCGACTTCAGTATCCTCACCAAGACGCGTTGCATAATCTTCACCCATAATACCTTGTAGTTCAGGGAATTCGTATACCATCTGAGAAACTAGATCGAATTTACAAATAGCAGCTGCGCGATCTACTTTTGTTTGCGTAGATTTTTCTACTTGTAATTGCTCTGCAATAAGATTGGCAGTAGTTACTGTGCGACGAACTTTATCACCAACTGAACCTAGCTCTTCATGATATACAATATTTTCAAGCTTCGATAACGCGGCTTCAATCGTTAATTTATGATCCTCTTCATAGAAGAATTTCGCATCTGATAGACGTGCGCGAAGTACTTTTTCATTACCTTTGGCAACAACATCAATCGAATGAGCGTCACCATTTCGAACGGTTACGAAGAACGGTAGCAACTTCCCAGCCTGATCCAACACCGGGAAGTAACGTTGATGTTCACGCATTGAAGTAATGAGTACCTCTTGCGGGATGTGTAGGAATGATTCTTCATATGTTCCAAACAATGTACTCGGATATTCAACAAGGAATAATACTTCTTCAAGAAGATCTTCCTTAATTGCAATTTTCCAATTTTTCTCTGAGGCAAGTGTATCAATCTGCTTAACGATTAATTGTTGACGCTCTTCTACATCAACAATAACGGATTGTTGACGAAGTTTAGCTACGTAATCACTAGCATTATCAATCGTAGTTTCTTCTCCTAAGAAGCGATGTCCACGAGAAATGCGTCCAGTAGCCACACCAGCAAGTTCAAAATTAACTACATCATTACCGAACAACGCTATCATCCAACGAATCGGACGCACGAAACGCATCTCATGACTGCCCCAACGCATATTTTTCGGGAAAGACATAGAAGTAATCACATCTACGAAACCTTGAGAAAGTAGACTGGATGTTTCCACACCAATGCTGCTTTTCTTCGCATACACATATTCCACACCAGCAAGTTCTTGGAAGTACAACGCTTCAGGTTCAACACCTTGACTACGTGCGAAACCAAGCGCTGCTTTGCTCCAATTTCCAGCTTCATCTTTAGCAATTTTACGAGCTGGACCTTTTGCTTCTTCTTCTATGTCGCTTTGCTTGTCCGCTACATCCGTAACAATTAGAGCTAGACGACGAGGTGTTGCATAACTATTAATAGCTGTAAAAGAAATGCGATGGTCATTTAACCATTTTTCGAATTTTTGTTGTAATTGCTCCATTGCGCCTCGTACAAAACGAGCAGGAACTTCTTCCAAACCAATTTCTAATAATAAGTCTTTAGCCATCTTACTTCTCTCCTTTCTTCAATAACGGGAATCCTAAACGTTCACGTTCCTCTAGGTATGTTGAAGCAATTGATCTAGCTAAATTACGAACACGACCAATGTATCCCGTTCTTTCGGTAACACTAATTGCACCTCGTGCATCTAACAAGTTAAATGTATGGGAACATTTCAATACATAATCGTAAGCAGGGAAGACAAGGCTCTGGTCCATTGTTTTTTTAGCTTCTTCTTCATACATATTAAATAGTGAGAATAACATCGCCGTATCTGATGTTTCAAATGTATATTTGGAATGTTCAAATTCAGGTTGGTGGAATACATCGCCATAAGTAACACCATCTACCCACTCAAGATCAAACACATTGTCTTTTTGTTGAATATACGAAGCTAGACGCTCCATACCATAAGTAATCTCAACTGCTATCGGGCTCATATCAATACCGCCAACTTGTTGGAAATAAGTAAATTGCGTAATTTCCATACCATCAAGCCATACTTCCCATCCAAGACCCCAAGCACCTAGTGTTGGAGATTCCCAGTTATCTTCTACGAAGCGGATATCATGCTCTCTTGCATCGATACCTAGACGTTTCAGACTTTCAAGATATAGCTCCTGAATATTATCTGGAGAAGGTTTTAAGATAACTTGGAATTGATGATGTTGATAAAGACGGTTAGGGTTTTCACCATAACGACCATCAGCAGGACGACGGGAAGGCTCAACATATGCTACATTCCATGGCTCAGGACCGATCGAACGTAGAAACGTCATTGGATTCATCGTTCCAGCACCTTTTTCAACGTCATACGGCTGTACTAGAATACAGTTTTGTTCTGCCCAAAATTGTTGCAGTGTTAAAATCATATTTTGAAAATTCATTCACGTTCAACCCCTTAATCTTTCATTTTCTTTGGTTCAGGACATCTTGGCAAACAAAAAAACTCCCGCCTCTACGCCTGTTCCCAGACATAGGGACGAGAGTTATATTCCCGCGGTTCCACCCTACTTGACTATTCTTCTGAATAATCCACTTTCATTCGAACGGCTCCAGAGCGCCACGTATTAAGTTCGATCTGTTAGGCTTTCACCACCCCTAACTCGCTATTTGAGCGAACACATCTATACGTTTCTCTTTCTCAGCCTCATATTGATATTCTCATATTCTATTCAACTATCGGGCAATTGTCAAACTAATTTGCCTAAGTTATCCAAGAACTGACGAGTTTTTAACTTCAAACCTAATTGAGCGTCAATTAATCCACGAATAAGTATCGTTAGTTCCTTTTTTGTTTCTGCTGAAACGGTAATATTTCCGATTCGACGCATATCCATTCCTTTGAAAAATCTAAGTAATTTCAAAGCGGAATCACTAATCAGTACTAGGGAAGCGTCATTAGAAGAGCATCTGGAGCACACAATCCCACCTGAATAAAATGACATTTTGAATGGGCCGACATGATTACCACAATGAATGCATTCTTCAACAACGGGACTGTAGCCCGTCATTTGCAATACTTTCAATTCATACAGTTGAGTAACTACCTCGAAGTCTTTACCGTCTGAGAGTGCAGCAAAACATGCTTTCAATTGTTCAAAATGTTGTACATTCACTTCATCTTCAAGAATACCTCGATCGGTTAATTCTGCAATGTAGGATGCATGGGCAGACAGATCAAGATCTGACCGCAGAGAATGATTTGAAGAAATGATTTCAGCAGTTTGCAACGTGCCTAATCCTGTATTTCGTACAAATGAGAACTCTCCATATGTAAAAGGTTGTGCAAGCGAGGCATGCTTGCTACGGACCTTTTTGGCACCGCGCACAAGCACGCCTACCTTACCGGAATTATTCGTTATGAGTGTAATTATTTTATGTGTCTCACCATAGTCCATCGTTCTTAATACGATACCTTCAACTCGATACAGCATTGTATTACTTCCCCCAACCACGGACGATTAGAAGTGAACATACTCGAAGATTACAGTTTCCCTTCTTCAAGAGGTATTTCTTCAAAATCATCCTGAATGCCAATTGCATCGGTATCGATCGAATCTTTTTGCTCCTCCATTGCTTTGAACAGCAAGTAAGACTCGACATCCCCGGTTAACGCAAAATATTTCCACGAAAATTCTCTCATTCGTATCCATCCTTTCCGCCTAGGAAATGCTACTCCAGATGGTATTAGGATGAACACATTATCGAAAACTATCCTTAGTAAATTACGTCATTTACTAATCATGCTTGAATCCAAGATCATTAAGCACCCTGTCTTGATTACGCCAATCTTTCTTAACTTTTACCCAAATTTCAAGGAAAACTTTTGAGCCAAGTAAATTTTCTATATCAATTCGCGCATTTTTGCCGACTTCTTTCAGCAGAGCTCCACGTTTACCAATGATGATTCCTTTTTGTGAATCACGCTCAACAAATACAACTGCCCCGATATAGACAACTCCGTTGTCTTGAACACGCATATCTTCTATATTTACAGCAATTGAATGCGGAATTTCATCACGAGTTAGATGTAAAATCTTCTCACGGATCATTTCTGCACAAACAAATTGTTCAGGATGATCCGTAACTTGGTCTGCTGGATAATACTGAGGGCCCTCAGGTAAATATCTACCTAATTGCTCCATTAACGTGTTAATATTATTACCATTCAATGCTGAGATCGGCACGATTTCTGCAAAGGAATACAAATCTTTATACTTCATAATTGTTTTCATTAAAGATTCTGGATCCACTTTGTCTAATTTATTGATAACTAAAAAGACAGGCGTTTTAACCTTTTGCAATTGTTCAATAATATAACGATCACCGCCGCCAATTGGTTCAGATGCATCAATAAGAAACATTACTGCTTCGACCTCACGCAGTGCGCTTTCTGCTGATTTCATCATGTAGTTTCCAAGTTTGGAGTTTGGTTTATGGATACCAGGTGTATCAAGGAATACGATTTGCATATCATCCTTCGTATATACACCATGAATTTTATTACGTGTTGTTTGTGGCTTGTCTGACATAATTGCAATTTTTTGACCGATAAGATTATTCATTAATGTAGATTTACCTACATTCGGTCTGCCGATAATAGCTACGAATCCTGAGCGAAATTTTCTCTTGCTGTTAGTTGTTTGTTGACTCATTAATTATTGCTCCTTCTAAAAACTATTTATTAATTAATCAATGGGGCATATTCGATGTCGAATATACGACGAATCTAATCATCGTTAGCAAAGTCCATTTTTTGAACTACCTCTTCCAATTACGGTTCAAAAAGTGGGCTTTCAGAATCGAGAAGATGAAGCGCTACTTGCGGAAGGAGGAAACGCAAATGTACGTTATTGGTACATGCGTACCGGACTTCCCAAGTTCGGTTCATATTCGATGTCGAATAATCGACGTTAGCAAATACAATGTTATCAAAGCCCACTGTTTGAACTACCTTAAAGTGAATGCTCCTGGAAGTAGTTCCCCCACCGTCATAACACTACTTTCCCCTGCTAAATTCCCCATAATGACTAAAGTATCTGGTTCACATAACTCTATCATTACTTGACGACAAACGCCACAGGGTGTAATAGGACCGATCGTATCTCCAACTACTGCAATCGCTGTAAATGTTTTGGGTGCAACCCCTGAAGCAATCGCACTAAACAAAGCAGTGCGTTCCGCACAATTCGTTGGTCCGTATGCAGCGTTCTCAATGTTACATCCAAGATGAATGCGTCCATCTTGATCTACTAGAGCTGCACCTACTCGAAACTGCGAGTAAGGTACATAAGCAAGTTTCATTGCTTCTTTCGCTTGCGATAGTAGTATCTGCTGTTCAGACAGTTCCATCATTATTCCCCCTGTTCTCGCTTATCAGCACGATGATTATGCTTCGTTGATTACTCGACTGCGAATATGTCATTCATCGTTTGCTCCGGTGCTCGCGTACCAATTACGTACGCTCTGCTCCTCGCTTCTCTAGCTTTATGCCATCTTCTTGGTGTTGACAAGCGAGCTCGCTTGTCAGCATGATGATTATGCTTTGTTGATTACTCGACGGCGACTATGTCATTCATCGTTTGCTCCAGTGCTCGCGTATCAATTACGTACGCTCTGCTCCTCGCTTCTCTAGCTTTATGCCATCTTCTTGGTGTTGACAAGCGAGCTCGCTTGTCAGCATGATGATTATGCTTTGTTGATTACTCGACGGCGACTATGTCATTCAATTAAAATAGCAACACCCAAAGCTTAGGCATGATAATAATACATCCGATGAATATAGAAGCAATAGCCATTATAAGTACTGCCCCTGCTGCTACATCTTTCGCTACTTTGGCCAAAGGGTGATAATGTGGGCTTTCCAAATCTACTAAAGCCTCAATAGCTGTGTTTACTAATTCTAAACTCATAACTGCTGCGATAACTAAAATAATAATACACCATTCTACCCATGTAATAGAAACAATGGCACCAAGTATGAGAACAATTGGTGCCACTGTCAAATGGATTTTCATATTACGTTGTGTAGAAATACCATACCAAATTCCTTCAAATGCGTATCCCATGCTACGTAAAACCTTAAACATTAGCGTGTCAAACCAACTTGTTGTAGAACAGCTTCTTGTTTTTGTGTCATTACTTCTTCCGCTTCATCATCTTGATGATCGTAGCCTAGTAAATGCAGAAAACCATGAACAAAAAGGAATCCGATTTCACGTTCAAGGGAATGCCCATATTCTATCCGTTGCTCTTCTGCACGTTCCACAGAAATAATAATATCTCCTAGCATACCTGATATTGGGTCAATCTCATCTTCACTTTCAACTTCAAAAATGATGTTCAATTCATCTACACCATCATCATTTAGTGCGAAAGATAATACATCAGTTGGACGATCAATATTACGATACTGCTTATTCAATTCATGAATTTCTTCGTTATTAGTAAATGTTAATGTAACTTCACCAGAAGTTAATCCTTCATTTTCAGCAGCTATTTGTAAGATTCGAGTTAATTTCTCAATCCATTCATCCGAAATTTCGAATTCACTTTGATTATTGTTCCAATCTAATACTATGCTCATTAGATCTGCTCCTTCTCGTTACCTTTTTGTTTGACATCCTCTGGATATTCAATTCGTGAATGGAATATGCCCATTAAGCTTTCTTTCAACGATTGTGCTATTTTATCTAGTTCTTTCATCGTCAGATCACATTCATTGTACTGATTATCATCGACTCTGTTTTTTATTATTTTGTGAATCATATCTTCAACCTGTGTAATCGTAGGATTACGCAAGCTTCGTACTGCTGCTTCTACACAATCTGCAATTCCAACAACAGCCGCTTCTTTGGACTGAGCTTTAGGACCAGGATAACGGAAATCTTCTTCTTTGAAATCAGGCTCAACACCTTGTCCCTCTGCTTCTTTCAATGCTTTGTAATAGAAGAATTTCAATGAAGTTGTACCATGATGCTGCTCAGCAATATCACGTAATTGTTTAGGAATATTGTATGCCTTCAACATTTCCGCACCATCTTTAGCATGTGCAACAATAATTGACTTACTCAACATTGGATCAATCGTATCATGTGGATTACTCATATTCGTCTGGTTTTCTATGAAATAGCTCGGACGTTTTGTCTTACCTAGATCATGATAGAAAGAACCTACTCTACATAACAATCCATTTGCCCCGATAGATTCTGCTGCAGCCTCAGCTAGATTACCTACCATTACACTATGATGATAAGTTCCTGGCGTCTCAGTGAGTAATTTCCGCAGTAAAGGATGATTCGGACTAGATAATTCTACAAGTTTCAATGCAGATAATATACCAAATGAAATTTCGAAAAATGGCATAAGACCAACAACAAGAATTGATGTGACTAATCCACTACCAAAAGCAAGTCCTAGTGAATATAGCATTGGCATCCGATCTAATTGCTCTGCCATTAATAGCATCGTTAATACGGAGAATGAACCGAATAAGCTTACCATTATTCCTGCTTTTAATATTGCCGATCTTTGACTTGCATGTTTTATGGAATAAATTGCTGCCAAAGATATAACTATAATATATACTCCAAACTTAAAATCAAGTAACAGTGACGTATTCGTGTTCAATATGACTGAACCAACAATACTGAAAATAAATGTACTAGCCATCGCAAGATGCTCGTCTATAAGTAATGTAATCAGCATTATACCTAGAGCTGCGGGCGCAAAATAACCTGCTACGTTTGCGGTTTCTGACTGAATTACTGAAGTTATTTGAATAACTCCAAAATTTATAAGGTAGATAAGTAACAGCATAAGTAGCTGTGTGTTGTTATAACTAGCACGCTTTAATCCTACACCTGACGATTGTGATAAATACACATAAAGAAATGCAAATAACATGAGAGACAATAACACAACACCAATTCGTGACCAATGATGATCAGTACCTTGAAGTACATTAGCTTCTGTTAACAGAGCAAAGAGGTCTGGTGTAATTTCTTGGTTTTTTTTCACAATTACTTCATTTTCTTTATAAACGATTGGCGTTGTATTGTTACGTGCTTCTTCTCTAGCCTCATCTGTCATCGTCTTATCAAAAAAACGATTTGGCATAATAGAGAAACGAGCAATTTCTTGAACAATTTCACGAGCCGTGCGGTTAGAAATTGTACTAGAATTCACCATTTCAGCTACTTGAGTACGAGCTGTTTCAGCATTACGAATTGGTTCGATCGTTAACTTTCTAACGATTTCTTTTGCCACCATTCTCATTTCAGTCAGTTGTTCTTGAGAAAGTTGTGGCAATTTGTAAAATGTTTCTTCTGGAATCGTATAACGCTGTTCCTTCGCTACATTGCTCATCTCTTCTAGCAACAATTCGTTATAAGTAGTGGTGGCATTGCTTGATTTTACAAATATTTGAATATGTTGGTCGTATCGGCTTGGAATCTCTGAGCGATATATATCTATTTTGTCTTCCTTACTTACTTGATCGTCAGCATTTAATTGTTCAATTCTTAGAAATATAGACTCCACTAACGAGTCATTTCGCGATGCAACAATAGAATAAGAATCTTCAATCGCATTAGCAGCCTTTTCTTCTGCTTCTCTCGTTGCTTTTTCATCTCTAATTTCTGTTGGTGCCTTTATATCTTTATCACTCACTGATCCCTCAGTAATATTGTATGTTTCAGGAATAATATGTGGTGCTAGATTGAGATAGAAAAGAATGACGAACAACGCCATCAACATCCATTTAACTAGATTACTTTGTCTCCAACCAGTGAAATTCAAGTGGTTTCCCTTAACATTTCGGCTATTTTTCTGTTGTGTCATTCACAATCATCCTTTCCTTTAAAATCTAGATTTATGTAGATTATGATTTGGACTCAGCGTCACGATCATATGCCATAATGATTTTTTGGACAAGAGTGTGACGAACAACATCTTGTTCTGTAAAGAGCATCATGCCTATCTCATCGATATTTGAAAGAATACGTTTCGCCTCGATTAATCCAGAGTTTTTACCTCGTGGTAAGTCGATTTGCGTAACGTCACCGTTAATAACCATTTTAGCACCAAAACCAAGACGAGTAAGGAACATTTTCATCTGTTCGGGCGTCGTGTTTTGTGCCTCATCTAAAATAATAAAAGCATCATCTAATGTTCTACCACGCATATAAGCAAGTGGTGCAATCTCAATCATACCACGCTCAATCGCTTTAACCGTTTGTTCTGCTCCTAGCACATCGTGCAGGGCATCATATAAGGGACGTAAGTATGGATCGACTTTTTCCTGCAAATCACCCGGTAAGAAGCCTAGATTCTCACCTGCTTCTACTGCTGGACGAGTTAATATAATGCGCTTTACTAAGTTTTCTTTCAAAGCGGCAACTGCTAGTACAACAGCTAAATAGGTTTTACCGGTTCCAGCTGGACCGATTCCAAAAACGATATCAAGCTTACGAATTAATTTCGCATAGTGACGTTGACCTATGGTTTTAACCATAATTTTTTTACCACGATATGTCGTAGCTAACGGTTTTTTGAATAAATCTAACAATTCTTCTGCTTGCATTTTCATGGCAAGATCAAGTGCGTACGTCATATCTCGTTCAGAAGGTGAATATCCTTCTCGAACCAATTGTAAAAGGACTTGATACAACTGTTCCAAAGAATCTACTTCATTACTTGGGCCACTAATCGTGATTTCTGCATCTCTTGAAGATATTTTAGCACTAACTCGTTGTTCAATTAGACGTAAATATTTATCTTGCGGACCAAAGATAGCTAAAGCCTCTTCCGCATTTTGGACTAGAATTTTGACTGTTTTCGCTTCATTTTGCAACTATACTCAATCTCCCTGCATTTGGACTATTGGTAATTCCTTCGTAATTGACTGATTCACTTCAAAAAGCACCTTCATTACAACTTTACCATTGTCCGACTCTTCATGCAAAACAATTTCACTAACAACACGAGCATCTTCACCAGCCATTGATTGAACATTGATTCTTGCTTGTTCTAGACTTATTAGCTTCGCTTCTTCAACTGATACTTCTTTTTGTTCAAACCGCGCTTCTTGTTCAACTTCTTTCATCGTACCAAACGGCAATTCAAAATTCCAAAGATGTAGTTGCTCTCTTGAAGTCAATATTTCCGATTTCTCATACGGAGTTTGACCATATCCTGATATCTGCATCGCACGATTACCTATAACAAAGTAGTTTCGTTCCTGCTTCTCTCCAGTATACGCTCTATATTTCTGTATTAACGGTGTAGACACATTATATTCATACCATACGATTCCTTTAACTTTTCCTTGAGCAACAACAACCTCAGAATGTGCATCTGTTCCAATAATACCTGAAATTAATGTTTGTCCCTTTTTCACACGCATGTTTTTACGAACAAGCGGTTTTCCTTCTTCTGCTATTATGTACGTTATTATTGCATCATTAGTTGCAACAAGATGGCGTGGGCTATACTTTTTCCGTTCTTCTGGAATTGTCATTTCTACAACTTGAATTTTAACTTTTGTTCCATTTTTCACTACACCTATCCAATTTGTACCAGGAATTGCATTTACTAATTTTTTTGAGATAATATCTGTGTCTTGTAGCCGGAACGACCATTGCAGAGGATAGAGTCCTTCTGCTTTCGCAGCTGCAATGATCTCCTCTTTTGGTATTCGCTCATTCCCTTCAACATCAACAGTCCATACTAAGGATGAAAGAAGAAAGATTATTGTAAAGAACAACGCTATTCCAACAGAAAACCAAATCCGTTTTTCCATACGACTTAATAAAAATGGAAGCCCTTCTTTGCGCACAATTCGCATCGTACTTCCAGCAGCTCGAATATATTTTTTGAGACCGAAGTATTGAGCCAAACTCACTTCAAACCTGACAATTTCTGAGCTTGTCCAACGAATATTAGCTAATGATAACTTCGCAGACAATACCTCGTTGAGGAAACGAGCAACGTCTCCTCCTTGTAACTCAACCTCTACCCGACCTTTCACCCACTCTACCAATGTTCCTTTCATTACAAACCCTCCTTCAACTTTCATTACTGTTTGATACAGCTTCTTTAAGTAAAATAATAATCTTCGTAATCTCGTTTACTCACGGAAGCAACTGAATTCCTTTAATAACACCTTCCACGAATACTTCATCCGTCCAAATCGTTCTAATGATTAACCCTTCTCCCGTAACTTCTAATTCGCCTTTACTAAGTGAAAGGCGTAATAAATCCTCACGGAAATGAATTACTCCTCTATGATTTTCAATATATAGCTGACGATCACCGATCAAGGTCATTCTAGGTAACTCAAATACAACGTCTTCTGGCATATCAAGCAAAGTCGCTGTTAGTCTATGTAGTTTCCTTTTAATTTGTCTCATTGATGAAGGTTCCCCTTTCTCAAACATCGATTTGTTACCTGCCAAGAGACACATCGGTACTATACCAAAATATGCAGCGATCAGTGTAAATATGAGAAAATGTAATAGTTTCAGCATCAACACAAAAAGGGCCTAGATAAGTTTCTTCATTTCGAAGAAAATATCTAGGCCCTTTATTGTGACTCTTACTAATTTCAAACATTTCCTAACGTCTAAATGGTCGTTTGGCTCTTGGAGAACTCAACACTTCTGACCACAGTACCGCTTTTCGTAATTCGTCAGCTGTTAATTCCGAGTGTTTACGTTTATCCTTATCCTCAGGTGCTGCAAAGGGGTCTACAGGCTGCTTAGCCTTTGATTCCCGCCCTAATTCATTCTGTGCGAAGTAATCAGTCGATAAATCATCCCGCCCTGTCTGAAGCGTTCTAGCGGCTTGTTGTAGTCGCTGTTGCTGCTCATAACGCATTTTTTGCTCTTCACGCAACTGATCGGCACGTTGCATTTGTCTTTCCCTATGCATTTCCTCTTCTTGTAGGCGTTGTAATTCCGCTCTACGTCTCTGCTCTAAACTATCGTCATATTCAGGCTGTTCGTAATCATCTTCATCATCACGCTCATCCTGATTACGATTAGTCTGATTCGTTCCCCCACCAAAAGTAGGCATCGAATTACCCTTTTCAGACTTCGATCCAGAGAACAGTTTATAGATGAAAAATAGAGCACCGATAACAAAAATAAAGTTATTTTGTATAAATTCAACAATATCCAAGGCTAACACCTCCTATCTGCCTCAAATGTGTTACACACTTTGTGTACGATTGAGATAAGAATTAGCCTTATTTATTTTTCGGGTCCGTAGAATCACCTAGTGATGAACGCATAGATGTATCAGCTTCAATGTTTTTCATGTTCAAATAATCCATAACACCTAGTTTCCCACTACGTAATGCTTCAGCCATAGCTAGAGGTACTTGAGATTCGGATTCTACTACGCGAGCTTCCATCTCAACAACTTTAGCTTTGTTTTCTTGTTCTTGCGCAACAGCCATTGCACGACGTTCTTCCGCTTTAGCTTGTGCAATTTTTTTATCAGCTTCCGCTTGTTCCGTTTGAAGATGTGCACCAATGTTTTTACCTACATCTACGTCTGCGATATCAATCGATAGAATTTCGAATGCAGTACCAGCATCAAGACCTTTTTCAAGAACGGTGCGTGAAATTTTATCAGGGTTTTCTAGAACGTCTTTATGCGAATTCGAACTACCTACTGTAGATACAATACCTTCACCGATACGTGCAATAATTGTATCTTCACCAGCACCACCGACTAGACGATCAATGTTTGCACGAACTGTAACTCGAGCTCTTACTTTAACTTCGATACCATCTTTCGCTACTGCTGAAACGATTGGAGTTTCAATAACTTTTGGATTAACGCTCATTTGTACTGCTTGTAGAACATCACGACCTGCCAGATCAATAGCTGCCGCACGTTCAAAAATCAATGGGATATTCGCACGTTGTGCTGCAATTAATGCATTAACTACTCGGTCAACATTACCACCTGCTAGAAAATGACTTTCTAACTGATTAATAGATAAACCAAGACCTGCTTTTGTTGCTTTGATCAACGGGTTCACGATACGACTAGGAACTACGCGACGTAATCTCATCGCAAACAGTGTAATAATCCCTACTCTTACGCCTGAAGCAAGTGCTGATATCCATAGCATAATTGGGAAAAAGCTTAATAATACGCTTAATACGATAACTGCCAATATTACAAAAATTACAACAACCAAACCTGGGTCTAAACCAAACATCCAATCATTCCTCTCAATTTGTAATCAAATTAATTTGCCTGTTCAAAAAGGTCGGCTTTCAGTGACGAGAAGATGGAATGATACTAGAAAACGAGGAGCACAGCGTACGGGTTATGTACGTGAGCACCGTAGATTTCGGTAGCAATCCATCTTAGATGTCGAGTATGCTACTACGCATAACTTCGCAATCAAAGTCGGGCTCTTTGAACATCCTTACACGTTTTCTTTCACTTCTCTAACGACTACCCATGTACCTTCAGCCTTAACAACCACGACAGGACGATTCACTTCTACGAATCCACCTTCAGTTACAACATCAACGCGAGCATTGCCGATTTGTGCTGCTCCTGCTGGTCGTAGCGGTGTTACCGTAACGCCATGTAAACCTAATAGCGAATCTTTCGAATCTGCAGATATAAATCCTTCTTCAGTCGTAAGTTTCTCACGTAGAACGAGTTTATTCCAAACAGCTCTACCTTTTTTCGTACGTGAAACGATGACAACTAAGATGATAGCAATCACTAATGCAATACCAATGGACGTAAGTCCGGTCTGCCAATCTGGTGAGGCAAGTAATATTCCAGCGATTATAGCTCCTCCTCCCAATAATCCCAGTATACCAAAAGCCGGAACTATTAATTCTAAAACAATTAAAATAAGTCCTACGATAAAGAGTACTACTGTTTCCATACCTGCAAGACCTGAAACGTATGAACCAAAGAAGAACAATCCCATACTAATCGCTCCTAGAATACCAGGTAATCCAAGGCCAGGTATAAACAGTTCAATCGCTAGGCCAGCAAAACCTAATATTAATAATATGGTGGATACAATTGGGTTAACAAGAAAACTTGCTACATTCTCAGCTGCACTAGGTGTAATCGTAATAATATCTCGACCACCAAGTTCATGAAAATTCAACACATCAGTAACCGTTTCAGCATTGAAATCAGAATAACCAATTCGTAATGCTTCACTTGCTGAAATTGCAATAACATCACCCACAGATTTAACTTTACCTATAGTATCTGTAAGATCAATTTCTACTCTAGGATCAACCATTGCTGCTGCCACATTCGTATCTCGTCCATGAAGTCTTGCTGCTTCTTGCATCTGATCTACCCAAAAACTAATCGTTTTCGGATTATCAATTAACGTTCCACTAGAATCTACAACTGCAGCGGAACCCATTGTACTTCCTGATTGCATCGCAATGTAATCAGCATTCAGAGCAATATAGGTGCCTGCCGACACAGCTTTACCTTCAATGAATACTGTAACAGGAATTTCTTGAGCACGTACTAACTCACCTATTGTATTAGCTGAATCTACACGTCCTCCATATGTATTGAGGACAATAACGATATGACTTGCGTGTGCCTCCTCAGCTTCACTGAAAGCTCTTTCAACAAAGGTAGCCATACTTTGATCAACTGTTCCTTTAAGAGGAATTTCATATACTGCTGGACCAGCTGATTTGGATTCTGCCTGAGCGAAAGTTGGAGCTATTAATCCATTAACAAGTAATATCGCAAATAAACTTATTACAAAAACAGTAAGCATTTCACGAAAACGATGAATCGAGAATTTGCTATACATGTTATCCCTCCTCTTTTGCAACTCCTCTATATACGTCTATCTTAGTGAAATGTTTCATCTATTATAACACAATGTTCACATGTTGTTTGTTAGTATCAACAAAAAAAACACCCCGTTAGGGGTGTTTTTGAGTCCGCACGTATTCTATTGCAGAAATTGTTGCACTGCATTATTTACTAGTCTACCGTCAGCGCGTCCTTTAGTTTTTGGCATAAGGGCGCCCATCACTTTCCCCATGTCGGCTTTCGAAGAAGCACCGAGTTCTTGGATGGTCTGCCTTACTATCTCTTGAATCTCTTCTTCAGTTAGCTGTTCGGGAAGGTATTTACTAATAATATCAATTTCTGTTGCAAGATTTACGACAAGGTCGTTACGACCAGCTTTCTCAAATTCTTGGAGGGAATCTTTACGTTGTTTGATTTCACGACTCAATATATCAAGCACTTCGCTATCGTCCAACGGACGTTTTAGATCAATTTCCAAGTTTTTAACAGATGCACGCATCATACGAATTGTACTAAGTCTAAACTTGTCCTGACTTTTCATTGCTTGTTTCATATCATCGGTCAATCTATCGCTCAGGTTCATTATGGAAGGATCCTCCTAAAACTTTCTCTTGCGCGCAGCCTCAGACTTCTTCTTACGCTTTACGCTTGGCTTTTCATAGTGCTTACGTTTCTTAACCTCTGCCAAGATACCATCTTTTGCAGTGGAACGCTTAAAGCGACGAAGCGCAGCATCAATAGTTTCGTTTTTACGAACTTTAATTTCAGACACCAGTTATCCCTCCCTCCGAAACAGACCGTCCAGAGTTTATTACACGGTTCATCAACCTTAATTATACGTTAAAAAATAAGTCTATGTCAACTTCTTAATAAGAACTTATTCTGCTAATAACGGTCCCATCAATTTTCCTGCTAACAGATGGAAATGTAAGTGATATATTACTTGCCCACCATCAGCATTAACATTGTTAATAAGACGATAGCCCGCTTCTGCATATCCTTCTTCTTTTGCAATGTGACGAGCAGCAGCAAAGATTTCGGCAACAACCAGATCATCCTCACGAGTTACATCATTCATCGTAGCTATATGCTTCTTAGGAATAATTAAAATATGAGTAGGCGCTGCTGGAGTAATGTCTCTGAATGCAAGTACATGTTCATTCTCGAATACTTTTGTCGAAGGAATCGTACCCTCAATTATTTTACAAAATAAGCAATCCATTATTATTTCCTCCTTATTGTCGGTTTACAGTATGTAACCTATACATCTCGTTTAATTGTAATTATTGTACAGCTTCAACATTTACATATTGCTCGATCGCTTGAACTTGTTCAATCCAGTCAAAACCGTTACCAAGTCTGATCATCGCATTTTTGTTACCTTCAACTTTAAAGTTAAAACTGTTGACAGTCTGCGCGAGGTATTCAGATCCTTCGATCATCGCATTTAGTTCATCGAGCTCAGCTTGAGTAAGTTGACCTTCTACGCTAGCAATCAATTGAAGTTGATCTTCAATCAACGTTAACCATTCAAGTTGCTCTGTATCCTCGGTAGAGAAGGTCGCTTGTTTAAACTCCGTAGCGATTACAATTAATTGTGACATTTCTTGTTTCAGTTCAACTACTAGAGGCACAGCATGAGCTGCCGTTAATCTTGCGAGCTTATGATCTTCTGGTGAAAGATCTACAATGTCGTAAACATACTGCATTAACAGTGTATTTTTCTCATTAAACGTAGTTAAATGTTGTACAATATGTTCCCCAATTTCAACTTTTTGATCTTGACCATAACTCATATTCTTTGTTGAAAATAACACATTGAGCATCAGACTAGCGACTAATAGAACGAGCGTAACTGCTAAAGTGATAGACCTTTTCCCTGTCGGTTCAACCTGCTTTTCTGCAACCTTTTGACTCACATTTTCCCCTCCGATTATTACGAATAATAATATTAGTATACTACCTCTACAACTGGATCGCTCGACCTCCGTCGAAGAAAAACACATAAATCTCATCTACTTTACGATGTAAAATCATCTCTAATCCTCTAGCATACATTTCTAATTGGAAACGATGTTCTTCAGCTTTCAAAGCCCAATTTCCATTCATTATTCGATCCGTTTTATAATCGACTAGGACGAGACCACGCTCATCTTCAAATATACAGTCAATAATACCTTGGATGAATACTTTTTCGCTACCTGTAATTTCATCAATATTACGATGAACTTCATGAGCAGGTAACATAAAGCTGAATGGAAGCTCGCGTTTTAGCCAAGTTGCATGTTGCATACGATAGCCTAGTTCAGATCGGAAAAGCTCTACAATCGCTTTTATGTTAATGACGCTCGCTTGTGCAAGCGTAATTATTTGCAGTTGCTTCATTCGCTCTATGCTTTGCTCAATCGTTTGTTCGTCAATATTTAACGTCAACGGAATATGCTGCATCATTAAATGATTAATTGAACCTTTCTCAGTAGCTGTTATCTTTTTCTCTTCCATGAAAGAAGGTCGTTCCAGATGTAATGTGTAATCTTTCGTTACAGCATTGTCCATTACATCGTTATCAGCCTTATCATTATTAGTTCCATCCGCATTATTATCTGTCTGATAGAATGTTTCTGTTTCCTCTTCAAATGCAGCTTGAATCCGTTTCATCTCCGTAATAGAAGCTTTTGAACCAATTGTTGTTGCCCCTATAAATGGGTAATTGCGTTCTAGATTAGTCCGCAATTGTTGATCCTCAGCGACATCATCTAATTGTGCTAATGCTTGCAGGGCAGTCATTCTTTCAGTTTTTACTAGTTCATCTTCCTCAGAATCCTCGACTTGAGTTTCGTTGATTGCTGCAAGTGACTCGGCAGCCACAACTGAGACCATCCAATCTTGCGGACTAACTACAAGTCCTTTCTCTGGCTCGTCCATAGACATTTGCAATTGCGTTGCAACAAGTGGTGCGATCCAATCTAAGTAACAAGATGCTGCTGCAATACTAGATTGCTGTAGTGTGCCATCGAGTGCTAGTGAGGAGTTCCACTTGGGTAGTTGTTTCGGTAATCTACCACTAGTTCCAAGCAAATATAATTTTTCTTTAGGTCTAGTTAATGCAACATATAGTATGCGCATCTCTTCCGCTAGTAGTTCCATTTTCATAGAACGACGAATCGCATAATAAGGCAATGATGGATAACTAATTCTCATCGCAGCATCCACATATTTCGGTCCAAATCCTAATTCCTTATGGTAGAGAAATGAAGCATTCAAATCTTGCTCATTGAATTTTTTACCTAACCCTGCAACGAATACGATTGGGAACTCTAGCCCTTTACTTGCATGTGTCGTCATGATCTTCACGACATCTTCTTGTTCTCCAATAGCTAGCGCGGTACCAAGATCATTACCACTGGCACGCATACGTTCAATAAATTTCAAAAAACGGAAAAGCCCTCTGAATGAAGTAGCTTCATATTGTCTTGCTCTATCATGTAACGCACGTAAATTGGCTTGACGTTGTACTCCAGCAGGAAGACCACCGACAAAATCATAATATCCAGTTTCTTCATAGATCAACCATAACAGATCCGATAAGGAACCTTCTCGAGCTAGATTACGCCATTGATCTAGTTTATGTAAGAAATATGACAATTTCTGACGACCATCTAGTTCATAATCTTCACTGCCAGCTGCATGAGTGATCGCATCATAGAAATTACTATCCATCGATAGAATACGAATGCCAGATAATTGCTCAGCAGTAAGACTGAATAACGGAGACCGCAACGTCGCTGCTAACGGTATATCTTGATACGGATTATCAATGACTTGTAAACAAGAAAGCATCGTCTGTACTTCAACTGCCTCGAAATAACCACTTCCAATACTTGAGTAAGCGGGTATACCTGCTAATTGAAGCTCTTCCAGAAAAATAGGAGCCCATGCTGAAGTAGCACGCAATAAAATGACTGTATCTCTCCACTTCATAGGACGATACGTAGCTAATTTACTATCGAAAATCATACTTTTCTCTTCAGACAACTTTAACAATTGCTGTGCGACATATCGAGCTTCTAGTTGTGCAACATTCAATTCTTCTAACTGATTATTTGCAGTTAGCTCCGTTTGCTCTTCTTGCTCACTCGATTGTTCCTCAGCAACACGCTCACCACGATCGATGATTGTTAACTGAACTTTACATTGATCCAATGAAATTGGTGCTTCATAATAAGTTGCACCATGAACTAGTTCTGCACGCTCGTCATATTCCATCTCAGCAACTTTTTCTTTCATTATCGCCCTGAAAACTTCGTTAACTGCATCTACTACTTGTGAGCGACTCCGGAAATTACGAGCAAGATCAATTCGTTTCCCACCTTCAATAGTGAAGGCTGATCCCGAACTATATTTCTTATATTTTTCTAGAAACAACTTCGGTTCTGCCAAGCGAAAACGATATATACTTTGCTTCACATCGCCAACCATAAATCGATTTCCGATGCTTTGATTTGCTATTAATCGTACAATCGTTTCCTGTACCATGTTCGTATCCTGATATTCATCTAACAATATCTCATCAAATTGCTGCTGGTAGTCCTTCGCAGCATCTGAAGGAATTAGTTGATCTGAAGTTGATTCTTTATCTAGTAAAATAGCTAGACTATAATGTTCCAAATCACCAAAATCAAGTAATCCTTTTGAGCGTTTCGTTGCATCAAATGCAGCACTAAAATCGTGAATTAGAGCTACCAATGCTTTCATTAGCGGGGCAAGTTCATTCAATTCTTCTAGAAATTGCTCTGCACTTCTTCCAAAGTAATCATTCGCAATCGATTGAATCGTATCTTTTCCTTGCTCACGATAATTTTTGGCACGATCTTGTATATCTTTATCATGATCTTTCCCACGTAAAGGTGCTAATTTATCAAATTGTACAGATGCAAAAATATCGGGCCACTCTCGCCAAGGCGATTGTTGTAATTGATGTTGCAACACTGTGACTACTGCAATATCAGCTTCAAAAGTTGATGCATACGCATACGGACCTGCAGGCAACTTAGTTAATAATAATGCTTGCTCAAAAGCACTTATCGCTCCTTCAAGTTTCAAATGCACATCATCAATAATTTGTTGTACCCAGCTACTACGTTCTAATTCGTCGATACTTGAAATGAGATACGGCTTCAATGTATCGTTAAGCCACTGTGCTGGCCAAGGATGAGATCGTGAGAAGAGATATAGCCGCTCAACGAGTTGAAATAGTGGATCATCACCTTTTTCTCCACCATAACTATTGACTAGCTTAAGAAAATCTCCGCCTCCCGCTCCATCCACACCACTATAACGTTGCTCAAATAGTTCATTCATTACATCAGCACGGATTAATTCTATCTCCGTCTCATTCGCTATACGAAAACCAGGATCAAGATCAATCAATGAATAATATTTGCGGATGACCTCCATACAGAAGGAATGCAACGTAGTGATCGATGATTTCCCCATTAACGCTAACTGCTTACGCAAATGATCTGAATCTGGCTCTTCTTCAAGTTTTTTCTCTAAAGCTATTTTCAGACGATCTTTCATCTCTGCTGCCGCCGCATGTGTGAACGTAGCTACGAGTAAGCGATCAACGTCAGTGTTAGAAGCGACTTTACGAATAATGCGTTCAACTAATACAGCTGTTTTTCCAGAACCAGCCGCCGCGGCTACTAATATATTCGATCCATCAGACACAATTGCTTCATATTGTTCATCTGTCCAGCGAGGTGCATTTGCTGATGATTGTCCACTCATTACCGTCACTCCCCTAACTCACGCCAAATCTCATCCTCGGAGGTTTTAGCTAATTTACGATATTGATTACCTTCAATTACTGGATCAAACTGACATACTGGTTTATAGTCGCAAAATTGACACGGTGTTCGGTCTGCTAACTGATATGGCTCTACAGATACAACACCTTCTTGAATTTCTTGACCTATGTTCTTTATTTTAGTTTTAACAAACCCACGTAACATATCCCACTGATCATGACTGACAACGGAAGCACTGCTATAGAAGCTATCATCTTTCTTCACTGCTACAGGCAGAATTTGCGAATATCCTGTTTCTAGCTCACTGTCCATCATACGAACAACAGTTGTATCAGCAGTCAATAAACCCTTCATCTTATAGCGTTTCAACATAAGATCATCTGCTTCTTCACTACTAATTCGATTTTTCACTTGCAATAGTGGGTTATGAACATGGAAATATAGCACTCCAGCAGGTGAAACTTTCTGTTTCAGCCAGCCTTCTCCATGAGTCATCAATACATCGAGATAGGTTAACATCTGAAGTGATAAACCATGTATAACTTCATCCAACTTCAAAGCCTTACTACTAGACTTATAATCTAACACACGAAGTAACAGGCCTTGATCACTCTCGGCAGCATCTATTCTGTCAATACGACCTACTATTTCTAACATATTGCCATTATCAAGTTGAACTTGCAGTGCAGGCATATTACCATTAGGACCAAAATCAACTTCTGTACCTACGGGGTTAAATTCAGCTCGTCCAGCGTGTTCCCCAAGCATAATTGCAGCTTGCATAACGATCTCTTTCAATTTGCGAGCAATGTAGCGGAATCGCTCACTACTTAGTAATATTTGCGATTGAAGTCTAGGTACAAGTTGATCAACGATAAGACTAACTTCTTGCTTCACCTTATCGTGAGACATTCTTCCCCAACTACTACCAAGTTGATTCGCTAATTTCCCGAGTGCTGCATGGAATAATTGTCCCATATCGGGTGCCTCTAGCCGATACTGCTTCCGTTCCTTCAGACGTAGTCCATAGATCGAGAAATGCTGGAATGGACACGATACGAATCGTTCGACACGTGATACACTCATCCGCATTTGCGAGCCATACAACCCTCTTGCTGTCTCTATTTGCAATGGCATTTCGATATTGTTAAATTGTAGTGAACGAAGCAACGCTGTTAATTTATGAGCATATTCAGGCCTGATAGCATACCAATTATATAGATCCCACCATAACGAAGGCAGTTTCTTTCCTTGTTTCCATTCACGAAGCATAACGATTAGATACGTCATCGCCGCATCTGGGTGAGCAAGAAAATTACGTTGCTCCTGTTCACTCATTCTCAAATGAGGTTCAATTGCAATATGTTGAACATTTATCATCGGAAATTGAGATCGTATTTGCCTGATAATCTCTGAGGGTAAAATACTTTTCCCCTCTTCGTCGGCTAACGGATAGCTTATCCATAACTTAGAAGAAGCTCTCGTTAATATTTGATAGATTAAAAAGCGCTCATCTAGTAATTTGCGGCGTGAACTAGGTGCCATCGCAAGACCATCTGTAACTAATTGTTCACGGTCTGCTTCGGACAATAATCCATCTTCTTGTAATCGCATCGGCAATACACCATCTGATGCTCCAATAATGTAGCAAGCCTTCACATTAGATAGACGAGTTCTTTCCATCGTTCCAATGACAACTTGATCCATTGATGGTGGAATGGATGCTAATTGCAAACTATCTAATCCAGCTTGAATCATTCCAGCAAATAATTCTGTTGAAACTTGCTCATCTCCAGCTAATTCGACGAGTTCATCTAATAGACCCATCACATTACCCCAGAGCTGTCGATGTGTACGAGCCATCATCAAGTTACCTCGCGCTTGCTCTTCATCACTCCAACGCTCTAATCGTTGTGCGACTTGTGCATCATCAAGTAGCTCATATAATGCTTGACACATCTGACGTACATTACTAGCTTTTGTTAACTTATCAGATAATTGCTCTAGTGGGGGCATAATACTCCCTCTAGCAGCCAAGGAAATGTCTAGTTCACGTTGTGCTTTATCCGAAATATGATAAGCAGTCTCTTCTTCTTCGTCGAGCGATATGGTAGCTAATGCTTTCCAGTAGTTGGTGTCGTTCCACTTCCAACCATTAATACCGGAAGCGAGCACATAGTTTTCTAGTATATCAAACCATTCCCTAGGTATGGTCTCATCTTGAGGGAATAGCATTTCCGTCTTAATGCAGCGGAACATCGCATCGTATTGCCATCCGTGAACGATACTTTCTAATGCAGAAGATATAAATTCTACAAAGGGATGATATAATGTTTTCTGCTTCTGATCCATAAAGAATGGAATTTGATATCGACGGAAAACAAGTTCAATATAGTCAGAATAACCATCTAAGTTACGAACTAAGACTGCCATATCGCGCCAACGATAACCATGTTCATGAACTTGAATTAACAATTGTCTTGCTATTTCTTCGATTTCAGCTCGCCGATTTGCCGAGGCTGCTAATTGAATAGCTGAATCCTGACTCCACTGCGTATTAGAAGGCTCATATACTTTGCGCTTACCATAATTTTTTTCCAAAAAAGCAAGTGCTTCTACATTTCCAAATCTAGAAACACCGGAAGATTGTAAAATGATCGACTCTTCAATTTCTATTCCATACTGCTCGGCTAATTGCGCAATCCTTTGATACGTCTCAGCTGTTTGATGGAATAAATTCAGTTCATCAATTGGTTCATCTATTCCAAATTCTCGATCAAGTGTTAATGCGATTGTCATATGTGCACTATTAGCCATAAGAGCACCTAACGCTTCATATTCAGTAGGTGTCAGACCATGAAAACCATCGACCCATACCCTACAACCCTTTAATGAACTTGCATGCGGGAGACCCTGTACCATGTAAGATAAGTAATCTTCCGAGTCAACATACTTGTGATGTAGTTCTTGCTCCATATATCGATAGAGCAATCCCATATCATGAAGTTTCTTCTGCAGTAGTTGCGAATATTCAGATTTATCCGTTTGAATTAATTGCTGTACTTGCTCCGCGGAAACACCATATCGTTTCCATTCCGTAATCATATTAACAAGTCTCTCGATAAAACCTGCTTGATCTTCACTATTTTTGAATAATTGAAGCTCCGAGGCATATCGATTAACTAATTTGTATAGAAGCATATGCTTCCCGGTCTCAGTAATGGGAACAAGCGCAGTACCACCTGTTTCTTGCATAACTCGAAATGCTAGTCGACGAAAACTAAGAGCCTGCGCTCGTAGCATCCCTTGCGGTTCACCCTGATCTATTAATTCATACTCCATTTGGAATGATGCTTGCTCTGGTGTCAGTAAAATGAGGGGAGAACCGAGTGGATCGCTCTTTAATTCATTTCTTATTTGTTCTAAGCAGTAATGTGTTTTACCGCTTCCTGCTCGACCGAGGATAAATCTAACAGACATTCTCTCTCCTCCTTCCTTTATAGGTAGTTCAAAAAACGGACTTTGATAACGATGATTGTTCTAACGTAGATTACTCGGCATCGCATCTGAAGCGAACTTGGAAAGTACGGTTCGCGTGTACCAAACATGTACACTTACGCTTCCGCCTTCCTCAAGTAACGCTTCACCTGCTCGATTCTGAAAGCCCGCTTTTTGAACTTTTACTGTAATAGTAGTTCAAAAACGGACTTTGATAACGATGATTATGCTAACGTTGCTTAGTCTGCATCGCATCTGAAAGCCCACATTTAAACCTTTATTTAATATTAATTACGTTTTGAAGTTACTTCGAAGATTGCAAATTTTAAATAATGACTTTCATTGACCCCTAAAATTAGTGGGTGATCCTTGCCTGCTGCACGCCATTCTACTAGGCGTAGTACTTTACCCGCATCTTTTGCTGCTTCTTGAATCGCTTCAAGGAACAGTTCGGGTCTCATATGGTATGAACAACTAGCGGTCACAAGATATCCACCTTCATTGACAAGCTTAAGTCCTTGTAAATTAATATCTTTATATCCACGCTTCGCTCCTTCAACGGCCGAACGGGTTTTTGCAAATGCCGGCGGGTCAAGTATAACTACATCCCATGAACGACCTTCATTTTCAAGTTTTTTAGATGTATCAACGCCGCCATTAGCGCGTTGTTTACGATCATCTAAACCTTTCACTTGAGTACGCAAATATTCGAAAGCATCCGCAACTACGAATTCTACACGATCAGTAAAACCGTTGCGCTCAACATTACGTTTCGCCGTATCAATCGCATGAGCAGATACGTCTAAGCAAGTGACTTGCTTAGCACCATATTTGCAAGCATGCAATGTGAAACTTCCAGTATGAGCAAAACATTCTAACACTGTCGCTCCATCCCAATAAGGGAATGTGACTTCTTTACCATTGCGATTAACTGGTGCAAGACGACCATCTTCAAGTTGCGATAATGCGATTCCACTACGTTCTCCCCAACCTTTCATTAAAGGTTCAAGAGATGCACGATTTTCACGTTGATCGAAGAAATAACCTGTTTTCTGACCTTGTACAATATCTACTTCCATCAATAAGCCATTTTCACTTATTTCAACAATGGAAGGACATTCGCCATAAATAACACCAGTACGCTCTTCTAATCCTTCAAGTTTACGAACACTTACATCACTACGTTCGTATATGCCCTTTGGTTGAAACACTTCAATAAGAGCTGAGATTAATGCTTCTTTATGCTTTTCCATACCTAGTGATAAAATTTGCAATACTAATACATTTTCAAAACGGTCGACAATTAAGCCTGGTAAAAAATCCGCCTCACCATATACTAATCGACAATCCTGATCTTTCACAAAACGAGCACGATGTATTTTACAACGTGTTAAGCGTTCTACAAAAAATTCGTGATCCATGGTCTCAATTGGTTCATAAGAAACGATTCGCACAGTTATTTGAGAAGCAGGGTTCCAATATCCTGTCGCCAAATATTTCCCGTTGTGGGCAACGACGTCTACTAAGCTACCAGGTTCAAGACCTTCCTGTGCTACTTGTTCTATTTCACTAGCGTATATCCAAGGATGAGCTTCCTCTACTCTCTTTTTACGTGCTTTTATTAGTTTTACTATTGCGTTCGCCATTGTGAATGTTCCTCTCTTGTTCTCAATTTGGATGAAGTGCTTGTCATGCTTGTCTAATCTAGTGCATAAGTTAAACATAAGACATTATGAAGGTGAAAGGATTCAAGACATGATAAGTGCAATTATCTTTCATAGTATTTTAGGGTTTTCGATCTTTATGTGCGGCATGAAATTAATGGAATTAGCATTATTCCGCCTAGGTGGACCTACTTTCTTGCGTCTATTAGAACGTTCTACTCGTACTCCACTTCACGGCCTAGTGCTTGGGACAGCGAGTAGTGCCTTCTTACAAAGTAGTACTGCTGTTACAGTATTATCAATTGGATTCGTTAATAGTCGATTACTACCGTTCTCACGTACATTAGGTATTATTCTCGGCACTAATATTGGAACTTGCCTTACGACTGAATTAATTGGACTAGAAATCAATCATCTTGCAAAACCATTAATGATAGGTGCTCTAATTCTATGGGGCATAACCGTTCTACTCGTCGAGTATCGCATTATCCCCGCATTATATCAATGGAAAGGTAGCGAGTATATCCGTTCACTATCCATTGTAATATTCGGATTTGGCACGCTGTTACTTGGATTAACCGTCATGCAAGGAATCGGTCCCGTTATTCAAAACACTGAATTATTTCATTGGTTTCTAGCGCAAGCGCAAACTACCCTTTGGTGGGGCATACTCTCGGGTGCTGTTCTAACAGCACTTATCCATAGTGGTGCAGCTGTTATCGGCATGATCATGGGTATCGCCGCACTTGGTGTACTTCCGCTAGATCTAAGTATTGCCATCGTTCTAGGATGTAATATTGGGACGTGTGTAACTGCAATTATCGCCTCACTTGGCGGTTCAAAAGGGGGACAATACGTAGCAATGGCGCATCTTGTCCTTAATATAGGAGGAGCATTATTATTCTTCCCATTTATCGATATGCTTGCAACAGCAGTTATGTGGACTACGACATCCATTGCAACGGCAATTGCACATGCACAAACTTTATTTAATATCATCTGTTCTTTCATTGCGCTGCCTATATGTTATATGAAATGGTTCAAACGATTCGACTAGTAAAGGTAGTTCAAAAAGCGGACTTTGATGACGATGTAACTCGTTGTAGTTTAGTCGCATCGAATATGAAGCGAACTTGGAAAGTACGGTTCGCGTGTACGTAATCATGTACACTTGCGCTTCCGCCTTTCTCAAGTAGCGCTCCATCTTCTCGGTTCTGAAAGCCCGCTTTTTGAACCTTTATTTAATAGTAAGTTCATAAAACAAACTACCTCTAATAATAAGCAAGAAAGGATTCCCTATCCTCTTCTTGTGAAAGAAGTATAAGAAATCCTTAATCTATATTCTCTGAAGGATTAATTTAGTATTAGGCCTGCATTGCAGTGCTTTGTGTATCGATTACATCAGAATAACGCTGTAACACGCGAACAAGCTGACCTTTACATTCATTCACGCCAGCCTCAGTAATTTTCACTCGGCAAATCTGACCAATAAGATCTTCAGATCCTTCAAATACAACAGTAATATAGTTATCAGAATGACCACTAATTAGACCGCTACCTTCAAAACCTTTATGCTCTCGCTCTGGGATAACGTCTAACAGTTGTCCGACAAACTTCTGGGCATAGTTCAATTGCATTTTTTCAGATAATTCAATGAGACGATGAACACGTTCATTTTTCACTTCTTCATCAACTTGATCATCCATACGTGCAGCAGGAGTACCTGTACGTTTGGAATATGGGAATACATGCATCTCGGAAAAACCTAGTTCTTCCATAAAACGATATCCCGCTTCAAATGATTCATCCGTTTCACCAGGAAAGCCTACAATAATATCAGTTGTAATAGCTACACCAGGCATCGCTTCTTGCAGACGTCTTACTTTCTCAGCAAATTGCTCCGTTGTATATTTTCGACGCATTCGCTTCAAGACGCTATTCTCACCCGCTTGAAGTGGTATATGTAAATGACGACACATTTTTGAAGATTTGTTGAGTACTTCAATCATCTCATCATCTATCTGACTAGCTTCAATCGAACTAATACGAATACGTTCCAAACCATCTACTTTATCCAAATCCCATAGAAGGCGCGTTAGATTGTAATCTTCCATATCGTCCCCGTACCCACCAGTATGAATACCAGTCAATACAATTTCTTTATAACCAGAGTTAACTAATTGATTCGCTTGTTCGATAACTGTTTGTGCTTCACGAGAACGAGACAAGCCACGTGACCATGGAATAATGCAGAATGTACAGAAGTTATTACAACCTTCTTGTATTTTCAGAAATGCTCGTGTGCGTTCTGTAAAGTTTGGCACATCAAGTTCCTCAAAATTACGAGTTTTCATAATGTTACGAACAGCATTAACTGGTTGGCGTTCTTCTTGAATTTGTTGTACATAGGTCATTATTTTATCGCGATCTTGTGTACCAATCACAAGATCGACGCCTTCGATCGCCATTATTTCCGCAGGAGAAGTTTGAGCATAGCAACCTGTAACAGCAATAATTGCATCAGGATTACGACGAACTGCACGACGAATAATTTGGCGACTTTTTTTGTCACCAGTATTCGTTACAGTACAAGTATTAATAAGATATACATCAGCGGTTGATTCAAAATCAACTTGCTCATAGTTATTGTCCTTAAAAACTTGCCAAATTGCCTCTGTATCGTAAAAATTCACTTTACAGCCTAGCGTATAAAATGCGACCGTTGACATAGGTCACACGCCTCCCATCTCACCCGATTCATATAGTATGCAGGATAAGCCTACTATTCCTGCTGTTTCAGCACGCAATATTCTTTTTCCTAAACCAACTAACTTAGCACCAGCACTTTCGGCTTGCGCAGCCTCTCGTTCAGCAAATCCGCCTTCTGGCCCTGCAATAAGCAATAAAGTAGGAGAACTGATACCAGCAGTTACACATTGTTCTTTGAATGGCTGGAGAACATTTCTTAGATGAATACCTTGACCATCTCCATCCACTTTCTCATAACAGAACAAAACAAGATCATACTGCTGGAAGCTATTAAGCAACTGCTTCCAACTAAGTGGCTCAGCAATGGTCGGAATGGTATTGCGATGCGCTTGTTCAGCTGCCTCTTTCGCAATTTTGCTCCAACGTTCAATCCGTTTAGCTTCTTTTTTGCGATCATATTGAACAATGACACGCTCAGACTCGAATGGAATGAACGATGTAGCGCCTATTTCCGTACATTTCTGAACGATAAGCTCCATCTTGTCGCCTTTAGGTAGCCCTTGTGCAATGGTAACTTTCCATCTCGACTCAGCATCAAGTGGCAATTGCTCAACGATGCTAAGCTGAACCTGCTTAGCCTCAAGCTCTGTTATTTCTGCTAGAACCGTTCGTTCGTGTCCGTCGCTTACAATAACTTGATCGCCTTCCTTCATCCGCATCACTCTAATAATATGATGTGCATCTTCATCTTGAATGACAATGCCATCTAGTACAAATTGCTCTTTGCTTACAAAATATCTTTGCATTCCATTCATCCTTTAATCAATATATCTACCTTAAACTCGCACCATATTTACAAATAAATACCTATAATATTGATATAAAGAAAGTCATAATACTTTCACTCATGTTCTGACCCAACATTAGTACAGGAGTAATCGTAACTGCTCTTAGTGGTGGAATAAATACAATTAGTAAAAATATTATTGATCCCCAATGAGCATTTTGATCCAACTTGTATCGTGTACGTAATGGAAGGAATTCTGAAACGATTCGATAGCCATCAAGTGGTGGCAACGGAATTAAGTTAAATACGAATAGCAAGAAGTTATATTGAATCATTAATCCAAAAAACAAAACAAGTGCATTGGTTACACCATCAGAACCTGCATAAAGCAATCCTGTCTTAGCTAAAATTACAAATGCAATAATTGAAATAATACCTAAAACTAAGTTACTCAACGGGCCAACTAATGACACGATAACACTCATGACCCGAGGATTTTTAAAGCGACTAGCTCTAACTGGCACCGGCTTCGCCCAACCAAAACCAGCAATAATGATTAGAATGAAACCTAACCAATCCAAATGCACCATCGGATTCAGTGAGACGCGACCTTCACGATAAGCCGTGTCATCACCAAATTTATAGGCACTATATGCATGAGCGAACTCATGCACAGTAAATGCAATTAGTAAAACCAATACGATAAACGGTAGTTCCTCAAACGGAAAGTTACTAAAGTTCATTAGTTCACCTGTGGCTTACGAGCAACAAAAGCAAGCCAATCCTCATCACGATGTTTGTCGGCAATTTCAAATCCTGCTGCTAATAATCCTTGTTCCACTAATTCTTCTTTGTTTTTCCAAATACCAGATGCAATATAAGTACCACCTGGCTTCAATGCTTCGTACACATCATCAACAAATAGCATGATTATCTCTGCCAAAATATTCGCGACAACAAGATCAACTGGTGGTTTAACTTTCAATTTATCTGTATCATCAGTACTTCTAAGTACGCCTAACAGATCACTTAGTTTTACTTCTGCACGATCCGATAAATTGTTCAAGTTAATGTTTTCGATCGCACTAGACACGGCAACTGGATCAAGATCTAATGCCAATACATTTTTCACACCAAGCTTCAACGCACCAATAGCTAATACTCCTGAACCTGTACCTACATCAATCATTTCCTCTCCACCTTTAATTACGGCTTCAAGTGTTTTCAAACAAAGTGATGTCGTCGGATGTGTACCTGTTCCGAAAGCCATACCCGGGTCAAGCTCAATAATGATTTCACCCTCTGATGAGTCATAGTGCTCCCAAGTTGGTTTAATCGTAATACGATCCGTAATTTTTATCGGATGGAAAAATTCTTTCCACGCATTAGCCCAATCATCGTCGTCAACTTCCACGTAAGAGTACACGACATCTCCTGGGTCGATGCCAAATTCTTTTAACTCTTCTACACGTGGCGTGATGTCAGCGATTAGCTGATCCATATCTACTTCCTCAGTGAAGTAACCTTTAATGATCGCAACTCCTTCAGGAATATCATTTAGAGCACGGTCATACCATTCACCATACTTCGTATCACGAGGTTTATTCATATTTTCTGACTCCTCAATCGATACACCACCTGCACCATTCTCATGCAAAAAATTCGATATCATTTCAGTTGCAACCTCTGTTGTTGCAATCGTAAGTTCATACCACTTCATTATGTATACCCTCCATCTCTTTACGGCACATTTACATTAAGCCTAATGTCTATTGTACAACAGCTAGATGCTATTGACAAAGTCTAGCTAGAAATCTTGAAAGAGTTTCTTGTAAACTATCATTTGATGTTGAACTAAGACATTGAGAAGGGTTGGTGGAACATTTCCGTAATCAAGGATTAGTCGATAAAATGAAAGGTTTCATTGATCGTACTGTTATGGTTAATCGCAACTCAAATGAATACGAGTAAGTTGTTATATTTATAAATAATGCATGGGATAAATATATTAAGGCAGTTACAAAGTGGTTGGGATTAATGACTTTGTAACTGCCTTTTTAATTGTATTGTAGTGTCAAATCAATAACTATAAATATAACCATCCTTGAACTTAATGATCAATTTGAAGCTTACTTGTTTAGTGAATTCCTCATCTATTATTAATTCCGGGTAGTCCTCTGCAAAGACAATCAGATGCTTATATGAATATTGTAAATTACCGTTTGGCTTGGCTTGTTCTGGTTCATATTCATTGTCAATTGCGAATTGCTCCAAAGTGACCGAAGGATCAATTACCCCAGCTGCAAGTGACACCTTGTATTTAGCTTCGATTTGATCATAATTACCCGAGTGCTGCTCTACTTGCTTAGTCACATCGATTTCGTCAAGCTGCTTGTTGTCTTTCCATACTTGAAATAATACCTTTTCCATTTCCATACCAGTAAATCCTAAATCTCTGATGGAAAATGAGTAGTCCAATTCCATCCTATCTTGTGAAGTTGAAGTTCCGCTACTATGTATGGAAACACGGTTTTCGTACATATCGTCAAAAAGTAGAAGTTGTTGCTCTGACACATTTAATTTCTTTTGCACTGTTGCAGCGCTTTTCTCCCATACATCAAATCGATAATTTTGATCAAGTGACATCTCTAGCTTAGTACCATATATCAGCCCACTTTGCTCAACTAAAGCCACTTCCTTCGAGCGATCATCATCTTGAGCACTATAGGAAATCGAAATTTCAGCTAACGGCGACACTTCTTTTAAAGTGACCATTAACTCGACTAGTGCTTTTTTCTGAATGGGATCAACATCCAGCAACGTATAGTCAACCAGAGCAATCTTGTCGGCTTGATTTCTCAACTCATTGCTCACTCCAACAATGTTGTTTTCTAAAGAAATCATACTATTTTGTATGGAGTTCATTCTGTCATTTGTTTGGGTTTCGTAATTGCTCAATTTCTTTCCGAGTGAACTTCCGAAAAATATCATTACGATTAGATTCAAAGCTAATAAGGCAATGATAAACTTCTGTTTATCCATAAAAAAACCTCCTATAGTTAACAGTGTTAAGTCCATCATATATGAACTGATTCCCACTGTATACCATAAGAGGGTAATATTAGACTACTCTTCAGTTGTCGTTCGTTATGTTACGATTTTTTATTTGCCCTATGAACGATTACACTTGTCCTATTTTGGTTCACATCTAATGCTTTTTGATCCTCATGATCATCTACTGTTAATTCCTCTGCAAATTCCTCTTCATCCCAGTTAACAGGCAAATTACCGAAATTAACTTTTTTCATTTCATTGTTCTCGTTATACATACGATGTCCTCCCCTACTTTTGATCAAACTTTTTCGATTGATTAGTTTCATTGGAAGCAATTTAGCTCATCGGCTATAGTATGAACATGCTGAGAAGATCTATTCATCTTGTTAATCTGAACAACTTTTATGAAAAAACAAAAAGAGGACCCTACCTACGAATAGGTACAGAATCCTCTCCCTTATTTGGATTGATTACTCTCCACGAAAAGCCTTTTTCATTTTATCAAAAATGGATTCATGGTGTTCTTCCGTTACTGTAGTAGCTGGTTCACTGGAGCCACCAAATTGACGAAGCAATTCTTTTTGCTCATCTGATAGCTTAGTTGGCGTTACAAGAGTGACTTTCACATGTTGATCACCAGCACCAATTCCACGAAGCTTAGGTACACCTTTACCTTTCAGGCGGAAGTATGTGCCTGTTTGAGTACCTGCTGGAATTTTCAGCTTAACTCGTTCATTCAATGTCGGAATTTCGATCTCAGCACCTAATGCAGCTTGCACGAAGTTAATCGGCACTTCACAATAGATGTCATCTCCTTCACGATCAAAGAATTCGTGACTCTTCACGCGTAGAACAATGTAAAGATCACCCGCTGGGCCACCTTTTAATCCACCTTCGCCTTCGCCACTAATGCGAATTTGAGATCCTTCATCAACACCTGCAGGAATATTGACTTTAATACGGCGTTGTTTCTTCACACGACCTTCGCCATGACAAGTTGTACATTTCTCTGGAATAATTTTACCAGTTCCACGACAAGTCTGACATACACGTCGGTTAGCAATACGACCAAATGGTGTATTCTGAACCACTTCTTGTTGTCCTGAACCATGACATGTCGAACATGTTTTTGGTGTTGTTCCAGGTTTTGCACCTGTTCCCGTACATGTGTCGCAATTTTCTGTTCTAGGAATCGTAATTTCTGTTTCTTTACCAAATACCGCTTCCTTGAATTCAATTGTCATCGTATATTGCAAGTCATTACCACGTTGTGGGGCGTTAGGATCACGTTGTCTACCTCCGCCACCACCAAAGAACATATCAAATATATCTCCAAAACCGCCTCCGAAGTCAGCGCCACCGCCGCCCATGCCTTGGTTTGGATCAACATGACCAAAACGATCATAAGTATCACGTTTGCCATCATCACTTAGTACATCGTAAGCTTCTTTCACTTCTTTGAACTTCGTCTCTGCATCTGCTTCCTTATTAACGTCTGGATGATACTGACGTGCTAATTTACGATATGCCTTCTTTACATCTTCTGCTGAGGCGTCTTTACCAACACCTAGCACTTCATAATAATCACGTTTATTTGCCAATTGATCTCACCTCCATCTATTGTATTAATATAAGTGCAATGTTGTTATTTGTCACCTTAAATGCAACTAAAGCCATAAAAGCGAAGCGCGCTTACTTGTACGTAAGCAATCTTTAACCACCAAGCCTTCATACAACTACGAAACTTAACATCGTTTTACCTGTCAGCACCAAGAAGATGCCATGAAGCTAGCGAAGCGAAGCGCGCAGCGTACGTACTTGGTACGTGAGTACTGGAGCGACCGATGAATGGCATATTCGCAGCCAAATAAACAACGTTAGCATAATCTTCGTGATCACAGGTAAAAAGAGGTCAAAGGCAGGGGTAGCCTGTCTTTGACCTCTCACCCGTTACATATTACTTGTTGTCATCTACTACTTCATAGTCAGCATCAACAACATTATCTTTACCTTTTGCGGAACCTTCTGCTTGAGCTGGTTCACCTTGACCTTCAGCTTGCGCTGCT
This sequence comes from Candidatus Pristimantibacillus lignocellulolyticus, assembly GCA_023639215.1. Lineage (NCBI taxonomy): Bacteria > Bacillati > Bacillota > Bacilli > Caryophanales > Paenibacillaceae > Pristimantibacillus (SeqCode) > Pristimantibacillus lignocellulolyticus (SeqCode). Next base: position 4,903,868 of record CP097899.1, read on the forward strand.
TGTTCGTAAAGTTTTGTGGACAATTGTTGTACGATTTCCATCAATGCATCAGTAGCTGATTTGATCGACTCAAGATCATCAGTAGCAATAGCAGCTGTAACTTTTTCTTTTGCTTCATTAGCTTTAGCAACTTCAGCTTCGTCAACTTTACCTTCAAGATCTTTTAAAGTTTTCTCCGTTTGGTATACAAGTTGGTCAGCACTGTTTTTCGCTTCTACTAGTTCTTTACGTTTGTTATCTTCTTCAGCATGAAGTTCTGCTTCTTTCATCATTGCTTCGATATCAGCGTCGCTTAAGCCGCCTGAAGAAGTGATTGTAATATTTTGGCTCTTACCTGTACCTTTATCAAGAGCAGAAACGTTAACAATACCGTTCGCATCGATATCAAATGTTACTTCGATTTGAGGTACACCACGTGGTGCTGGTGGAATATCATTCAATTGGAAACGACCTAGTGTTTTATTACCAGCTGCCATTGAACGCTCACCTTGTAGAACATGAATTTCTACACCTGGTTGGTTGTCAGCATATGTGGAATAAACTTGAGATTTACTAGTAGGAATCGTAGTATTACGATCGATCATTTTAGTAAATACGCCACCTGCTGTTTCAATTCCAAGAGATAGTGGAGTTACGTCTAGAAGAACAACGTCTTTAACATCACCAGTTAATACACCTGCTTGAACAGCTGCACCAAGTGCAACTACTTCATCTGGGTTAACGCCTTTATGAGGCTCTTTACCGATTAGTTTTTTAACTGCATCTTGTACAGCTGGGATACGAGTAGAACCACCAACTAGTACTACGCGATCGATTTCACTAGTAGAAAGACCAGCATCTTTCAATGCTTGACGAGCAGGAACCATTGTACGCTCAACAAGAGCAGCAGAAATCTCATCGAATTTCGCACGAGTTAAGTTTAACTCTAAATGTTGAGGTACGCTATCTACCATAGTAATGAACGGCAATGAAATTGTCGTCGTTAATACACCAGAAAGCTCTTTCTTAGCTTTTTCAGCAGCATCTTTAAGACGTTGTACAGCTGATTTATCTTTAGAAAGGTCTACACCTTGTTCTTTTTTGAATTCAGCAACGATGTAATCAATGATCACTTGGTCAAAGTCGTCACCACCAAGCATGTTGTCACCGCTTGTAGCTTTAACTTCGAAGAAACCATCACCAAGTTCAAGAATGGATACGTCAAACGTACCACCACCAAGGTCATAAACTAGAATAGTTTGATCTTCTGATTTTTCCATACCGTATGCAAGTGCTGCAGCAGTAGGCTCGTTGACGATACGTAAAACTTCTAGGCCAGCGATTTTACCAGCATCTTTAGTTGCTTGACGTTGGCTATCATTGAAGTATGCAGGAACTGTAATTACTGCTTGAGTTACAGTTTGACCAAGATAAGCTTCTGCATCAGACTTAAGTTTTTGTAAAATAATTGCAGAAATTTCTTGAGGAGAATATTCTTTTCCATCAATCGTTTCTTTATGGTTACTACCCATATGACGCTTAATAGACATAATCGTACGGTCAGGGTTAGTAATCGCTTGACGTTTTGCAGTTTCACCTACAATACGCTCACCATCTTTTTTGAAACCTACAACAGATGCAGTCGTACGACTACCTTCTGGGTTTGGAATTACGACAGCTTCTCCGCCTTCCATAACAGCAACGCAAGAGTTTGTTGTACCTAAGTCAATACCAATAACTTTACTCATTTTAATTTCCTCCTAAAATATTTGTGGCTTCACGAAGTAACTTCTATGTAACAGATAGTTACTTCGAAAGCATAATATAATTATTTATATTGTTTTTGAAGTCTTTTTCCCATTAGGGGTTCAAGACAGCATTGAAACGAAACCCAGCAACGTGTACGGCATGAGTACACGAGCGGTCAATCTTTCGCCCGAATCTTCCAATAGAGGTTCAAAAAGTGGGCTTTCAGAACCGAGCAGTTGAGACGCTACTTGAGAAAGGCGGAAGCGCAAGTGTACATGATTACGTACACGCGAACCTACAATGTTTCTGCAAGAAACATACATCGGAAGCGTATGCCGCACTTTCCAAGTTTGTTTCAAATGCGATGTCGAATAAGGTACGTTAACAACCTCATCGTTATCAAAGTCCACTTTTTGAACTATCCCCTAATTAGCCGCTTACTTTAACCATCGCTGGTCTTATTACCTTATCCTTAATCAAGAAACCTTTTTGAAGTTCTTCGACGATAATTCCTTCTTCATATTCATCAGTTTCAACAGTCATAACTGCTTGATGATATTCAGGATTGAATGGTTGACCAATCGTCTCCATCGTTGATAAACCTTCAGCTTCCATCGTACTCATAAGGAGACGGTAAATCATGTCTACACCTTTTGCCAAAGCATCATAATCTTGATTAGCAGCAGATGCTGCAATAGCACGATCAAAATTATCAACAGTAGGAAGTAAATTTTCGACTAGTTTAGCTGATGCATATTTCGCAAGCTCTTCTTTTTCCTTCTGAGTTCTACGACGGAAATTATCATAGTCTGCTTGAACTCTAAGTAATTTTTGCCCAGCCTCGTCTAATTGAGCTAACAATTCAGCTGTTTGCGAATCTACCTCAGTCACCTCGTTAACTTGCGGCTCTTGGGCAGCATGTTGGGTAGTCTCATCCATCTCTTCGTGATTCATATTTGAATCGACCTGCTCATTAGCAGTATCAACGAATTCATTTGTTTTCTTCTTAGTACTCACCCTATCACCTCCTTGAATTAGTTCGATCTTACTTATTTATACCAACGACTCATTGCTGTACCCACATCTTTGGAAATAAGATCTAAGTAACGAATTACTTTTTCATATTCCATTCGAGTTGGGCCGAGAATTCCAATCGTTCCAAGTACGTTTCCATCTAGCGCATAAGTTGCTGTAATTAAACTACAATCTGTGATGGCTATATGATCATTTTCCGACCCAATCCGAACTTGTATCCCTTGTGGAGATGCAGAAAACAACTTCATTACTGTAGGTGTCTCCTCTAGCATATCCAGAATCGTCTTAACCTTATCAACATCTTTAAACTCGGGCTGAATCAACATATTGGTAGCACCACTCATAAATACGCGATGTTCATCCCCTTGTTTCAACGCGTCATCTATTACATTAAGAAGGCCTTCAAAATGGCCGACATAGCGTTCAAGTTCTTGACCTACCTCAGCATACAGTTTCGCTTTCAAATGAAAGAGCGGTACACCTGCAAGTTTCGCATTCAAAATATTCGTCACTTGCTGTAATTGGTCCATTGATAATCCTTGAGGCAATTGTATCGTACGATTTTCAACATGCCCTGTATTCGTAACAATTATCGCAACGGCAGTCGTATCAGTTAATGGGATTAAACCAAAATGCTGCAAGGCATTTGTAAATAGTTCAGGTCCTAGTAGAATAGATGTGTAATTGGTTAAATTGGATAATACAAGTGCTGCATGTTGGATAACTTGTTCCATACGATTCATCTCATCTGTTACAAATGAGCGAATGACGGAATGATCAATTTCAGAAGTCTCAGTTTTATTAATTAGATGATCAACATAATAACGATAACCTCTAGTTGAAGGAATACGACCTGCAGATGTATGTGGTTGTTCAAGGAATCCAAGTTCCTCTAAGTCAGCCATCTCATTACGAATGGTTGCTGGACTATAACCAATATCATCACGCTTAGAAATGCTCCTTGATCCGACCGGTTCTGCTGATCGGATATAATCATCCACTATCGCTTTTAAAATCAACCTTTGTCGTTCTGTTAGCATTTCACATTCCTCCATTCTTAAGATGTAATACTTATTATAACCATTTCGTTAGCACTCATCAACCCCGAGTGCTAATCGTTAATACAAAAATACCAAATCGGTCTGATTATTGTCAAGTCGATTTGGTATTTATCTTCATAATTTATAGGATTTTTTTCATAACTGCGATTTCATCGCATGCATGACGCTTAGGACAGCTAATACAATCTGTCCACACTTTTTCAGGAAAAATCTCTTTATCAACTACTGTAAAGTTATTTCTCAAAAAGAATGATACCGCATATGTTAACGCCATTATTTTACTAATGCCCTGCTCTTGTGCATTTTCAATCAGGCGATCTACAATTTTCCCACCAATGCCATAACCTTTATAACCGTCTGTCATCCCTAATGAACGAATTTCTACTAGATCATCGCCTAGTCTCGTTAATGCCCCGCATCCAACGAATTTCCCATCCACTTCAGCAACGACAAAAGTATCTATACTACGAATAAGTGCTTCCTTCGAACGAGGCAGCATAATTCCTTTCTCAGCGTAACCTTTAATTAATTGATACAAAGACTCCACATCATCCGACGTAGCGTTTCTACATAAAACATGTAGTGTTTGCATAGCTGCCTTCACCTCCGAAAAGTACTCATTCATAATTATACAGTCAATATGAATGAATATACATCATTTCAGAGAATTATGCAATCCTATTTATTCACTATCTTCGAGAAATGCTGCAAACACTTCATTGCCTAGTAACAGCCCTTTATCCGTTAAGCGGTAGATGACATCATCTTGTATTTCAACACGTTCTAACAAGCCTTTGTTCATTTGATCATTGATGATCGTTCCAAAATGATATTCTAACGTTTCATTAGGAAATTGTGTATGGAATACGGAAGATTTAACACCGTCTGCGAGACGTAAACCAACCATCATAAAGTCTTCCATAGCATCTTTTTCAGATACCTCAAATTGGTCTAGTCGAGGCAATTTAGTCTTACACGCTTCAATATAAGGCTGAACACCTTTAATATTCACATGTCGCTGGCGATTAACATAGCCATGTGCACCAGTTCCTAGCCCATAATAAGGTTCGTTACGCCAATAAGTAGAATTATGTTTACTCTCGAAACCAGGCTTAGCGAAATTGCTGATCTCATAATGTTTATAGCCACGTTCTTTGATTCTCTCCATTAATAGGAGAAACATTGCATATTCATCATCTTCATGAGGAAGTACCAATTGATTACTTTCATAAAGTTTGTGGAACAATGTGTTTTCTTCAATTTTCAAGCTATATAGTGAGTAATGAGGTAAATCAAGCTCTAGTGCTTTACGAACGCTATCTTCTAATAATTCCACAGTTTGACCAGGTAGGCCAAACATTAAGTCGATCGACATATTCGTAAAACCAATCGCTCTTGCATTTTCAAGGCTACGGTACACGTCATCTACTTCATGTATTCGACCAATTCTTTTCAATAATTCATTATTAAACGACTGAACACCAAAACTAAGGCGATTGACACCTCCATCGAACATCGCCTGTAGCTTATCCTTGTCCGTTGTCCCAGGATTAGCTTCCATTGAAAATTCAACATCATCTGCTAATGGAAACCAGCGTCTTACGGAAGCAAGAAACTTCTCCATCTGCGGCGGTGTTAATACCGTTGGTGTTCCTCCGCCAACAAATACGGTTTTGATTATCTCCGGCCTCCATAGCTCGACCGTACGTTGCATCTCAAGCTCAAGTGCATCTAAGTAGGCATCAACCGGTTGTCCCTTCAATATATAAGAAGTAAAGTCACAATAATGACATTTATTCGTACAAAACGGGATGTGAATATATAATGCTTGTGGTATCGGCTGCATTTGGTAACCTCCTAAAACTTCTCATATACTTTCTGTATTGCTTCAAGCGAATGAAAAGTAGCTTCGTAAGCATCGTCTAAAACTTTGCGTTGCCATCATATAAAAAAAGGGTTGCCCATTATCGCTCCTCGAAACGACGATTGGGCAACCCTAAATAGCTACTTCATCTGTTTAATGAAGTGTATGTTATTCCATTAATCTTCGTCGATCTTCAGAACCGCCATGAAAGCTTCTTGAGGCACTTCAACGCTACCTACTTGCTTCATACGTTTCTTACCTTCTTTTTGCTTCTCAAGCAATTTACGTTTACGGCTAATGTCACCACCGTAACATTTTGCAAGAACGTTTTTACGCATCGCTTTTACTGTTTCACGAGCGATAATTTTCGTTCCAATCGAAGCTTGAATCGGCACTTCAAACATTTGTCTAGGAATAAGACCTTTTAGTTTTCCACAAATGATACGACCACGATGGAATGCACGATCACGGTGAACGATGACAGATAACGCATCGACTTGTTCTCCATTCAACATAATATCCATCTTCACTAGATTAGAACGACGATAGCCAGTAAGCTCATAGTCGAATGAAGCGTAGCCTTTTGTACCTGACTTCAATTGATCAAAGAAATCATATACTATTTCAGCTAGCGGCATTTCGTAAATGATCGTTACTCGGTTTTCATCCAAATATTCCATATTAACAAACTCACCACGTTTGTTTTGACAAAGCTCCATAACTGTTCCAACATAATCATTTGGAACAATGATACTCGCTTTAACATAAGGCTCTTCAACATAATCTAATTTTCCCACTTCTGGATAGTTAGAAGGATTGTCGATATTGAACTTCTCACCATTCGTTAAAGTGATTTGGTAAATAACGCTTGGTGCTGTTGTAATTAACGGAATATTGAACTCACGCTCAATACGTTCCTGAATGATTTCCATATGCAATAGACCAAGGAAACCACAACGGAATCCAAATCCAAGTGCTGTTGAAGATTCTGGTTCGTAACGTAATGATGCATCGTTAAGTTCAAGCTTCTCAAGCGCATCACGAAGATCATTATAATCTGTTGAATCAATCGGATATAGACCGCAGTATACCATCGGATTAATACGGCGGTAACCAGGCAATGCCTCAGGTGCAGGTTTAATTGCGTCAGTAATCGTATCACCGACACGAGTATCCTTCACATTTTTAATACCTGCTACAACAAATCCTACATCACCGACACGTAATTCATCAATTACTGTAGCTTTAGGAGCAAATACTCCAACTTCGATAACTTCAAATTCCGCTTTAGTTGCCATAAATCTGATTTTCTGACCTGCTTTAATGCTACCATCCATGACTCGAACATATACGATAACACCTTTGTATGCATCATAATGCGAGTCAAAGATTAATGCTTTTAACGGTTGGTCAGGATCGCCTGTAGGTGCTGGTACTTTTTCAACAACTTGTTCAAGTATCTCAACAATTCCGATACCTGCTTTTGCTGAAGCGAGTACAGCCTCACTAGCATCAATTCCGATAACATCCTCTACTTCTTGCCTAACACGCTCAGGCTCTGCACTTGGCAAATCAATTTTGTTAATAACCGGAAGAATCTCAAGATTATTATCTAGTGCCAAATACACATTCGCCAAAGTTTGTGCTTCAATCCCTTGCGCCGCATCCACGACTAACAATGCCCCTTCACAAGCAGCTAAGCTACGTGAAACCTCATATGTAAAATCGACATGCCCTGGCGTATCAATGAGATTAAGAATGTAGTCTTCTCCATCTTTTGCACGATACGATAATCGAACGGATTGCAATTTAATTGTTATTCCGCGCTCACGCTCAAGATCCATATTATCTAGAAACTGAGCTTGCATTTCACGGGAAGTTAACGAGCCCGTTACTTCTAATAAGCGGTCTGCTAATGTTGACTTACCATGGTCAATATGAGCAATAATAGAAAAATTTCTAATTTTCTTCTGTCTTTCACGAACGTCGGTCATGCCAAACCCCCACACAATCCTTGAATGAAATCAATCAACCTATTATAACAGTAAGAGTTGGGTACAGCAATGGACAAGGTTGAAAACTTTTCAAGCGATACTCAAATAGAGCATCGCTTGAACAAAAATATGATTTATTTAACATCTGTCGACTATGCTACAGCGGCGTTACATCGTGATCACAAGTGATTGTTTTGAACTACCTTCTAATAAAAGTTCAAAACATTTACTTGTCAGCTCCAAGAAGATGACTCACAGCGAAAACGAGTAGCACAGCGTACGTTATTTAGTACGTGAGCACACGCAGGCTTTCGATGGGAGCCATATTCGATGTCGACTATGCTACAGCGCGTTACATCGTGATCACAAGTGATTGTTTTGAACTTCCCCTATTAATTTATGACTTTACTGAATAGCTGAGCGATATACTGCATCCCCGAACTAGAAGCATTTTGCAACACACCAGAAGTTGTATCTGCGAGTCGATTAACAGCAGGTTGCTCTGCAGCTTCATTAAGTAGTAATTGAGATTGTAAATTTGTCTTTTCATTCTCCAAAGTCTGCTTCTTCAAGCGAGCAACCTCTTGTTCAAGTGCCACAATCTCTTGTTCAAGTGGCGAAAGTGAAGGATCTATCGTTACTGTTTCTGAGGATGAATTGGTTGTATTAGGCGCTTGATATGCGTCATTTGGTTGTAGTGCAACAGATTGTTGTGGGGACAACGGTCCATATACTCTCTCGATGCCAGTTGTAGTCATCTCCAACATATAAAGTACAATGATCGTCATCGCGCTTCCTACTAATAACCACTTCCAAGCTTTACCTCGAAACATTTCGTTCACTCTTCCTTTCATTTTCAATTTAACAATTTATTGCGTTTCTATTGTTGTTTACTTTCTTCATATATTTCAGAAATAATTTCGGCAAGCACATCCGCTGTACGGTATGATTCTTCTAATGTATTCTCTACTCCACCAATCTCAATCAGTACATTTTGCTCTGCTAGAGATTGATTGTACTCTGCATTACCAGTAGTAGCAGTTTTCCCTAATATACCTCGTGATAAACCTGGATAATTCTCTTCTATCTTCTCATTTATCTTTTTAGCAAATGCTTCGTTTTCTTTCCAATTCGTATTTCGTTGTCCAATAACGAAATATACTTGTGCGTAACTGACTCCATCAATTTCTGCAGTTGTATATTTGCGCGCTTGTGAATCACGATGTAGATCAAAGAAAAACTTAAGATTTTCATTGCTAGCAATTGCTTCTTTTACAGTCTTTTTTGAATACTTGTAACTATAATTCCATTCGTAATTAGGTACAGTGGTTGGATAATCGGTAGTAGACACCATTGCCCCCATGCCCCGTTTCTCAAGTTGTTGTGCCAATCGCTCTCCGACTAAAGTTATATTTTTCTCTTTGGAGCTAGCATTGCTTTCGCCTTCTTGAATTTCACTATTCCATGACTCCCGATTATGAGTATGATAGATAAATACGATACTATCGTCACCCTTTACTGAAGCAACATCATTCGGCTTTGTCGTTGGTTCTAAAGGTACAATTTCATTAGATTCCTCACCATTTTTCGGCGTATTCCATTTATCTAGTAAGTCATTCATCTGCTGATGATCTAGTCCATCATCAATAGCGACTGTATTTGCACTACTTTTGCTTCCATCTAACAGTTGCTTAAATAACGATAGACCGAGTTGACCCAATGAAAGTGTTTGATCAGATTGATATGAAGCATATAAGGGCAATTCCTCCGCTAGTATTCCTTGTACATATTGATTATCCACTTGAAGATTAAGTCCTGATTCTGTTTTCACATTAGCTTCAGCTAAATTCACTCGAATTAACGCTCCCGCACCTATAACTACAACCGCAACCATAGTAACCAGTACCATAATTGTAAAACGTTTAGCATACTTCCATATTTCATTCAATTCATTCCAATCTTGCTCATTGTGTGGAATTGTCATTCTTCTTTCCAATGTGGGTCTCCCCTTTCTCTCTATCACTTGTCTAGTAATCTATTAATACTCTATGAAAATACGAAGAATAGTAGAACAATTTTTTATTTTATAGTTATAAGTTCGGTAGGCAGGTATTCAAATCGCAATTAACTCATGTAAAATCAAAAAGCCACTAGAAAAATAGCTTCGTGCTACCTTCTAGTGGCTTACATGTATAATTATTTCACTTCGTTACAAAATCCGCCGTTTAAGTTTCAACTTTACCTTTACATTAATGCGTGTAGGCAGCTACATTACTTGTATCAATGGCCTCATGTAATGCAGCATTCAATCCACTTGCAATAATATTACCAATGTCTTCTATAAACTCATCAATTTCTTTCGGTGTCACGAGCATATTATGTCCAATTGGGTCTAGTACTTCTTTTACAAATGTTAAACGTTCCTGTTCGCTCATCTTGTTCAACAATCCAAAAATCCGATCATTATCCCCATCTTCTTTTGATAGGTGATTGCGCATTAGATCAATCGTATTGTTCACAATTGTCGCTGCATAAAGTACCGTTGGCACTCCAATCGCAATCGTTTTAACGCCTAAACTTTCGAAAGTCAGACCTTTGCGTTTATTTCCGATACCTGATCCAGGATGAATACCAGTATCTGCGATTTGTATCGTTGTGTTTACACGTTCAATTGATTTAGAAGCAAGGGCATCGATTGCGATAACTAGATCAGGTTGAGATTGATCCACAATACCTTTCACGATTTCACTTGACTCGATTCCAGTAATGCCTAACACTCCAGGGGAAACCGCACTTACTGGTCGATACCCAGGTGCTACATCATTAGGCATTAACTCAAAGAAATGCCTTGTCACCATAACATTTTCTACAACGATTGGTCCAAGTGCATCAGGTGTTACATTCCAGTTGCCTAAACCTACAATAAGTATTTTTGCATCTTTGGGAATTTCTAAACGAACAAGAAATTGCTCAAATTCTTTAGCCATAGCTGTTGCTACTCTATCCTGTAACTTTGTATCTCCATTACGCAATTCAGGCACTTCAAGAGTGACATAGTGACCAATCATTTTACCTATAGCATTAGAACCGGCTTGATCTTGGACATGATGCCTAGTAATCTTAATTCCATTATCACCCGCAGTTTCCATTGCAACGCCTGCTATTGTGCCCCCACTTAGTTCCACTGCCATCTCAACGGCTTCTAAGGCAAGATCAGTTCGAACATTATATTGTTGCATATCAATTGAAGTCATTATTTTCCCACCTTCTCATCACGTTGTAACCATATTGTTAGCGATATATATTCATTTCATGCAATATTGATTTTATTGATTAAAACCGCTCTGCTATTGCTTTTTAATGTGCATCATGATAATATATTTTAAGTTGTGTTGATAAGGTTTCTGGAAAGAAACGCTTGACTAGTCTAGGAGGTGAATTCCATGCCAAACATTAAATCCGCTATCAAACGTGTTAAAACGAATGAAAAACGTCGTGCTTTGAACGCTTCTCAACGTTCTGCTCTTCGTTCTGCAGTTAAAGTTGCTGATGTAGCAATTGCAGGCACTGATGTTGAAGTAGCTAAATCTGCTTTGATCAATGCTTCAAAAAAATTGGACAAGGCTGTAACTAAAGGCCTAATTCATAAAAATGCTGCTGCTCGTAAAAAATCTCGTCTTGCTAAAAAACTTAACGCTCTTAGCGCTCAAGCATAATAGCCGATGAACGATAAAATCCTCACCTTTTTCAAGGAGAGGATTTTTTTATGTTTATTTTTAGTTGTTTATCACAAAACTATAAAACAAAACCCAGCAATGTGTACGGGGCGAGTACACAAGCGATCAAAGCACGAAGCTTCCAATAATGGTTCAAAAAGTGGGCTTTCAGAACCGAGAAGATGACGCGCTACTTGAGGAAGGAGGAAGCGCCAGTGTACGTTATTGGTACACGCGACCCGGACTTCCCAAGTTCGCTTCATATTCGATGTCGATTATGTTACGAAGCCAATCACCGTTATCAAAGCCCGCTTTTTGAACTACCTTAATGAGAGAATTGCATTCGATATGTACTTCCTAGTGACAGTATATACAACTCTAACCCCAGCGCTTTATCGATTTGACCTGTTTTCATACCATAATCTAGATCAGCCAATGAACTTAATAATAGTGCTAATTGCTTGATTTCATAATGTCTTGCTTTTTCTGCAGCAAGCTTCACACTATAAGGATGCGCACCAAGAATACCTGCCATTTGCTGAGGGCTGTAGTGATGTTGTTCGAGTTCTTTAATCTGTAGCATCATCCGCAATTGACGTGCGATAAGTGCTACTAGTTTTATTGGCTCTTCTTTCCTAACTAATAGTTCACGATACATAGAAAGTGCTGTCGTTAACTTAATATTGACGATAGCATCTACTAGTGCGAAGACATCCTCTTCTACAGTAGTTGTAGTCAACTGTGCAACTAATTCCTCTGTAATCTTCCCACCATCACCAACATGCAAACAAAGCTTGTTCAGTTCTTGTGAAAGTTGCTGCATAGATACACCAACGCGACTAATAAGTAGCTCTGCACCTTCAACTTGCAAAGATCTTCCTTGATCGCTTGCTAGTTTAGTTAGCCACTGTTTCAATTGATTGTGATCTAGCTCCGGAAAATGAACAACGCAACGTCTTTCTTTCATCTGTTTAACTAGCTTTTTACGTTCATCTAATTTTTCTGCATACACTGCAAAAATAATGATAGAACTCTCAAGTGGATACTCCATATACTTCATTAAGGAGTCAGTAAGATGTTCTACCTTGTTACTCTCTTTAGCAGCTGCACACATAATTGAACTATCTCTGACAATAATTAATTTTTTATCAAGAAAGAATGAAGGTGACTCCGCTTCAAGCACAATTTCTTCCAATGGTGTCTCAGACGTATCAAACTTAATTATCCCCATGCCTTGTTCTTCATCAGTAAACACTTTGTTCTTAACTAGATCTATAAATTGTTCCATCCGATAACGATCTTTTCCGTATACAACATAAAATGGCTTGAAATAACCATTTTGAACATCTTTTATCACATCTCTTGCTTCCATCTTACCACCACCTGAATGATCTCATCTACTTATAGAGGTTGTTTGGTTTTAACGACACAAAGTGTAACACTGTCTTACTAAAAGTGCAATAATTGTTCTATTTCTATACATTAGTATTTTCATCTTTTTAGCTACTAAGTAAGCTAAGTGTCGTTTGTTCCCGTTCAATTAGGTATAATGGAAGTTAGCCATTCATTATATACATTGGAGGAATTGATTTGCATACTAAACAGAGTCTAATGAAACAGCTTGAAAGTGCAGCAATTAATAAATATGGTACTATTCTAATGCACTCCTCGATGAAGAGCATCGGTGACGTTGAAGGCGGTGCAGATACCGTCTTGGATGCACTATCACAATATATGCAAGAAGGGCTATTAGTTTTGCCGACACACACTTGGTCATATATAAAAACGGATAACCCTAAGTTCTATGTAGAATCCTCTCCAGTATGTGTAGGTATTCTACCTGAACTGTTTCGAAATCGTGAAGGCGTGCAACGCTCACTCCATCCGACGCATTCTGTCGCTGCTTTAGGTCAAGATGCTGCTTCATTCATAGCAGGTGCCGAGATGTTCGATACACCTTGTCATCGTGAATCGGTATGGGGGAAACTGTTAGATCGGAAAGCTCAGATACTTTTAGTAGGTGTTGACCAAAGGAGAAATACATTTATTCACGGAATAGAGGAATGGATCGACATACCAGGTAGACTGACAGATGATCATCAGAAGCTATATACCATTCTACCTGATGGAACGGAAATAGAGGTACCGTCTCGTAGACACCATGGCTTATCTTGGTCAGAGCATTTTTGGAAGGTAGAAAAACTTCTTGAGCAGCAAGGTGCCATTTACAAAGCACCATTTGGTGATGCCGTTACGTGGGTATGCGACACTGTAAAATTAACTGATATTCTGACAGCTATGCTGCTACAAAACCCAGATTTATTTTCAGATAACGAGCCTCTACAAGTTTAATTTGCAATCTATAACATTGAAGTACTGTTGTTTACCATTACACCTTGCAGATCATTAATCTAAAGCAAGGGTTATGAAAGGATAATCTAAAATGCAAAACCTTCAACTTGGACCTTTAGTATTGAATATGGACTTGCTTATATACTTGCTTGCGGGAATAACTGGTGTTCTTGCCGTACGACTTAGGAGCAGAGGACAATTAGATAAGGAACAATTATTGTCATATGCATGGAATACCATAATCATATGGATGATCATCTGGAAGGCTAGCCTTCTTCTCTTCGATCCAATGAGCGTCATTAGTTATCCACAAGCACTTCTTTTCTTTGATGGGGGTTCTAAAGGCTTCTGGCTTGCTACTGTAGTTGCAATTAGTTATATTAGCTATCGATACAAAGGTAAACTAGGAAATTATGAGGCAGCTGCCTTCATAGTAATCATGCTTTCGGGATGGACATTGATCTTTAGTGGTGCACAGATTTTATTAACTAGCTCTACTCAGCTCATTCATTATGTAACATTACTGCTCTCTTTTGTAGTGCTACTTTTATTACAAAATCCAACCCGAAAAGTAACCATTCGTTATACCGTTCAACTGCTATCAATTGCCTTTGTCATTGGTCTCATAGGTAGTATGGTACATGATCAGATACAAGAAGGAATATTCTCAGCTAGAACTTCCACTCAACTTGTAGATGAGGAGAACCAAGCAGTCATTGGTATTCGTAATGGACAGAGCGCTCCAAACTTTCAACTTATGGACCTACATGGAAATTCTGTGAATTTGGCCGATTATCGAGGGCAAAAGGTAATCATTAATTTCTGGACTACGTGGTGTCGTGTTTGTAAAGCAGAAATGCCACATGTAGAAAAGCTATACGAGCATTATAAGAATGAAAATGTTGCAATACTTTCTGTAAATGTAACGAGTCAAGAAAGTAATGCAGGTGATGTTGAGCAATATGTGGAAGAGCGATTACTAAGTTTTCCTATTATTATGGATGAAATAGGATCGGTCAGCAAGCAGTATAAAGTAGCCGCTTATCCTACAACATTTATTTTGGATGAAGCGGGAATTATTCGAAAACAACAAGTAGGCGCTATTAGCTTCGAAAGTATGAAGAACGCTATCCAAGATATTTAAAACTAAAGTGCTATTCTGCAAGGTCTACTGCCTTACAGGATAGCACTTCTTCAAGTATTACTCCTTCTCATATTATTCAATTGCAATATAGATATCAACCTGAGCATGAGTTGGATCGACGCAGCGTTCATCATAATATTCGAAGTCACCGGTGTAGGTCCGCTTCATACTGGAAGCTTCCGACCATTGCCATATTTCATTCCATGCTTGAAAAACAACCTCTTGAATCGGTCCAGTTGATGTCTTAAAAACAGCATATTTAGCTGCTGGAGTGATGACATAATCCATCCCGACAGGCTTGTCCTCTATATTCTGAATTCTTTTGCCAATGAGTAACCGATACCGTCCTTCAGCACCATTTTCGTAATCAGTATAACAACCATAAATCGTGCCATCATTTGCTTGTTCCGATATAAGTGAGCTTATATCATCCGAGTAAAATTTTGTCCATAACGCCCCGAGTTTCCCTTTGCCACTAATTTCATCTGTATTAGTCGTTATGACGCTAATACCTGCTAAAATCATGCTATCCTTTTCCTCTATTCTTAAAGGCTGAAGCTGGCTCGTTTTTGGATTTTGATGATCTTCATATTGAATCTCAGTAGTCATTCTATCACTCCTTCTTAGTTATATTGCAATTATAATAAAACAAACCTGACAACTATCTGTCAGGTTTGTTTTTCGATCCATATATATTTGCTATTTCTCTAGCTCTACTTTCAATAATTTGACGCAAATGCGGAGGATCAAGTACTTCGACATCTGGACCTAAGCTAATAATAAAATTATACAACCATTCATTTTCAGGGAAGATTTGTCGAACAAGGATGCTACCATCTTCCTGAATGTCAATTTCCTCAATGCTGAACCATTCCTCCGCAAAATGCTGCTTATTCTTTTTAAAACAAAGAATAATTTCGATTGAATTTTGCGGAGAAACCCACTCTTCACCTATATTTCGTTCTCGTAAGAGCAGAGAGTCTCTCATAAAGATTTCCTCTATTATAATGGGATCCTTCATTCGAAGTAACTTAAACAAGCGGAATTCAGCTCGTTTGAGGCAGAAGGCTTCAAGATACCAATGCCTCCCCTTCAAGATGAGCGTATACGGTTCAACAATTCGTGTGGTCAGCTCCCCATTGGCATTTGAATAGTTAAATCTCATACGAGTCTGCTGCTCAATTGCTTGCTTGATTAGCTGCAACTTAAATTGAAGTCGTCCTGATCCACCCCAAGGAGAAAGGTCAATAACTAAATGATTCGCCTTCAAATGAAATTCTACCGCTCGAGCGGGAGAGATTATACTATTTATTTTCTCAATAAGATGTTCATTACTTTCACTAATATACGAATTGGACATTCCTCGGAGCGCTGTGATTATAGCAGCTAACTCATCATTTGTTAATACATTGCGATCTAGTCGGTATCCCTCGGCGAGTCCGATTCCCCCGTTCATTCCTTGATAAGTCACAATTGGGATGCCTGCCTGATTAATCGATTCGATGTCGCGGTATATTGTACGAACAGAAACCTCAAAACGATCAGCCAGTTCCTTTGCCTGTATCATATTGCGATTTAAAAGCATGATCACAATTGCTAACAACCGATCTATTTTCATATGACAACTCCAGTGCTTAATAGCTAAGACTTGCTCATTAAAATTGTCATCGCTTGTACTCTTCCTCACAATAATATCGTTAAAAAGTTGTAGAAGGAATGACATACAAAACAAAGGGATGTTTCATAATAATGAAAACATCCCTTTGTTATTATGTTAACATTCTTAGCTAGATCCATGGTACTAGCTTTAGAATGGTCATACGACGGTAGAACCTGTCGTAGACTTTGACATAATGTAGTATACGCACTCTGACTCTGTTGTGTGACTATTGTTGTGCATTTAATTTCCATGCATAACTAGTAATCATACCCGTTTCATCAGTTATTTGAAAAGTAAAGAAAGTTCCTTCATTATCCCATTCGATAAATTCAAATAAACCTTGTTTTGGCACTTCCCATTGTTGTACTATTTGATTTGAACTTGTCTCATACACCGATATTGTATGCTCTTCAAACTGTAAATAGAACTTTTCATCCTTACTTGGATATCGTTCTACACTTGCCCCACTATCATTTACAGTTTGCTCTTGGATTGTAGTAGCAAGCTCATTCAAAACTCCTAATTTATCTACATTTTCCGTTAATGAACCAGTTAATTCAGGGACAAAGGCACTAGATGAAGAATCTTTTGGTTTTTCCGTAGTAATCTCTTTTCTTATATTTGGTATTGCCGGAGCTATCGTGGTACTCCCTACTTCTAAATACTCTTCTAATCCACCACTAGGATCACTACTTTGACCATTGATATTGGGAGCAACAGACGAACTGTATTGTCCGATCTCATCGGTCGTTCTCACCTTACCTGGTGAGTCAGCAGCCATGTCTGTTTCCTCTTCATTTGTAAAAATTTGAGCTGCAGCTGGTTCGGGCCCAATGTCATTTTTAGCATTAATTTTCATCGCAAGATCAGATGACGTAGAGTTACTAGTACCAGGTATGCCATTCAAATTAACCATCAGTACAACTATCGCTGCCGCTGTGGCAATACTTCCAACCGTAGTTAACCATCTATTACGTCTTTGCTTAGCTATAATTAATGAATTACGTTTCTCATTATCGATTCTTTCAAGTTCTGGCAATATAGCATCAACAATGCTGATGGAAGGGGTTACACGAGGCAATTGCTCTAAACTTCCTGATAATAACGTTAATTTTTCGAACAAAACTGTACACTGAGCACAATCGCTTAAATGAGTCATTAATGTTGCTAATTCTGACTCACTCAAATCGTAATCCAAATTTCGTTGCATCAATTCACCAACCTCTGTGCAATTCATCCTCTTACACCACCTTTCTGATAATCTTGTAGTAGATGTTGCAGCTGTTGCCTTGCTCGGAATAAATAAGACTTTACTGTGTTCAATGGTAAATCAAGTGATACAGCAATCTCATTATACGAGAAATCTTGTAAGTACCTTAAAATTACTACTGTACGATGATGCTCTGGTAATTGATCAATTGCTTGTTTAATTTCTTCAATTGCAAAACCTGCCATTACATCATGCTCAACACTACTTTTATCCTGAAAAACAATTTCATGTTCGTCGATAGAAATTGTAGGCTTAGTCTTTCGGAACTTATCAATACAAATATTTGTAACAATGCGTTGAACCCATGTTTTGAACTGAGCTTTTTCTTCGTATGTTTCAATTTTCGTATATATGCGAATTAACGCTTCTTGTGAAGCATCAAGAGCATCTTGCTCGTTGTTCAAAATATAATATGCGGTTCTATACACATGGTTTTCGATCTCTCGCAAAAGAGCGATTAACGCTTCTCGATCTCCGGATTGAGCAGCTTTAATCAGTGAAGGCTCGACCACGCGAAAGCTCCCCCTCTCATGCAACCTTATTGACGGAACAATAGAAAAGAAGGTTGCAACTATTTTCAAATTTATTAATTAAATTTATTATTTTCAGTTCATTTTCAGTTTTATCTCAGAAACTTTCATTCAAAGCATATCAAATTATATCCCTCACGTACACTTCTTATTTCCAATTCATAAAATAGATATCGTCATTTGTAGCTCGAAGCTTCACTTCTCCGAGTTGATCTGTACGAAAAATTATAGAATTATATTGTTCTAATCGTGATAATACTAATGGATGAGGATGACCATACACATTATAGCGCCCTACAGATATTATTGATGTCTTCGGTTCAAAATAGGAAAGCCATGAATACCCCGTCGAATATCGACTTCCATGATGTCCAACCTTCATGACTGAAATATGGTTAATCACTTCATTGTTTGAATATAACTGATTAACAATATTTTCTTCAGCTCGCTCGCCAATGTCTCCAGTATACAAAAAAGAGTGTTTAAACAAATGCAGTATCATAACTAAACTATGTTCATTTTGCTCAGAGATCATTTCCACTTCCGTCGGTAATACTTCTAAGGGCCACAGGATCTCAAATGTAGTTGCATCATCAACCTCAATCTTCTCCCCTATAATCGGACTTCGTAATGTAATATTCTTTTCGAGGATAATGGAAAATAATTGCTGAATATCTGCCGAATCTTTGTAACTACCATTCCACCATACTTCTTCAACTGGTATCGTTTTTATCACTTCAATTAAACCACCAATGTGATCAGAATCTAGATGAGAAATAATAAGAATATCTAATCGATGTACTCCTCGCTTCATCAAGAGTGGAACTAGAACATCTTTGCCTACTTCAAATGGATCTTGTCTTAATTTCCATTGCTCCTTCGATTTCCCAAAACTTACCGTTCCCCCTCCATCTATTAATATATGTTTACCTGAAGGCGTTCGAATATAACTAGCATCTCCTTGTCCAACATCTAAAAAGCTAACATATGCAGAACGAGTGAATAGTAAAGGTTCATACGCGTAAATTAAAAAACCTACTGTTAAAATTGTTATCATGAATAATCTACCGTGCTTGCGGAAGTAAGAAACTTTGCGATTTGGGTACAATATGTTGAGTTCTTCAATGCCATGCAACGGAACTGTTTCTTTATTACTCTCATTCCTATCAATAACCATTTCGCTAGAATTAGCATACTGAGTCTGCAACTCTGCGAAAAATGCTAATAATAATACATACCACCCAATAATCCACCATATCGGCGGAGTTGCCCAAATAAAATGAAACTGATGCACTTTACTGAGCAATGCAACAATATTAAAAGAAGCCTCATTGCACCATTGGACGATTAACACGAATGGTTTGGTAATTGCAAGATGGACATGACTAATTATCATAACAAAACTAGCTAATGGCATGACAATAAAACTAATAAAGGGTACTAGAATAAGATTAGCAACGAAAGAAAGTAGATGAAATTGATTAAAATAATAAATGGAAAGTGGAAATGAAATAAATTGCGCAACAAGAGTTACAGCTAACGAATCCATCAACCACTTACTCTTTTTCGTTCGAGGTAACGCTTTGCTAAGTGCTGGAACACCTATAATAAGTCCAATAGTAACGATAAAAGATAATTGAAAACTAACATTATGTATCATATATGGATTAATTATTACTAGCGTTAAAGCTACGATAGCTATTAAATGAAGCCCATCTTTCAATATATTCATTCTCACGGCAATAAGTCCAAGCATCGCCATTAATCCAGCTCTTAATATTGATGGTGATGCACCAGTTATAGCAACATATAGTGGGATTAATACAAGTAGAATATAAATTATTCGTTCTTTACTGAAGCGAAAAATTCTAAGAAGGACTGTAACGATATACATAAACACTGCAACATGTAATCCTGATATCGCTAATATATGAGTTAATCCTAGAGTGGAAAATTGTCGAAATTGTTCAGGGTCCAGCTCTTCACGAATTCCTAAAATTAATCCCTTTAAGTATCCACTTTGTTCCTTTGAAAATAACTGATCAAGCGGTGCACTTATTTTTACTCGTAATTCATCTATGACTGCCTTAAAACGAATTATCGAGAATGATTCCTCATCTGGAAGTTGTTTTATTGAATGGATCCCTTTACTTTTGAGCAACCAATGTATACGACTGTATTTGAGATATTGTCTATAATCAAAGCCGCCATCATTATTTCTTATAGCAGGCCGTGAAATTTCACCTGTTAGTTGAATATTTAATCCTCTTTTCCATTGTTTTGCGATTTCTAGTTCTTCTTCTGCTTGTAATGTAATATATACTTTAAATTTTTCTGAAATATCGTGTGCCACTACTCCATTGTTCCGAAATATTTGAGATGTTTCCATATCAAAAGATACACGATCCCCATCAATTTCAACTAATGAAGTAATCGTTCCTATCACTTTTGTCTCGAATGTTTCGATTAGACTATTATCCCATTCTTCAACTAACGCCGTCTTATTATGCAGATCTACCATATATCTTTGTCCCGCTCCAGCAATAAGGCACCCTACTAATATCAAGGCAAGAATTATTGTGCACCGTCGTAATAATACTGTAATTATTGCAATTAAAAGTAAACTTGCTATCCATAAAATAATAGTTATAGTGTCGTTATTACTAATAATAATATTTCCAAGCAACCAACAAGTTGTTATCGCAATAACTGGTCGTCTATTAATCATATGTCCCTTCCTCCCAACAAAAAAAGAACCTAATGACTACTCAAAAGAGCAGTCATTAGGTTCTTCCTAGGACTAACTATAATGTTATTATTGCTGAATTTCCATTGCAGCAAGAGCTGGCGGTTCATATAGATCAAGGGAACGGAATAGAATGCCAACTTGCTCCATTAAGTGCCTTACTTTAATATCATCTTTCTTATAAGGTCGATGATATACAATTTCTTTCACCCCACTGTTGGCAAGCATATTAGCACAAGTCCAACATGGTTGATCTGTCACATAGACGACAGATCCTTCTCGGTCGATCCGATCTGTAAATAGTAGAAGATTTTGTTCCGCATGAATAGTACGAATACAACGTTGTTTTTTGATCATTTTTTCGGTACCTTGATCATCATGTACAACCTCATACTCCTCTGTTATCATACAACCTGCCTCTTCGCAGTCTTCTACTCCCATTGGAGCACCATTATAAGCGGTTCCTAATAACTTTTTACCTTGAACAAGTACCGACCCTACATGACGACGATGACATCTTGAACGAGTTGAAACCATATACGCAATGTCCATAAAGTATGTATCCCAGTCTTTACGAACTGATTTATCAATATTTTCTAACATGATACTCTTCCTTTCATTGCTGCATGTCCACTATGTTTTATTGCATCTATTATAAGCGCTCAACGAACAATTTTGCAAAGAAAGAAATTGAAATTAAGACTATTATTGTTGACTAGAGGCAATCGCTTGCTCTAGATCAGCAATAATATCTTGAATACCTTCAGTACCAACAGACAGACGAACCATACCTGCTGCAACACCAGCTGCTTCTCTTGCATCATCACTTAATTGCTGATGAGTTGTACTAGCAGGATGAATAATTAGTGACTTAGAATCACCAACGTTAGCTAGGTGTGAGAATAGTTGAACGGCATTAATTAACTTCTTACCAGCTTCTATTCCACCTTTAATGCCAAATGTCATAATCGCACCTTGGCCGTTCGGCAAATATTTCTGTCCCAGTTCATAAGAAGGATGACTAGGAAGACCAGGGTAGTTCACCCATTCAACCGCTTCATGTGCTTCCAAATACTCAGCAACTGCTTGTGCGTTAGAGCAATGACGATCCATACGTAAATGTAATGTTTCAAGACCTTGTAATAGCAAGAATGAATTGAATGGTGATAAAGCTGCTCCCATATCGCGAAGAAGTTGAACACGAGCTTTAATAATATAAGCAATTGGTCCAAGAGCGTCTGTATACACGATACCATTATACGTAGGGTCTGGCTCAGTCAATCCTGGAAATTTATCGTTTGCTGACCAGTCGAATTTACCACCGTCAACGATAATACCACCAATTGATGTCCCGTGACCGCCAATGAATTTCGTAGCTGAGTGAACAACAATATCAGCGCCATGTTCAATCGGACGGCATAAGTATGGGCTCGGGAACGTATTATCAACTATAAGTGGAATACCATGTTCATGAGCAATCGCAGCTACTGCTTCTAGATCAATAACATCGCCTTTAGGATTACCGATTGTTTCTACAAAAATGGCTTTTGTCTTTTCGTTAATATAAGCTCTGAAATTGTTAGGATCAGACGGATCTGCGAATCTTACTGTAATACCTAATTTCTTAAATGTGTGAGCAAACAAGTTGTATGTACCACCATAAAGACTAGTTGATGAAACAATCTCATCACCTGCACCTGCAATATTGAAAATGGAATAAGTAATTGCTGCTTGTCCAGAAGAAACTGCAAGCGCTGCTGCCCCACCTTCAAGTTGAGCTACACGATTCTCGAATACATCCGATGTCGGGTTCATAATTCGAGTGTAAATATTACCAAATTCAGCAAGACCAAATAGATTAGCTGCATGATCTGTATCTTTGAATCCGTATGATGTCGTTTGATAGATTGGTACTGCTCGTGACATCGTTGTTGGATCGATAGTTTGACCTCCGTGGACGGATAGCGTTTCAAGCGAAAGTTTTCTTTGTTCAGACATTAATAATTCCTCCTAAACTTTTTGTTGCTTCTCGAGGGACATCTGTAAACAAAAAGTCTCTTCGTAAGCGTAAGCTAAACTTTTTGTTGCTTCTCGAAGGACATCTCTGTTAACAAAAAGTCTCTTCGTAAGCGTAAGCTAAACTTTTTGTTGCGGTTTCTCCACGTATAGATCGCAATAATAAGCAAATCTAGCCCATGAATGACAATATATTAAATAAATGCCATGAAACCACTTTCAATTCCATTATGACTGATCTATGGCTTGGCTACAATACTTTCTTGTATTCCAGCATAAAGTTTTTCCCCAATACCTTTAACACGCTTAATATCAGCTATATTTTTAAAAAGCCCTTTTTGTTCACGATCTTCAATTATCGCTTTTGCTTTTGAAGGTCCTATCCCTTTTAACTGTTGCAATTGCTCTGAAGTTGCCGTATTTATATTAATTTTACTTGATTGGTTAGTAATTTCAGTTTCTTCCATACTATTATTAGAGTTCATTGGCACTTCAGTAGAATTTTCTTCCTCATCTGTGTTATTCATTTGCACTTCTTCTAATGATGTACCAACAATTGAGTCATCTTTTACTTTTACACTATCCGTTGAATTATCGTTCATACTCAATGTTATCACCTTTCCGGCTTCATCTTGTTCTAGAAGTTTCTCTTCCAAAAGCAAGTTTAACGATTCCTCTGCTCCCTTCTGTGTTTCAGAATAATGAATAAAGATTGCCATCGTAACTAATAAAAGCCCTGTACCTAGCATTCCAATCCACATAAACGTAACTGCTGAAATGTTTGATTCTTTCTGTTTCAATACATTCACCTTCTTCTGGCATTATTTATTGACATAACATACAAGCCTTAGGGAATACGATAGATAAAAGAATAGAGCTTTCGTCACTTTCATAATAGCTTATACTTACGAGGTAACTTTTCGCTGCATAGAAGTAAATATAATCCGTTCGAAAAGTTTTAGGAGGTTATCGCGATGAAAATTGGATTTATCGGAGCAGGAAGTATGGGGAGCCTATTGATTGAATCTTTCATCTTATCGGAAGCAGTTGAACCGTCACAAATTAAAGTCAGCAATCGAAGTATAGAAAAAGCTCAGGCACTAGCATATAAATATCCTGGCATTGAAGTTGAAAGTAATAATGTACATGTTGTCTTTGAAACTGAGATCGTATTTCTTTGTATAAAACCTCATGAGTTTGCTACCGTTATTTCAGAAATTAAACCTTATGTACATGAAGAACAAATTATCGTTTCGATTACGAGTCCTGTTCTGTTGTCTCATCTTGAGTCGGAATTGAATTGTAGAGTTGCGAAAATAATTCCAAGTATCACTAATAAAATGTGGAGTGGTGCTACACTATGTATTTACGGCAATCAAATCGAAGAAATTTATCAGACAAAGTTGCAAAAATTACTTTCGTATATAAGTGAACCCATCAAAATTGAGGAGAGTTTTACTAGAGTTGTGTCAGATATCTCAAGTTGTGGTCCTGCTTTCTTTGCATTTTTACTGCAACAATTTATTGACTCAGCAGTGGAAGAAACCGGAATTCCAAGAGAAGGTGCAATGAAGATCGCAAGTAATATGCTATTAGGTACGGGGTTATTACTTACTGAAGGTGGTATGACAACAGAAGAGGTTCAACAGCGAGTTGCTGTGCCAGGGGGAATTACAGCCAAAGCACTCCATATGTTAAGTAGCGAAACTGCGGGAATTTTTAATGCTTTAATACGGACAACACATGCCAAATATTACGAGGATTTAGAAGTAGTTAATCAAACATTCGATAGAGAAGAAGTTGGCGGACAATAGCTATGTTTAGCTATTTCCGCCATCTCTTTTTTGTACTAGTTTGCTACGATATTAACAAGCTTACCTTTAACTGCAATTACTTTACGAACAGTTTTACCTTTGATTAGTTCTGCAACTTTCGGTAAAGCTTTAGCTTGAGCTTCCATATCTGCCACATCAAGATCAGCTGCAATAGAAATACGCTCGATAATTTTACCGTTAACTTGAACAACAATTTCAACTTCTTGGTCCACTGTCCAAGCTTCGTCAAATGTTGGCCACGCATGATATGTGATTGTACCGGAATGTCCAAGTACTTCCCATAGCTCTTCAGCTAGATGCGGAGCAAGTGGTGAAATCATTTTCACAAAGTCTTCCATTGCTTTACGTGGTAAAACTTCAGCTTTATATGCTTCATTTACGAAAATCATCATTTGGCTAATCGCCGTGTTGAAACGTAAATTTTCCATATCGTCAGTAATTTTCTTAATAGAACGATGCCATGTGCGCATAAATGCATCACTTGCTGGCTCACTATCAGAAACACGTGGATTAAGCTCTCCACTTTCTGTTACAAACAGACGCCATACACGACTTAAGAAACGATAAGAACCTTCAACGCCATTGGCACTCCAAGGTTTCGTAGCTTCTAGCGGCCCCATAAACATTTCGTACATACGTAGTGTATCTGCCCCATACTCATTGACAATTTCATCTGGATTAATAACATTACCACGAGATTTGGACATTTTCTCATTATTTGTACCAAGAATCATACCTTGGTTAACTAATTTTTGGAATGGTTCCTTCGTATTAACTACACCGATATCATAAAGTACTTTATGCCAGAAACGAGCGTATAGTAAGTGAAGTACAGCATGCTCAGCTCCACCAATGTATAGATCAACTGGAAGCCACTCTGCTTGTTTCTCAGGAGAACAAAGTTGCTCATTGTTCTTAGGATCGATGAAACGAAGGTAATACCAACAGCTACCAGCCCATTGTGGCATAGTATTAGTCTCTCGACGAGCCTTCATACCAGTTTCAGGATCAACAGTGTTTATCCATTCTGTTACGTTAGCAAGTGGTGACTCACCAGTACCAGATGGTTTGATAGCTTCAACGTCTGGTAGTAACAATGGCAATTGATCTTCAGGCACTGTTTTCATTGTTCCATCTTCAAGGTGAATAATTGGAATTGGCTCTCCCCAATAACGTTGACGAGAGAACAACCAGTCACGAAGACGATAAGTTACTTTCGCAGCTCCTTTACCGTTCTCTTCAAGGAATTTAATCATTGCCGCCATTGCATCTGCATTGTTAAGACCATTCAAGAAATCGGAGTTAACATGTGGACCATCACCAGCATAAGCTTCTTCAGCTACATTACCACCAGAAACGACTTCGATAATAGGTAGATCAAATTGTTTAGCAAATTCATAGTCGCGTGTATCGTGACCAGGAACAGCCATAATTGCACCAGTACCGTATCCAGCAAGAACATAATCAGCAATCCAGATCGGAGCTTTAGCACCATTCACAGGGTTTACTGCATATGCACCAGTAAATACACCACTTTTTTCTTTTGCAAGATCGGTACGCTCTAGGTCGCTCTTACGAGAAGCTAACAGTTGATAAGCTTTAACTGCTTCTTGTTGCTCAGCAGAAGTAATTTGTTCAACAAGCTCATGTTCTGGTGCTAACACGCAATACGTTGCACCAAATAATGTATCTGGACGAGTTGTAAATACAACAAGTGATTCATCGGAACCTTCAATTGGGAATGTTACTTCTGCACCTGTGGATTTACCAATCCAGTTACGCTGCATATCTTTAATGCTTTCAGTCCAATCAAGATCTTCAAGATCTTCAAGTAAACGTTCAGCATATTCTGTAATTCTCAAAATCCATTGACGCATTGGCTTACGCACAACTGGATGATTACCACGTTCACTCAACCCATCGATAACTTCTTCGTTCGCTAGAACCGTACCAAGCGCTTCACACCAGTTAACCGGAACTTCTGCAACATAAGCAAGACCACGATTGTAAAGTTGAATGAAAATCCATTGTGTCCATTTATAATATTCAGGATCCGTCGTACTAATCTCACGATCCCAGTCATACGAGAAACCAAGAGATTTAATCTGGCGACGGAAATTATCGATATTTTTGATAGTAAAATCGCGCGGATGTTGTCCTGTATCTATCGCATGTTGCTCCGCAGGCAAACCGAAAGCATCCCAACCCATTGGATGAAGAACGTTGTAACCTTGCATTCTCTTATAACGAGACAAAATATCTGTCGCCGTATAACCCTCAGGATGTCCTACATGCAGACCAGATCCAGATGGATAAGGGAACATATCTAAAGCGTAAAATTTAGGCTTATCTTTATCTTCACCTGTTTTAAAAGTCTTATTAGCATCCCAATATTGTTGCCACTTAGGTTCAATCGTCAATGGACTATACCCATGACGTGATTGCTCTGTACTCATTGTTATTCCTCCTAAAAACTTTTTGTTGCTACCTGCTATAACTTCTATAAAACAAAAAGTTACTTCGGAAGCATAAACCAAACTTTTTGTAGCTACCTGCTATAACTTCTATAAAACAAAAAGTTACTTCGGAAGCATAAATTCACTTACAATGAAGGTTCAAAAAGTGGGCTTTCGTAAGCCGAGAAGATGGAGTCAATTTTAGGAAGGAGGAACATAAATGTACGTACCTTGTACATGCGTACCGACCTTCCAAAATTCACTTCAAATTCGACGTCGAATACGATGCGTTAGCATACTCATCGTTATCACAGTCCATTTTTTGAACTTCCTCTAAACAAAAAAACCTCTCATCCCTAGCGGATTAACGCTAGGGACGAGAGGATTGCTCACGTGGTACCACCCTAG